>JAUVLP010000041.1 GCA_030600655.1 Candidatus Eiseniibacteriota bacterium
GCAAGGTGTGTCCGCGGGCGACATCGGGGCCGTGGTCAAGCTCAAACATACGCACACAAACGATACGCTCTGCACCAAGTCGGACCGCGTTCTCATTCATCCGATCGAATTCCCGAACCCCGTGCTCTCGGTTGCACTGAAGGTGAGGACGAAGGGCGACGAGGAGAAGGCGAATGCCGGACTCATGAAGCTTCACGAAGAGGACCCGACGTTCACGATCCGGCACGATGCGGTCCTCAGGCAGACGATTGTCAGCGGACTTGGCAATCTACATCTCGACGTGATGGTGGAGAAGCTGAAAGACAAGTTCGGGATCGAGGTGGATACTGAGAAGCCCCGGATCGCGTATCGTGAGACGATCCGCAAGACGTCGCAGGCCGAGGGGAAACACAAGAAACAGAGCGGAGGCCGCGGGCAGTTCGGCGTCTGCTGGTTGCGCCTGGAGCCAAACGAGCGTGGTGCTGGATTCGAATTCCTGAACGAGATCGTCGGAGGCTCGATCCCTTCGAAGTTCATACCGGCGGTTGAGAAGGGCGTCATTGAGCGGATGCAGAAGGGCGTTGTCGCGGGCTACCCGATGGTCGATGTCAAGGTAGCCGTATATGACGGAAAATACCACTCGGTCGACTCTTCAGAGATGGCGTTCAAGATGGCCGGCTCCATCGGATTCAGGATGGCAGTGGCCGATGCGCAGGGTGTGCTGCTCGAACCGGTCTACCTGATCAAGGTTGGTGTTCCTGAGGAGTACCTCGGTGACGTCATGAGCGATGTCTCATCACGGCGAGGCCGGATCCGTGAGACCGGTCAGCAGGGGCGCTACCAGATTGTTGAGGCTCTGGTTCCGCTTGCAGAGCTCTACAGATATTCGACGCATCTCAGGTCGATCTCGCAGGGGCGCGGGTTCTTCGAAATGGAGTTCTCCCACTATGCGGAGACGCCGGCGGACGTGCAGGCGAAGGTCGTTGCCGCATCCGAGGTACAGGACGACGAGGAGTAGCGGGGCGCGGTGAAACAGACGCAGCGCCAGGACTTCTCTCTGGGGAGGAACGCATGTCAGGACATTCCAAGTGGGCGAGCATCAAGCATAAGAAGGCGGCCACAGATGCGAAGCGTGGCAAGATCTTCAACAAGCATGCTCGGCTGATCGAGGTGGCGGCGCGCCAGGGCGGCCCGGATATGAACATCAACATCCGGCTCAGGGCGGCCATTCAGGCGGCCCGCGATGCCAACATGCCCAACGATAAGATCGACAAAGCCGTCAAGAAGGGCTCGGGGCAGATAGAGGGCGTGACATACGAGGAGATGGTTTACGAGGCGTACGGTCCGGTCGGCGTGGCTTTGATCATAGATTGCCTCACAGACAACAAGAACCGCACGGTCGGTGAGATCCGGCACACGCTTCTCAAGAGGGATGGTCATCTCGGTGACACAGGGAGTGTGGCCTGGAATTTCACGCAGAAGGGCATCATTGCCATCCCGGTCGAGGGAAACGACGAAGACCGGATCATGGAAATAGTGCTTGATGCCGGCGCTGAGGACATCTCCATCGAAGAAGACATTTTCGAGATCACGACTGATCCCAGGGTCTTCATCGCCGTGCGGGACGCGCTCAGCACGGCTGGGATCGCGGTTGCGCACGCAGAGATAACGCGCATCCCCGGCACGACTGTCAAACTCGACAAGGATGAGGCGGGCAAGGTTCTCCGGCTGATCGATGCGCTTGAAGAGAACGACGATGTTCAGCAGGTGTCAGCGAACTTCGACATTCCCGACGATGTGCTAGAGGCCCTCAAGGACGACAAGTAGCCCTGCGCGGTGGAGAGGCCGCTGAGTGCAGGACGCTCGGGACAAGAGAAACGACTCTGAGGCGAGAGGTGGCGACGTGACCGGGAACGTCATCGTTCTGGGTATCGATCCCGGGAGCATCGTGACCGGGTTCGGCGTGGTCGCTCTGGAAAATGGGCGAATGAGGGTGGTGTCGTCAGGAGTCACCCGGACCTCTTCGGGGAAACCGCTCCCAGAGCGTTTACGGGACATTCACTCCGAGGTCATCCGACAGATAGATGTGCATCACCCCGACATTGTGGTTGTCGAAGATATCTTCTACGCAAAGAACGTAAAATCGGTACTCAAGCTCGGGCACGCGAGGGGAGTGATTCTCCTCGCGGCCGCTCAATCCGGGCTTCCCGTCCACGAATACGCGCCGCGCGCTGTGAAGCAGTCTGTTGTGGGAAGTGGGGCGGCGACCAAGGACCAGGTGGCATCGATGGTGAGTCGCCTTCTCGGGCTCGAACATGGAACGATGGTGGCCGATGAAACGGATGCCCTCGCCGTGGCCGTTTGTCACATACACAGGATGAGTGGTGCATCGGTGCGATGATCTGCTGAGCTCGAGATTGAGTTCTCCCTGCGTGAGGATCACCGGCCCCCGGAACCGATGGAGTTTCTGAACATGATCGCGGAACTCAAAGGAACACTTCTCAGAAAGAACCCGGCCAACATAGTCATTGACGTTGCTGGAGTCGGTTACCATGCCTTCATTCCGCTCTCGACGTTTCGTCTGATCGGGCAGGTCGGAGAGACGATTCACATCTTTACGCACATGCACGTTCGCGAAGACGCACTTGACCTGTTCGGCTTTTCGAGTGAAGGTGAGCGGACCATCTTTCTTGAGCTTATCAGTGTGAGCGGCATTGGTCCGAAGCTGGGTCTGGCCGTGCTCTCCGGGCTTTCTCCAGAGATGTTTCACCGTGCTGTCGTGGACGAGGACCTGGGGCTTCTCACCAGCATCAAGGGTATAGGGAAGAAGACGGCGCAGCGACTTGTGGTCGAGCTCAAGGAGAAGCTCTCGGGCATGGATGTCTCCCTGATTGGGGGAGGCGGTCCCGAGGTGCACGAGGAGGTCGGCGACGCGGTGATGGCCCTGGTCTCGCTCGGAATTCCGCGGGCTAAGGCGCGCGAGTCCGTGCTTGCGGCGCGACGCGCTGGTGGCGACGATCTGTCGGTAGAGGAGCTGGTCAAGCGCGCGCTCAGGAAGTAGGGGGAACCAGTATGTCCGACGAAAGGGTGACCGCTCCTGCGCTTTCCACCGATGATGAGCGCTTCGAGACGCAGCTCCGGCCACTCGGGTTCACTGAGTTCGTAGGGCAGGATTCGCTCAAAAGCAATCTTGGGGTCTTCATTGAGGCCGCGCGTAAGCGAGGGGAGCCACTCGACCACTGCCTCTTCTCCGGCCCTCCCGGATTGGGGAAGACGACGCTCGCGCACATTATCGCGCACGAGATGGGGAGTGATCTCGTAGCGACGTCGGGACCGGTGATCGAGCGTGCGTACGATCTCACTGGAATCCTTACGAATCTGAAGCGTGGTGATGTGCTTTTCATCGACGAGATCCACCGTCTGTCACATGTCGTGGAGGAATACCTGTATCCTGCTATGGAAGGTTTCTCGGTGGATATCCTCCTGGACAGGGGACCGTCCGCCAGGAGTGTGAAGCTCAACCTCGAGCATTTCACCCTCGTGGGTGCCACGACGCGCGCCGGTTTGCTGACATCCCCCTTGAGATCGCGCTTTGGCATGTCGCTGAGATTGAACTACTACAATCCCGATGAGCTTGCCCGGATTGTGAAACGGTCCGCGCGGATCCTCGGTGTTTCCATAGACGATGAGGGAGCGGTCGAACTGGCAAGGCGGTCGCGGGGAACACCGCGGATCGCGAACCGCCTTCTGAGGCGCGTGCGGGATTTCGCTGATGTGATAGGCGATGGGCGCGTGACAGCAGAGATCGCGCATGAATCACTTCTGCGACTCGAGGTGGACGCGCGTGGTCTTGATGACATGGACCGGCGGATCATGGAGGCGGTGATCCATCGTTTCGACGGCGGTCCGGTCGGGGTCAAGAGCCTCGCGGTGGCGGTCGGTGAGGAAGCAGACACGATCGAAGAGATCTACGAGCCGTTCTTGATCCAGGAAGGTTTTCTCAAGCGGACATCGCGCGGACGAGAGGCGACGAAGGCGGCCTATGAGTATTTCGGCCTTGCCGGCAACGACGGGGAACAAGGCAGACTTCTATAACGACTTCACCTTCTGCTTTCTACCTTGTTCAAACGCGGCGACCTCTGTGCATGATTCGCGAGGGCGAGAAGAGAAAGGCGCCTCCAGACCCGTATGCGCGTACTCCTTCACATCTGCTGTGGCCCGTGTGCAATTGTGCCCATCCGCGAGCTTCTGTCCGCTGGGCATCACGTAGACGGAGCCTTCACAAATCCCAACATTCACCCGTACCTGGAGTTTGAGAAGCGGCGCGATGCTGCGCGCTCGGTTGCCGCTGAACTCGGTATCGAGATCGTCAGGGAAGACCCGTACGGACTTGTGGAATTTCTGAGGGCCGTGGTGGGTCACGAAGAGGAGAGATGCCCCATCTGCTACCGTATGCGTCTGGACAGGATCGCGAGGTTGGCTGCGGAACTGGACTACGATGCCTTCACCTCGTCGATGCTCGTGAGCACGCACCAGGACCACGAGGCGATTCGCGCAGCCGGGGATGAGGCCGGGCGAGAGTGCGGTGTCGGTTTTCTCTACACGGACTACAGACCTCTTGTGATGGACGGGGTCAGAGCCTCGCGGGAAATGGGCCACTACCGTCAGCAGTACTGCGGGTGTGTCTACAGCGAGTGGGAGCGATACAAGGACTGATGATGAAGACGAGCGATTTCGACTACGAGCTTCCGCGCGAGTCTATTGCGCAGTACCCAAGCGAGCGACGGGATGAATCGCGCCTTCTGGTGCTCAGGCGTGACACTGGTGAAATGGAGCATCGCCTTTTCAGGGATGTCTTGAGTTATCTCACACCCGGCGACGTTCTGGTGGTGAACGAGAGTGAAGTCATCCCGGCCCGATTCATAGGAGAGAAGAAGGACACGGGTGGCAAGGCCGAGATGTTTCTTCTGAAGGAGACCGGACTCTGTCGTTGGGAAGTGCTCGTTCGTCCCGGATCCAGTATCAGAGAAGGAGTCGTTCTCACGTTTGGTGGTGGTCTCCTGGAGGCACGTGTACTGGAGGTCCTGCCGGCCGGGAAACGCATTGTCGAGCTTGTGGCCGACGGCGATCTGGATCTTGTGATCGCAGCTCTGGGGCAGATCCCGCTTCCGCCCTACATTGAGCGGAAGCCGGAGCCGCTCGATAGAGAGCGCTACCAGACCGTCTACGCGCGGGTGAAAGGAGCCGTGGCGGCTCCGACGGCGGGCCTTCACTTCACCGACGAGATCCTTGACGAACTCGCGAACCGGAGGATCGAGATCGCTCCCGTGATCCTGCACGTCGGTTTAGGAACGTTCCGGCCTGTCTCGAGCGATGATCCTGAGGACCACGAGATGGACGAGGAACGCTTCGAGGTCTCCGGTGAGGCGGCGGCGCTCATCAACGCGGCGCGCGATCGTGGGGGGAGAGTGGTGGCTGTTGGAACCACGTGTGTTCGCGTTCTGGAATCGGTTGCGGACGACGCCGGCAGGATGGCGCCCGTCACCGGCAGCACTGCTCTGTTCATACGTCCGGGGTATCGGTTCCGCTGCGTCGATTCGCTCATAACGAATTTCCATCTTCCCAAGTCGACACTCCTGATGCTTGTTGCGGCGTTTGGGGGTTACGAAGAAATCATGGCGGCGTACAGAGCCGCAGTCGAGCGGAACTACCGTTTCTACAGCTACGGTGATGCGATGCTGGTGCTCTGAGTCTGCGGGGAGAGGCGATGTTTGAGTTCAGGGTGATAGCCGAGGATGCGGAGACTGGGGCCAGAGCCGGCGAGATCGTGACGCCGCACGCGGTCATCGAGACTCCGGTCTTCATGCCCGTAGGCACGCAGGCCACCGTAAAGACGTTGTCTCCCGAGGATGTCAAGGCGACAGGAGCGCGCATCATCCTGTCGAATGCCTACCACCTCTACTTACGTCCTGGAGCAGAGGTTATCGAAAAGGCGGGTGGGCTTCACAAGTTCATGGGTTGGGACCGGGCCATCCTGACGGACAGCGGTGGATTTCAGGTGTTCAGTCTGGGACCTCTGAGCCGTGTTCGTGAGGAAGGTCTTGAATTCCGGTCGCACCTTGATGGGTCCAGACACTTTATGTCGCCTGAGGACAACGTGCGTCTGCAGCGTTCGCTCGGGGCGGATATCATCATGGTTCTGGATGAATGCATGGCTTACCCCGCGGGATTCCAGGACGCCAGGACTTCGCACGAGTTGACTCTCCGTTGGGCGGAGAGAGCGCGGAGGGAGTGGTGTGCCGATCCCCGGGAACAGACGCTTTTCGGCATCGTGCAGGGCGCTACCTACGCTGAACTCAGGAAAGCATCGGCATCGGCGCTCAGGGAAATGGACTTCCCCGGGTACGCCATCGGAGGGCTGGCAGTCGGCGAGCCCAAATCCGCGATGCGGGAGATGGTGGACGTCGTCGTGAAGGAGCTTCCGACTGACCGCCCTCGCTACTTCATGGGTCAGGGTTTTCCGGATGACATAGTAGGTTCGGTGGCCCAGGGTATCGATATGTTCGACTGCGTGATGCCGACCAGGAACGCACGGAAGGGAAATGTGTTTACATCCCGTGGAAAGCTTGTTGTGAAGAACGCCGCCTACGCGCGCGACGAGCGACCGCTCGATCCGGACTGTGACTGTTATGCGTGCAGGAACTTCTCGCGAAGCTACATCCGCCATCTTTTCAATGCCGGGGAGGGTCTGGCCGGACGGCTGGCAAGCCTTCACAGCCTGACGTTCTATGTGAAAATGATGACTGAAATGCGGCGCGCAATAGTTGCCGGGGAGTTTGGCGAGTGGAGGCGCGCGTTCCAGGACAAATACGAATCCCAAGCGTGATCTCACAGGTGAAGGCCGCTTCTTCACAAAGAAGCGAGTTCGAAGGAGGAACGGATGCACGAGAGAGTTCCCAGACTGCCCGATGCGATCGCAACCGCTTCCGGTGGGAAGATTGTGCTGCTGGTGGCTGATGGGTTGGGTGGACTCCCGGATCCGGAGACGGGACTGACCGAACTTGAGACGGCGAAGACACCGAATCTTGATGCTCTCGCGAGGGACGGTGTCACAGGGCTCCACGTGCCCATCGCGCCCGGAATCACACCCGGCAGCGGGCCCGCGCACATGGCACTCTTCGGTTACGACCCCGTCGAGTATTTGATCGGCCGGGGTGTGCTTGAGGCGCTGGGAATAGACTTCGATCTGAAGCCGGGTGATGTAGCGGCCAGGATCAATTTCGCGACCTTGGACGGGGCCGGGATGATAACCGACAGGCGGGCAGGGCGCATATCGACGGACAAGTGCACCGAACTTTCGGCCAAGCTGGATACGATCAAGTTGCCGGGAGTTGAGCTATCCTTCCGTCCGGTCAAGGAGCACCGTGCAGTTCTTGTGCTCAGGGGCGACGGGCTTGCGGGAGGGTTGAACGACACCGATCCACAGGCCACAGGTGTCCCTCCGCTCGATGTGCGGGGTGAGACGATGGAAGAGGAGCGGACGGCTGAGCTGCTCAACTCATTTGTCTCTCAGGCAGGCGCAATCCTCAAGGACGAGCCCAAGGCGAATGCAATCACGCTGAGGGGAATCGCAACGCGTGAAGCCATTCCGACATTCGAAGAGCGGTACAACCTGAGGGCGGCCGCCATAGCTCAATACCCGATGTACCGGGGTGTCGCCGGTCTGGTCGGGATGAACGTGCTGCCGGTGCCGGACACGCTTGATGAGATGGCTGTACTCTTGAGGGAACACTACGAAGAGTACGACTTCTTCTTCATGCATTTCAAATACACGGACTCAACGGGAGAGAATGGGGATTTCCCGGGCAAGGTCGCGGCGACCGAGCAGTTCGATACGATCATTCCGAGCATCGCTGATGTCGCCACAGACGTGCTCCTGGTGACAGGGGACCATTCGACGCCGTCGCTGCTCGCATCACACAGCTGGCACCCGGTGCCTGTGCTGCTCAGGTCCCGGAACTCCCGCCGCGATCCATGTGAGAGCTTTGGTGAGACGAGCTGTCTCGGGGGAGCTCTCGGCGTCATTCGTGGTGTTGATCTGATGCCTCTGATGCTGGCGCATGCGCGGCGTCTCGCGAAGCTTGGAGCGTAGCGATGAGTGTTGTGAAGAGGAGAGACCTGGCCTTTCTCATTCTTGGGGGAGTGGCGGTTGCGCTCGCATTCCCTCCGGTGGATCTTGTCCCGCTTGCGTTCGTTGGGCTTGTTCCACTCTTCCTCGTTATGAGGAGGGAGAAACGTGAGGGGGGCCGGAGCGCCTTCGGGCCGGGCTTCATTTTCGGTCTGGCGTTCTTTCTTCCTCTTCTCTATTGGATGATCTTTCTGTCCTCGAATGAGGTGGACAACCCCGTCCTCATGGCCGGGCCGCTGCTTCTTCTGGTGTGCTTCCAGGCTCTATACTGGGGGCTGTTCTCAGCTGGAGCGCAGTTCATTACGCGGCGAACCTCCTTGCCGCGCATTGTGGTCTACCCGCTTGTCTGGACCGCGTGCGAGTATCTGCGGTCGCTCTTCGTGCTCGGATTTACCTGGGGCAACCTGGGCTACGCGGCCGTCGCGATTCCGAAGTGCATTCAGTTTGCATCCACGACCGGGCTCTTTGGAGTGACGTTGTGGATAGCATCTGTGAACGTTCTGGCAGCTGAAGGCCTGACTGCCGTCCTGAGGCTGCGCGACGGTGGTTTGAAGCAGAGGGAGTTGGTGAGACGTTCCTGGGTGCTGGCGGCAGCATTGGTGCTGGTCCTTCTGATTCCGATAGGGCATGGTGTACTCGTCCTGCGTTCGGCCGGGCCGGCTGGGCAGGTTGGCCAGAAGGCGCGTTCAGTTGAGGCTGCGGGAGCGACGATCCGAGTGGCGGTTGTCCAGCCGAACATAGGCGGGAAGCGAAAGTGGGATCCAGCCTATCTTGAGGTCAGTTTCGATGTCCTGCACGCTCTGACACGCGAGGCCGCGGAGGAGGGCGCGGATCTTGTTGTCTGGCCGGAGACCGCGGCTCCCAGCTATCTTCTCAACGATCCGACGCATCTGGCGGTCATCATGGCTCTCGCGGATGAGACGGGCGCGGCCATACTCACGGGGTTTCCCGATCGCGTCGGTGACTCCCTGGAAGAATACGCGTACTTCAACTCGGTGCTTCTTATCCAGCCGATCGATGAGCTCGATGCAAGCACCGGCAACGGACTGGTGAAGTACGATAAGATCCATCTTGTGCCGTTCGGTGAGGTGCTGCCGTTCAAGAGCGTCTTCCCGTTCCTCAAGCGTGTCAGTATAGGACAAGCCGGTTTCACACCCGGTACGGAGCGCGTCGTGTTTGACACGGGCGGGATTCGGTTCTCCACCGTGATCTGCTACGAATCGATCTTCCCCGGACTCGTGCGCGGTTTCGTCGACGACGGAGCGCAGCTTCTTGTCAATGTCACTAACGACGTCTGGTATGGGCGTTCATCGATGCCGTTCCAGCACGCGTCGATGGCCGTGATGCGGTGCATCGAGAATCGGAGGAGCATGGCAAGAAGCGCGAACAGCGGAGTGTCGCTCTTCGTGGACCCGTACGGACGCGTCACGAGCAAGAGCGATATCTTCACACGGGGATTCCTCGTAGCCGATCTTCCGATAGTGAGTGAGACCACTTTCTATACGCGCCACGGCGACCTCATTGCGTGGTTGGCGCTTGCGGCGAGCGCAGTGGGCCTCGCGCTCGCCTTTGTTCAGCGAATGCGGGCGCGCGCGTAGATTCTCGACTGCCGTACCAGCTCATTCCTTCTGAGCATTCCCGAACTTAATTCACTACAGATGCCCCATGCACAACGCAATCGAGGCGAGGTTGCCTCGTTCTGTGTCCCGGGAAGCCGTCCGTCTGGTTGGTCAAACGGGCGAATGCCCGGTAGCCTGGCGCGTTTGAGCGAATCGCCCACCTGATCTCATATGGCATGAGAGTTGCTTGTATAGCTGCGGGGAGAGCCGCGCGTGGGGACACGGTCGTCCCGGATTGGGTGCATGGAGGGTGAACGTATGAAGAACATATTCGTAGCGGCGTTGCTGGGTTTCAAACAGGACGGACCCGGGCGGCTTCGCAGGATCAGCAGAGGAGAGCGAGGAGCGTCTCTTATTGCCGTCATGGCTCTCACGACGGCAGTGCTGCTGATTGGAACAGCACTCTTTATCTTCGGCACGGCCGAACACGATCTCGTGACGTACCAGGCCGAGGAAGCGAAAGCCTTCTACCTGGCCGAGGCCGGGATCCAGCGTACCAAAGCATACCTCACAGCGAAAATGAATCACACTCCGCCGCAGTACCCGGCGAACGGGAGTTTCACAGGTGAAGGTCTGGGCGATGGGGAGTATGCGACCACGTTTGTAAGCACCGGAGGTTCAAGCCCAGCGTTAACGGAGTATGACGTCGTGTCGGTGGGTGAAGTAAACGGCGTCAAGAGCGAGATCCATGTGACGATCGGCAAGGAGACCTTCGCGAAGTACCTGTGGTTCACGAACCAGTCGAACGCCTTCAGGTGCTTCACAACCAATGACCGTCTTGATGGGCAGGTGCACAGCAACAGCTGGATACGCATCAACGGAGATCCTTGGTTCGGAGACACGGTCACGACGACCAAGGACGGGATCCTGATGTTCCCTTGGAGCGAACCAACCTTCGAGAAGGGGTACGAGATCGGTGTCGACAGAATCCCCGTCCCGAACCGCAACAAGCTCCGTACGGAGCTCCGCAGTGGAGCGCAGTCGGGTGGGCTTCTGTTGGGGAACCTGAGTGGCACGAAGGCTCGATACGAGATCATCCTGGCGCGCAACGGCGCAGACGGATTCCTGAGCTACCGCTCGTATACAAAGCATGGCCATCACTATGTCTACAGTGGCTGGAGCGATGTCAATCTGGCGACTCTGAACGGTCTTGTCTGGGCCGAGGAAACGGTCTGGCTGGAAGGTACGCTCGACGGCCGTCTGACGATTGGGAGCGAGGGTGATATCTGCATTCGGGACGATGTTATCTACCTGGACTCGACTCCTGGAAGCGGTCCGAACGCAAATTGTGACGACATGCTGGGGCTTGTTGCGAGAGGGAACATCATCGTCTCAAGGACGGCTGCGAACAACAACGACTGCGAGATTCATGCGGCAATGATCGCACTGCAGAGCTCCTTCGAGGTAGAGGACCCCCTCTTGGGAAGCCCGAGAGGTGATCTCATCGTATACGGTTCGATCACTCAGCGCAGTTGGGGGCGGGTCTGCATGTTCGAGGTGGCCGGGTGGATCATTCATGGGTACAGCAGAGAGTATCACTACGACCCACGAATGAAGAGCGAAGCGCCACCCTTCTACCCACAGACGGGTTCCTATCTCATAACCAGTTGGATCGAGGTTCCGCCGCCCGCCTAGGAGCGCAAAGACCAGGATGGAAGAAGAGAGACACATGAAGAGTGAAGAGATGCAGGCAGATAGCACAAGAGACCTCTCGTTCGGCAAGAGGAGGCTTGGTGATGTGCTCATGTCTGCAGGCGTGATAGACGAGGAGAGTCTGAGCGAGGCGCTGGACCGCCAGAAAACGACGGGAGAGCGACTCGGTGAGGCACTCATCAACTCGGGGCGCGTGTCGGAGGTCGACATAGTCAGTGCTCTTGCTTCACAGCTTGATCTCCGGGTCTTCTATGTACCTGACGCGATATCCGCTGAGCCGGAAACGACGCTGCTGATTCCCGGTCAGATGGCGAGGAAGTACCATGCCCTCGCTGTGAGGCGTGACGGGATGACTCTCACGGTTGCGATAGCGGATCCTCTGGACATGGTGGCCATCGACGATATCCGGGTTGCCACGGGTCTGAACATCGTTCTCCAGGTAGGCAGAGCAGCGGACATAGATGCGGCCCTCGCTACGGCATACACGTCCGCCACTGCGGGCCGGGACATAGCAAATGCGGTTGAGGGCGCCAGAGTGGAGCTTGGCGTCGAGGAGACCGCGGGCAAGGATCTCAGTGAACAGGAGCTGATAAACAAGGCTGAGGACGCGCCCATTATCCGCCTGGTTGACCTGATCCTCGGGCAGGCGATTGCCGAACGCGCTACAGACATACATATCGAGCCGACCGAGGACAGAGTGGTTGTCCGCTATCGGGTGGACGGAATGCTCTACGATGCTCTGACTCCGCCGAAACAGTTCAGCGATGCGATCGTTGTCAGGATCAAGATCCTGTCCGATATGAACGTGGCGGAGCGGCGAGTCCCATTGGATGGTCGCTTCACAGTTCGCATCGAGAATCGGAATGTCGATGTCAGGGTCTCATCTCTTCCAACGGTGTACGGCGAAAAGGTGGCGATGAGGCTTCTGGACAGGTCGGCATTCGCAGCCGATCTCGGACAGCTTGGCTTTGAGGATGATACGCTGGCGCTCTTCCGGAAGGGGCTTGCACGACCTTTCGGAATGGTGCTGATAAGCGGTCCCACTGGTTCCGGGAAAACGACGACGTTGTACGGTGGTCTGAGTGAACTCGACCGCAAGGGTAAGAACATCACAACTCTTGAGGATCCGGTTGAATACCGCCTGGACCGCATCAATCAGGTCTCCATCAACAACAAAGCTGGAATGACCTTTGCAAGTGGACTAAGAGCGCTGCTCCGGCAGGACCCGGACATCGTCATGGTAGGTGAGATCAGGGACCTGGAAACGGCTGAACTCGCCGTAAGGGCAGCGTTGACCGGACATCTTGTCCTGAGCACGGTGCATGCGAATGACGCGCCTTCCACGTTGACTCGGATGGTCGATATCGGGATAGAGTCATATCTCGTGACAAGTTCAGTCCACATGGTGATGGCGCAGCGGTTGATTCGCAGGGTGTGCGAGAGCTGCAGGGAGCCATACGAACCGGATGCGGCCATGATGGCATCGCTCAAGGACGGTGAACTCAATGATACCACGTTCTACCGCGGCACGGGTTGTAAGCACTGCGGGGGGCGCGGCTACAGAGGAAGAATCGGAGTCTACGAGTTCATGCGGAACACACCGGAGATCACACAGTTGGTGCTCAATCACGAATCCTCGGACGCGATCCGAGCTCTGGCGATCGAACAGGGAATGAGATCGCTGAGGGAGAGCGCCTTTGCGAAGGTGAGAGATGGTGTGACGACGCTCGAGGAAGCGCTGAGCACAGTGACCGAGTAGAGGAGAAGAATCGTGGCTGATTTTGAGTATGTCGCCAGAAGTACTGGGGGCGGGAGGATGTCGAGTGTTCTGAGTGCCGAGTCTGCTCAGTCAGCGGCGGACATTCTTCATGCTCGGGGCCTGGTTGTTCTCTCCATCAGGCGAGTCGGCGAGAAAATCGGAGGCAAACTGCTCGATGGCAACTCCTTCTTCACGAAGAAGGCGAAGGCGGCCAACGTGTCGCTTGTCACTCGCCAGCTTGCGACGATGCTCCGAGCCGGGCTTCCGCTTGTGCGCGCCCTGCATGCGCTTGCGAAGGACGGCACGGACCCCGTGCTTTCCTCCTCGCTGACGCTCGTAGCAAACGAGGTATCGGGGGGCGAGACATTCTCCGAGGCTCTTGCACGACATCCCGAGACGTTCTCGGATCTCTACATCAACCTGGTTCGGGCCGGAGAAGAGAGCGGTAATCTCGATTCCATCATGCGACAGCTTGCCGAGTACCTCGATCGTGTGGAAGATATCAAACGCAGGGTGAAATCAGCGATGGCGTATCCGATCTTCATGATCGTCTTCGTAATTCTGACGTCTGCTCTCATCTTCCTGAAGATCATCCCGATGATGTCCGAGATCTATTCGAAGCTGGGTGTAGATCTTCCGGCGTTGACCCAGACGGTGGTCAACATCAGCAATTTCGCCGTCTCGAAATTCTGGCTCGTGGCGTCGGTGGCCATCGGCATGGTCGTGGCGTGGAAGGTGCTCATGCGCAGGAAGTCCGGGCGATTGCTCCTGGACACCATGATGATGCGCCTGCCTGCCGTCGGCGGAATCATCAAGAAGGTCGTGCTGGCCAAGTTCCTGCGGACTCTCGGCGTTCTCGTGGAAAGCGGCCTTCCCATCATCGAAGCTCTCAGGCTCGCCGGAGGAACAGCGGGAAGTAGTGTGATTACGCACGCAACAGATCAGATGATCGAGATGATATCGCGTGGATCGAGCCTGTCGGCTGCATTCAAGGGGCCCGCTGTCTTCCCCGAGATAGTCATCCAGATGGTGGCTACGGGCGAGGAGACAGGATCATTGAGTGAGATGCTGACCGAGATCGCAGGCTACTACGACGAGCAGAGCGCGGCAGCGATCGATACGATCGCATCGATGATCGAGCCGGCCATGATCGTGATAGTGGGTGGGATGATCGCATTCGTCGTGGTCGCGACATTCATGCCGATCTTCACGATGGGCCAGGCGCTGAGGCGAGGCAACCAATAGAGATTCTACCAAACAGGAGAGCAACTTGCAGAGGCATATCAACGAGAGGGGAGTATCGAGAAAACCGCAGTACCTGCCGCGGGCATAGGCGCAGCAGGGAAGAAGGAGTGCCAGAGTAGGCGAAGTTGGCAGAAACATAGTCTTTGGAGGCACATGATGTTCAAGCTCAAGAACCAGAAGGGTTTTACCCTGATGGAGCTTATGGTAGTCGTCATTATCGTTATGGTACTCGCCGGTATCGGCGTGCCCGTCTACATGAACTACATCAAGGAAGGCAAGAAGTCAGAGGCTTACGCCATAATCGACGCGATCAACTCCGGTGCGAAAGTCTACTTCCAGAAGAACGGAACGTACGCAGGTGGAACTATGGACAGCTTCCTAGCGACTGCAGATGTCGATAACGCGCAGTATTTCAGGTACGCGCTGTCGAATCTCGGGGCCGCTGGATACCGGGCCAGGGCTACGGAGAGCGGTTCATGGGCTCCGGCCGGCGCCACGATCGACTGGACGCAGGACGGCGCCAACGGCGCCGAAGGCGATGCCGGAACTGGCTCCTTCGATGAGGATGGCTGGTAGTAGTCGGGCTGCCTGGGCCGTCATCTGGCGGCCCAGGCGCCTTCCCGATCGAGGCAACGGGAGAGATGCGAGAAGACGGAGGTAAGGAAACGTGTGCAGAGTGATTCGGAACGAGCGAGGCTTCAGCCTCATGGAGAACATGGTCGCACTGGTCATCTTCTCCATAGTCATCATCTTTCTCTACCAGATGCTCTTCAGCGGGCGAATGCTCGTTGAGACGGGCGGAGAAAGGCGGATGGCTCTGAAGCTGGCCGAGCTCAAGATGGAGGAGCTCATGCATGCGGGCTACGGTTCGCAGGGTGTGGATGCCGACTGGACGAGTCTCGACATGACGGTGGGGAATCACCCGACGAACGACCTGTCCGTGCTCATGGACAACAGGGGAACGCTGGACACGCAGGACGATCTCATCGGGAACATGAGATGGACCGTTGTGGATACGACGTGGTGGGACGGAGGAGTGACCAGCAGATGCAAGATTCTGCGGGTGTCGGTCGAGTGGCCGCAGAGAGGGCCGAGAGACCACGTATGGCTCTCGACGTTTGTTTCCCAGTGATGGGACTGAAGATGTGGTTCATCAGAACGGGATCGAGTGGAGTCGAGCAATGACACTATCTGAGGTGATGATAGGTTCTCTTCTGGCCGGGTTTATCATTCTGGCAGCTGTCGGGATGTACGTGAATTCCATCGAGACGTGGAATCACACTGCAGCCAGGCTGAACGTACAGCGTGATGCAAGCCTCGTCGTAGAAGGAATTATGGATGAAGTTCGCGAGGGTAGCAGTGTCATCGTGAGCAATCCAGGGACGAGCGTGAGCGTCTACCGGCGCACTGGAGGAGCGGACAGCCTCATGAGCGTCTACTCGTTCGCCGGATCAGAACTCACGAATCAGTCAGGCACTGTGCTGCTCGATCACATCACCAATCTGAGTTTTGCTTCCCCGGATCAGAAGAAGTTGCTCATCAGGGTGAGGCTCGAGGACGATATGGGAACCAGCGGTCTAGCTGAGGACGACCAGGGCATCCGCATCGAGGCGGTTGCCGTCTGTCGCAACCAGGGCTGACGTCAAGCACGAGGAGGAAACATGTTCACGGGCTCGAGGCGCATTGTCACGGGCGTTGATGTAGGAAGCTCCAGCGTGAAGGCTGTTCGCCTCGCGCACGGGCGAGGTGGGAGCGAACTCCTTGGCGTGGCGATTGCCGGGATCGAGGGTGTCGGGAAGCCTGATCTCTCGAAGAACGATGTGAGATTGGCCACCATAGACGCGATTGCCAGAGCTTTTGTCGGGTTGGGGGTTGAGCCGCAGAAGGCGGGGACGATAGTGAGTTCTGTCGGTGGCACCACCGTCAGTGTGAAGCACGTGGAGTTTCCGAGGATGAGTGACAGTGAACTGTCCGAATCAGCCATGTGGGAATCAAAGAAGCACATTCCGTTCGAGGCAGCCGGGGCGGACATCACATGTGCGCGTTTGAAGCGCAACGAATCGACCGCTGAGGAGAGCATGCACGTTCTGCTCGCCGCTGCCTATGAAGGCACCGTTGATGAGCATGTAAGGCTTTTCACTGAAGTGGGAGCGGAACCGGCGGTGGTCGACCTCACTACGCTGGCGCTTCTCAACGAAGTTGATGCTGAGGGACTGATGAACGGTGGAGCGGTAGCTGCGTTGGAGCTGGGGAGATCGTTTGCCCATCTCTCGGTGTACGCCTCGATGGGGCTATTGCTTTCTCGATCGATTCCAATAGTCAACAAAGAGGACACATGGCTGGAGCACGTTGTGACGGAGGTTCGCTTCTCTCTCGCATTCTACAATAATGAGACCGGGAAGAAAGGAATTGATGCTGTCTATCTCTCTGGAGGGCGGGCCCTTGATGAGACCGTCCGGGAACGCTTTGAGAGGGAACTTGGAGTCGACGTGAAGCTGTTGGATCCGCTGGACTCGGTTGCAAACGGCGATGTTGATGTTGATAAGCTGAAGGCACAGAGCGCGAGGTTCGCGTTGGCCATGGGATTGGCAAGGAGGAGGTAGAGCATGCTATTCGAACTCAATATCTACCGTCTCGGTAGGGAGCGGCGTCGCGAAACCGCTGCCCGTGCCCGTTCCCTTGGCACAATGGTGCTCCTCGCAGGCGTGAGTCTCATAATGCTCCTGATCTACTCGCAGGCGCTCTGGTCTACCGGGAGGGGACTCGATGTTGCGCAAGCACGCTTGGAGAACGCCGAGCGTGCGTATGAGGCGGCGACCGAGGAAGGCGCAGGCCTCACGCCAGACGAAATGCTGCTTCTCAGGGACCGGGCTGCGCAGGTTCCGTGGAGCACTGTGCTTCAACGGGTGGGGGAACTCGCGCCATCCGACGCATGGTATATGCGGCTGTCGCTGGTCGAGGGGTCTGTGCTCGATGAGGTGGGGGCTTCGGGGGCATTCCACATATTCGGCATCGTCAAGGCAAAGGGCCGCGATGAGAGCGTCGTTGAACTGATGGCCTTCGTAGATGCGCTGCGGGCCGATGCGGAGTTGAGCCGGCACTTCCGGAACGCCAAGCTGGCGACGATGCGCTGGGAAGGTGATGGCGAGGACGCATTCATGGAGGGTCTGTCTTTTGAGGCGATCCTTCTTCTTCGGGACCCGACAGCAGCAGAGGTGGACTATGTCGACGCGTGATAGAATAGGCATTGCAATCCCGCTGATCGTGCTCTGCCTTGTCATCGTGCTGAACCTCGCGGTTCAGCGGCCACGGTGGAGGGAAATGATCTCGCTCACCGGCGATATTGCCCGTGCAGAGATAGCTCTTTCGGAGATCGTCGAAACCGATGTTGACCTTGAAGAAGCCCGGCTCTACCTGCCGGAGAGGGTGGATGAAGAGGTATCGGCCGACCAGCGCTTCCTCTCAAGTGTCAGCTCCGAGATGGCCAGACTTGGCCTGCTGCTCATCGAGCTCGAGCCGAAGGGTGATAGACCTGCGATCGGTGGCTACCGTGAGAGATCGTACCTGGTTGAATTCGAAGGAAGCTACAAAGGGGTTGCGGAGTTCCTTGAGTATCTGGAGAGTGTGCCGGAGATCGTTACCGTGACTTCTCTGGATGTGAGATCGAATCGAGTGATCGCGGCAGGCAGCGGCCACCGCACGCTTGTGGTGTTCAAAGTTACAGGCTATTGAGTCGCGACCGAGTCTGACCTTTGGATCGGGGGATGGAATCGCCATGAAGACCCATCATGTAGTAATTATGATCCTGGCTACCGTATGCACCATCTACATGGGTGCAGGGGTTGCCGCGAGGAGTCTCGGTGTTTCGGGCAAGATAGGGAAGCTCGTAAATGAGGAACGAGTGGGGATGGAAGTCGATGGGGAGAATCTGTCGAGACTGCTGGAGGATCTCAGGAACGTCCAGACAGACGTTGAGATGACGGAGGAGACGGTTACGGCTCGCGACCCTATGGTTCCGAAGGAAAAGCAGAGAAGCGCGCCCAGATCCGGATCAACAGCTCCGCCTAAACCGAGTCGTCCCACAGTTGTGGTAACGGCTCTAGTAATTGACAGCAATCCGATGGCAATCGTCGAAACCGGAGGCCGCAGCATCAGCGTGAGAGTGGGAGACACCGTGAACGGCGGCAAGGTGACGGAGATCGAGAGCGGCGGCGTAACCATTGACTACCGTGGAACCACCCGCACGTACTCGTATCCAGCGGGCAAGTGAAACAGGGGGAACACAGAAGATGAGGCTTTACGCGACAATCATCACAGGGCTCCTGCTGGTCTTCATGCTTGCACCAGCGGTGTCAGCGCAAGATGACGGAGCCACCGTGTCGGTGAGTGCAAGGGAGACCGCGCTGACGGATGTCCTGAGCATTCTTGCCGAGAAGAGTGGCCTTAACATCGTGACCAGCCCTGCTGTAGAGGGGAAGATCGTCTCGGTACACATCAGGAACACTCCGATCGACGAGGCGCTTGATCTCGTTGTCAGGGCCGCTGGTCTCGCCT
>JAUVLP010000007.1 GCA_030600655.1 Candidatus Eiseniibacteriota bacterium
CTCTCACGGGCATATTCTCCTTTCCATCGCGAGTGGGTAGGACTACGAATATGCCCGCTTTCTATATCAGGGCTCAGAACACCTCAAGCCCTTTCTACACAAAAACCAATACAGTACCTACGAATATGCCCGCTTTCTATATCAGGGACCATGCTCCTCACAATCCCTTTCTACACACAAACTGATACACTACCGTCCCGCGCGCGAGCTTGACTTCTGCATGCGAAACTGGTATACTTGACTATGAGTAGGGGTTTGAGGAAGGAGACGAACATCATGGAACGGGTAGTGCCATGGCGATTGGCTGTAATCGTCCTCGTCGCAGTTCTCGTTATGCCGTTGAGCGGGTGCTGGAACCCCTTCGCGCCGCCAGGTGGCGATCCTCAGGATCCTGTTGACGAGGGGTTCCGAGAGAGAACAAGCCGCGAGAACGTGATTCACAACCTCATCCGTGCGCATGAGGAGATGGATGCTGAGTATTACCTCGACTGTCTCGCTGATACGTTCGAGTTCTGGCTGTATCCTGATGACGTCCACGCCGATCCGACACTCCCGTGGTATTGGACCAAGGCCACGGAGACGGAGATCGCCGAGGGCATGTTCGGTGAGGGCACGGACATCGATTACATCACCCTGACTCTGACTCAGTACGGTGATGAGAGTGAGATCCCGGCCGCCGACCCGCTCGACCCATCCAGCTGGCAGTACGAGCACATTACGGACCTGCGGGTCTATATCACAGTGGAGGACCTGCAGTATTGGGCGAACGCCGGTGCGCGCTTCCTCTTCTCGGTCGACCCCAATGAGACCGCAAGCAACGGTGCCGATCTCTGGGAGATCGCGAAGTGGCACGATATTGCCATCAGCGGGCGGAGTTCTCACGATCCAGAAGATGGTGAGGAGATCTCCTTCGGGCGCCTGAAGGAGATGTACCGTAACTAGGAACCGGGTCCGGCAAGCAAGGACCGAGTCCAGACTGGAATCCAGAGGGGGCGGGAGACCGCCCCCTTTTCTCATGTCGTATTGACTGGCCGGGCCTCTCCCCATAGAATCCAGGTGCAGGCACGCAGACAGTCCTCCGGTTACCGGAGGCTGGAGAGGTTCACACCGGCCACCCGGCCGGCAAGCGGATCATGTCACACCCGTCTCAGTGAGGTTTCAGACCTTGGCCAAGCTATCCAAGAAGGCGAGACTCGAGCAGAGGGCGCGCGCCATGTCGCGTATCCGCCTGTGGCTTCTGGTTATCGCTCTGGCCGCTATCGCGTTTCTGGTCGTTGCGGAGTTCGGGTCGAGCGGAAAGCTTGCACAGTTCACATCCCACATCTTTGGTGGCGGGGATGTTTCGCGCCATGCAGAGCGCGTGAACGACGCGATAGATGGGGCTTTGGTCGCTCTGGGGATAGAGGGACTTGAGAGCGTGCGGGAGGAGCTGGACGAAAACGGTGTGAAGCGAATCACCTGGGGCAAGAGCGGTCGTATTCCCGTTGGCGAGAAACTGTATAACTGCAACCTTGAGATCACGAATGCGGTGCGTTCCGTGGGAGGAGAGATACTACGGGTTCGCGAGAGCAACCCGGACTGGCGGGACCTCCGAACACTCGACATGCGATTCGGGATCAAGGGCGTCGAAACACATCACCTGGTTCTGCGCGAATCGCCGCGCGAACCGCCGCGCGAGACCAGGGTACCCAAGCAGCCGGCGGCCGAAGAGGGTCCGATGATCGCCATCGTCATCGACGATTTCGGCCACAATATGTCAGCGACCACGCGCGGATTTCTCGCACTCGATTACCCTGTGACAATAGCCGTTCTTCCGCATACTCCTCGTGCCCCGGCCGTGGCCGAGGCGGCGCACGATGCAGGGAAAGAAGTGCTCGTTCATCTACCAATGGAGCCCAAGGGTTACCCGGGGGTGGATCCCGGTGATGGCGCCCTCCTGCTCTCGCAGTCGGCGTCAGAAAGGGGAGAGATGGTGCGCGAGTGCATCTCCGACATTCCCTACGCAGTCGGAGCCAACAATCACATGGGCTCGAGACTGACAGAGGACAGCTCGGCGATGAGAAGCGTCATGTACGTTCTCAAGGAACGAGGCTTTTTCTTCGTCGATAGCATGACAACCCCTGTCTCGGTCGCTCGAGCTGAGGCGGAGCGTGCCGGGATTCCGACGGCGGCCAGCAGCATGTTCCTTGACAGTACCCTGGATGAGACGGGACGCAGAGATGTTGAGGGCAAACTCAGAGCCCTCGAGGAGTTGGCAAGAAGAAGGGGTGTTGCGATAGGAATCTGCCACCCCAGACAAGAGACCTTAACTGCTCTCCGGCGGATGCTCCCCGGCATGAAGGAGCGGGGGTGCCGAATCGTGCCGGTCTCGAGCATCGTAGAGTAGTCGCGCGCGTACAAAGCGCGGTCGCACCGTGTGCCGATGAGGAGGAGTATCGATGAGACTGTCCGTCAATGTGGATCACGTTGCCACCATCAGGCAAGCCCGCATGGCCTGTGAGCCCGATCCCGTGTGGGCAGCCGTCGAGGCGGAACTCGTCGGAGCCTGCGGGATCACGATCCACCTGAGAGGAGACCGGCGACATATTCAGGACCGCGATCTCAGACTTCTGAAGGAGACGGTCGCTGGGGTTCTCAATCTCGAGATGAGCACGTCCGACGAGATGCTGGACATCGCACGTGACGTGCGTCCCCACATGTGTACATTGGTTCCGGAGGGCGAAGGAGAGTTGACCACCCAGGGCGGACTCGACATCATATCGGAGGAAGAGAACGTCCGCAAAGCGGTCTCCGTGCTCAAGGAATCTGGGATCACAGTAAGCATTTTCATTGATCCCGATGTCGTTCAGGTCGGACGCGCGAAAGCTGTCGGCGCCGATATCGTTGAGCTTCACACGGGCATCTACGCTGAAGCTGTAGACCCGGGCGAGATAGAGCGCGAACTCCAGAAGGTCCGGGTTGCAGCGATAGCGGCACGGGAGATGGGTCTCAGGGCTCACGGAGGGCATGGACTCACCTATCTGAACGTCGGTCCGATAGGGGCAATAGAGGAAATTGATGAGCTGAGCATCGGGCACAGCATTGTTTCAAGGGCCGTTCTGGTCGGAATGGGTGGAGCCGTGGCTGAGATGATGTCCCTCATGGAGGTGGCCTAGCTGTATCCTCCGCCGAAGAGACTGTCATTTATCATTGCCATCACCTGCATCTCAAGCTATGATATAGAGTTATGTTTTGAACTCGGGAACCACGTACCGCGTCTGGAACCGGAGGGGACGCGTCCGCGGAGGTAGTAGATGACGTCGAATGCGCGATGGAAGGTAATCTTTGTTCTGATCGTCCTTGTTCTGGCGGTGTGGCGGTCGTCGTATACGTTCCGCTTCCTGTCTCTGGATGAGGCCGGGAAGGAACAGATGACTGAGGAGCAGTTCGAGAACCTCAAGGCGAACTCACTCAGCCTGGGTCTCGATCTTCAGGGCGGAATGCATGTTGTGTTGGAGGTGGACAAGGCGGGGCTTCCGGCCGACGAGGCCAAAGATGTGATGGAACGCGCCGTTGAGATCATCACAAACCGGATCGACCAGTTCGGTGTGGCCGAGCCGTCCATTCAGATCGAGGGCGACAACAGGATCATAGTTCAGCTGCCCGGTCTGAAGGATGAGCAGAGGGCCAAGCGGCTTATCGGGCGGACTGCACTGCTCGAGTTCATAGCTGTTGCGCCACCGGCGGAGACGGACATTGTCCTCCGAGCGATCGATCGCGCGTTGGTCGATGTGCTCACCGCGAGCGGCGAGTTGCTGCCGGAGTCAGAGACAGGGCTTCCGTTGACCGAGGCTGAGCAGCTCGAAAGGGAACACCCCTTCTCCATTCACGCACGCTACCTGCAGCAGCTTCCATTCTTCCTTGAGGAAGATATGACGCTGGCGAAGGAGCAGCTCGCGAAGATCGATCTCGATAAGATCCTGCCGGCTGATCCCAATAATCTCAGCGAGCCTCGTTACAGGATCGCGTGGGGGCAGGAGGCGCGGCAGTTCGGCACGGAGGAGAAGTTCTGGGCATTCTACGTTCTGGAGGAAGAAGCGATCCTTACGGGGTCAGCGATAGCGTCGGCGGACGTGAGGCCGGGGCTGGACCAGGACAATCCGAATGCTCCCGGTGTCTCGATGAAACTGTCGAGGTCGGGTGGGCGGACGTTCGCCAAGCATACGGGCTCGCATATTGGTGAGTACCTGGCAGTGGTTCTGGACGGTGCTGTCTACAAGGCGCCGATTATCAAGTCCCGGATACCTGCCGGCACGCCAACTTCCATTACGGGTGGTTTCTCGGATGACGAGGCGAAAGATCTCGCGATCATCCTGCGTGCGGGCAAGTTGCCGGCGCCCATGAAGGTGGTCGAGGAGCGGACGGTCGGCCCGTCACTCGGTAGGGATTCGATCAAGCTGGGTCTCCGTGCGATGGCGATCGGCTTTATTCTCGTCGTCATTTTCATGCTTATCTATTACAAGGCGTCCGGCGCTATTGCCGTAGCTGCTCTCGCGGCCAACTTACTGATCGTTATCGGGATCATGGCAACACTTCCCGTGAATCCGCGTCCGGCTCTTACGCTCCCGGGTCTAGCCGGCCTGATCCTTACGATTGGAATGGCGGTAGACGCGAACGTGCTCATCTTCGAGCGGATTCGTGAGGAGCTGAGAAACGGCAAAACTATACGTGCAGCAATTCGCGACGGTTACGAACGCGCGTTCACGACCATCATGGATGCCAATGTGACCACTCTGATTGCGGCGGCCGTGCTGCTTCGCTTCGGTAGTGGTCCGGTCAAGGGATTCGGAGTGACGTTGTCACTCGGAATCCTCGCGAGCATGTTCACCGCTATTATAGCGACGCGGGTAGTGTTCGATCTCATCACTGTGAAGTGGAACGTTAAGAACCTGAGCATCTAGCGATTACCCCCCGGGGCGGGTGAGGACGGCTCCGATACTGGAGGACACAATATGGAGTTTCTTGTCGGCACCAAAATCAACTTCCTCGGGCACCGCAGAGCTGCGTTTGTTCTATCAGCAGCGCTCATCCTCATCGGTGTCGCGTCCGTAGTTGTTCAGGGTGGACTGAAACTGGGCATCGACTTCGCCGGTGGCGTACTCGTGCAGGTGAAGTTTGAGAACCCGGTGGCGGCGGAGGATATCCGCGCGACGCTCGATGCGATCGGTGTTGAAGAGGCCGAAATACAGCACTTCGGGGGTGACCGCGAGGCCATCATCCGGATGTCGGCCGAGTGGGCTGAGGAGCACGACGCGGCAGGAGAGGTTCTGGATGCGCTCAACGAGCATATTCCCGACAACTCTGCCGAGTTCATGCGGGAGGAGCTGGTTGGGCCGAAGGTTGGGCGGGAGCTTCGCGGCAAGGCAGCGATGGCGATCATCTATGCCCTCATCGGCATTCTTATCTACATCTCGATCAGATTCGAGTTCACATTCGCGGTCGGTGCGGTGGCGGCGCTCATTCACGACGTGGCGATTACACTCGGCTTCTTTTCGCTTACCGGTCGTGGGCTGACACTGCCGATCATCGCGGCTCTACTGACGATCGTTGGGTATTCGTTGAACGACACGATCGTTATCTATGACCGGATCCGCGAAGACAAAAGGAAGCTGTACGGGAAGAGCTTTGTGGACATCGTGAATACGAGTCTCAATGAATCACTGAGCCGGACCATTGTCACATCGCTGACCACTCTCCTTGTTGTCGTGTGTTTGTTCGCCTTTGGTGGAGAGGTTATCAAGGACTTCGCATTCGCGCTCATGGTCGGCATCATGGTGGGTACCTACTCATCGATCTATGTAGCCAGCCCGCTGGTCGTGGAGTGGCAGATCTTCGCGGAGGCCCGGAAGCACAGGAAGTAGGTGGGGGCGGCGAGATGTTCAGCAGTCCCAAACGGGCGACAGTAAAAGCACTTTTGGGCGGCGCTCTTCGGGGCGCCGCCTTTTGTTGGGTGCGAGCACTGAACGGATGCGGTGCTTGGTGCGTCTAAACAGGAGTCTTGGGGATGTGGGGTTGTGGGGAATCGTCGCGGCAGAGGTAGTTATGGGAGGCACCGTGAAGGGGCGATGTGTTCCGGTACGTTCATTGATCACATGCATCATGAGTCTCTCAATGCTTGTGGCGGCGCTTCTGCTTGTCCACGCGGTTCTGCCGACCTCTGCGGCTATTGCGAGTGATGTGGGGCGAGGGATCACGATCGCACAGCTGAAATATCGCGGCGGCGGGGACTGGTACGCGAACCCTACGGCTCTTCCGAACCTGCTCGCCGAGCTGCGTCTCAGATCCGATCTGGATATCGCACTTGAGCCGGCCACTGTCTCTCCTAACGACGATGACATATTTCTTCATCCAATTACCTACGTAACCGGACACGGGCGGATACACTTCAACGAAGAAGACGTCAGTAACCTGAGGGCGTACTTTGAGAGGGGGGGGTTCATGTGGGTTGACGACAACTACGGCCTCGATCCCTACTTCAGAGTGGAGATAGGCAAAGCGCTGCCTGGAAGCCCGCTTGTTGAGCTTCCGTTCGACCACGACATCTATCATTCGTTCTATGACTTCCCGGAGGGTCTGCCCAAGATCCACGAGCATGATGGCGGACCGCCTCACGGATACGGCATCTATCTTGATGGCCGCATGGTCGTATTCTACAGCTTCAACACCGACATCGGCGATGGGATGGAGGACGGGGAGGTTCACAACGATCCTCCCGAGAAGCACGGGGCTGCGCTCCGCATGGGAGTGAACGTCATCGTTTATGCGCTGACACACTGAGAGCGGAAGGGCCGGTATGGCGCGGACAGAGCAGAAACACGCGGATCTTGTGGCAGTCATCGCGCGCATCTGGCGACGCTGGAGACGTCACGTTGCACTCACGGGGCTTGCCCGCGCACTCGCGCTTCCTGTAGCAATCACAACCCTCATCCTTGCGGTCGACTCCCTCTGGGTTCTCCAGACATGGCTTCGCGCGGTCTGGGCCGGCCTGGCGGTTCTGTCTCTCGCAGTCGGCGTCGGTCTATGGTTCATCCGTCCGCTTCTGAGGGAGTTCGATGCGGTCTCCGTGGCTGCGCGAATCGAGTCCAGATTTCCCAATCTTGGTGAGAGGCTCGAGTCGGCAACGGAACTCTGGGACAAACGCGGAACGGGCCGGCACGGTTACTCAACGGCTCTCATCGATGCTCTCATTCTGGAGACGGCATCGGAGGTTGCAGGGGTGGACCTGAGCCCGGCAGCGCGGGGCAGCGGGCGTCGTCGAGCTGTGCGTACGTTCGGTCTGACAGTGTTCGTATCTATCGCCATCCTTATTGCGCTTGGGTCGCGCATAGGGCCTGCAGCACAGAGGCTTCTTCACCCACTTGCCCACGTTGAGCGAATCTCTGTGACCATCGAGGTGGAACCAGGAGACACAGAACTCGTTGCAGGGGAAAGCCTCGTGGTTACGGCCGTTGTCACTGGGCCGACGAGAACTCCAGCGACACTCGTGTTCCAGTTCGATGGGGAATCGGCAGAGGAGCGCGGGATGAGAGATATGGAGGAGGGCGACGCGAGGGAAGGCGCGTCCCCGAGGTGTAGCTACAGGATGACGCTCACAGATGTGCGCACTCCGCTCAGATACTCCATAACGGCTGCTGAGGTGCAGAGTCCATGGTACAGTGCGGACGTTCTGGAGCGACCGTTTGTCTCAAGCATCCGCCTTGATTACACTTTCCCCGCCTACAGCGGATTGGTTCCCAGAACCATCGATGAGAATAACGGTGATATCACCGCGCTAAGAGGGTCGGAGGTAACGGTGACTGTTGCTGCCGGCAAGCCTCTTGAAGCAGCGGCTCTCGTGATGCGATCCGGGCGTCGCATAGAGCTCTCCCGTCGCGGTCCCAACAGCTTCGCCGGCGTCATTGAGATAGAAGGGAGCGACAACTACTCGATTGAGATCCTGGACACTGATGGTCTAAGCAACCTGACTCCCCCCGTTTACTCGATCGTCGCTGTGCGCGACGAGTACCCGCTCGCGAAGATAGCAGAGCCGGGCGAGGACCGTGAACTTCCACACGATATGCTCCTGCCGCTCACGGTTTCCGCGATAGATGACTACGGGATCTCCAGTCTGAGGCTCCACTATGTACTGCAGGGACAGACCGAAGAGCACACTGTATCTCTGGCCGAGTTTGGGGCGCGCGGAGGGCGGGAGGTGCTGCACGATTCCGTCTGGGATCTGAGCGAGACGGGCATAATGCCCGGATCGGTTCTCATCTACTTTGTTGAGGTTGTTGACAACGACATCATCGGTGGGCCCAAGAGCGCGCGGACCGAGAGCTACCTGGTACGTTTTCCCTCCATGGCCGAGATCTATCAGGAGATCACGGGCGAACAGGACGACATTCTCGATGAACTCGACAATCTTACCGACGAGCAGAAGGAACTGAAGGACGAGTTTGAAGAACTCCGAGAAGAGGTGCTGAGCGATCCTGAGATCAACTGGCAGGATGAGGCGAAGGTCGAGCAAGCTCTTGAGAGTCAGGAGGAGGCGGCGGAGCGCGTGAGCGAGATGGCATCGCGTATGGTTGATCTCTCCGACAGGATGAGCGAGACGGACCGTGTGACGCTCGATTCTCTCGAGAAGATGGACGAGATATCGAAGCTTATGGAAGAGGTTGCTACCGATGAGATGCGCGAGTTGCTCCAGGAGATCAGAGACGCAATGCGGGAGGTGCGTCCTGAGCAGGTGGCTGAAGCGATGAGCGAGATGACGTTCACGCAGGAGGACTATCTCAAGCGGCTCGAGCAGACCCTCAACCTCTTAAAGAGGGTGAAGGCGGAACAAGGGCTGCAAGATGTCGCGAACCGCGCGGAGCGTCTGGCCGAGCAGGAGCAGCGCATAGCCGACAAGAGCGCGGAGTCCCCTGGACAGGAACAATGTGCGAACATGGCGGAACGACAGGAACGGCTTCGCGAGGACGCGGAACGGCTGAGGAAGGATCTTGAACGCGCCATACGCGACATGGAGAAGGTCGACGGGGAGACGGCGGAAGCAATGCAGGAGGCCGCATCGGAGTTCGATAAGGCTGAGACGCTGGAGAAGATGCAGAAGGCGGCCAAGAAGCTGGCAGGGCTGAAGCCCCAGGAAGCTTCCTCTCAGTGCGAGTCTGCAGCGAGCGATCTCAAGGCTCTCTTCACGAAGCTCTCGTCGTGTCAGGGAGGCATGTCGTGCAGCATTCAGCAGCGCGACCGAGAGACTGTGCTCCGGGCGATCGGTGAGCTTCTGGGCGTGTCGCAGGAACAGGAGGAAATCCTGGCGGCGGTCGAAGACCGGCAAAGCCTGCCTCGAAGCGAGCAGGTCGAGCTCGTCGCGAAACAGACGGACCTTGCAGAGTCAGTGTCGTTCGTGGCGGAGCGTATGTTCAGGGTCTCCAAGGACTCATTCCAGATCGATGCCGGTCTCTACCGGATCTTCGGCATCATCGAAATGGAGATGGCCAAGTCGTCAGCGGCGCTGGCTGATGGCCCCATGTCTGCAGCACGCAAGGAGGCTCGGAACGCGCTCGGCCGCGTGAACTTCCTCATCGTGAAGCTTCTTACCGCGAACCAGTCGAGTTCTTCGAGCGGGTCCAGTGGTGCGCTCGAACAGATGATGCAACAACTGCAGCAGATGGCCGACCGGCAGCAAGAGATGAACCAGATGATGGAAGAGCTGAGCCGCAGAACCGAGGAGCAAGGGGGAGGCTCAACCTTTGAAGATGAACTGGCCGAACTGAAGGCTCAGCAGGAACGGATGCTCGAGGAAGCCAGGAGGCTCGCGGAGGAGTTCGGTGAGAGGAGCGAGATCCTTGGGCGCCTGGACGACACCGTTAAGGAGATGGAAGAAACGCTCACCGAGATGGAACGGAGTGGCGCCTCACAGGCGACGATAGACCGCCAGAAGAGGATACTGTCGAAGCTTCTGGATTCGCAGCGATCACTGAGGCGCCGGGACTACAAACGCGAGCGCCGGTCGCGGGTCGGAGAGAGCTACACACGAACTGCCCCCGGCGGTCTTCCCGATGATGTGAAAAGGGCATCGCAGGAGATCAGAGAGGACCTCCTGCGCGCGATGCAGCACGAGTACCCAGCTGAGTATCGTGAGCTTATCAGAGCCTATTTCGAGAATTTGACACGGGATGCGGTGGGGGAGGTGAACCCATGATGGTGACTGGTCTGGGACGAGCCATCGCCGGCGCCTGCCTTGTCATTGCCCTCCTTGCGTCGGCCGGAGGAGTGGAGGCGAGGGATGCTGCGAATGCCGATGCCGTTGAGCGGGGGCTCGGAAATATCCGGCGAGCACTCGCCCTCGGTGACAACGAAATGGCCGTAGATCTTGCGACGGATCTTCTGGGTCAGTTTCCAGATGATGAGCGTGTCTTCTGGGGCCTGGCGCGGGCGTACGCGCAGACCGGGGTGGAGCGTGATGGATTGATCCCGCTTCTCGAGAAGCGCATCTCCGCGCTTCCTGGAGATAGAAAGGCGATCTACGAACTAGCTGCTTCGTACGCGAGGATCGGAGAGAGAGACCGGGCTCATGCGATGTGGCGCGACATGCTGGAGGCAAGACGCGCCGATCCAGGCTCGTACGTGGACGTCGGTTCACTTGAAATGCGCTACGGAATGCACGAGGACGCGATTGAGACCTTTCTCCGGGGCAGGGAACGACTTGAAGACAAGACACTCTTTGGCCAGGAGCTGGCGCGTGCGTATGTGACAGTCGGCGATCACAGACACGTGATCGACGAGTGTCTTGTCGTTGTTAACGAGCATCCCGGCATGGTGCAGTGGGCCGCGAATCTTGTTGAGCTCATGCTTGAGTCGGGCGAGAGAAACGACCGCGTGAGATCGCGGGCCGACAAGATCGCGGGGCTCACCGATGCCACGTCTCCGGAGCTCAGTTTTGCAGGGAGCATGTACGTGCTCACCGGCAGATTCGACGACGCGCTGCAAGCGTACGTGAGATCCGACGAACTCGCCGGTCGGCGCGGAAGAGAGCTGCTCGAACACGCGTATTCTCTCAGGGACAGACGTTTTCTCATGGAAGCCCGCGATGTATTCACCGTCATTATTGAGCGACACCCCGGTTCGGTGAACGCTGCGCTCGCGGGCATTGGAGCGGCCGATCTTCTTGTGGAACTGGGCGACCCCGCCGCCGCTGTCATTGAGCTCAAGCGCGTGGCTTCTTCATTCGACGGACGTACAGATGGGAGTGAGGCGCTTCTTCTTGCAGCGCGTATCGAACTGGAGCAGATGTCGGATCCGGAAGCGGCTCTCGCTACGGTGGCAAGCATAGACAGAGAGTTTCCGAGACGGGCGATACGGCTTGCCGAGGAGGCGGCCATGATCGCGGTGGACGCGCGGATGGCTCTCGGAGATTTCGATATCGCATACAGACTTGCGGGGGAGCTGCAAGGACGGGATCCCCATGCTGGAGTGGCCGAGCGAGTGGCGTTCGCGCGAGGCTACATACTGTTTCTGCGCCACGATGGTCCGGGCGCACTGGAGGAGTTCCGGGGTATGGTGGAGGAGCGTCTCTCCGGGAAGCTCGTGAACGACGCACTCAGGTTGATGCTCGTCATCTCCGATGCTGAGGAGGCGGGAGATAGTGCGATGTTCACGATGTTCGCCGACGCGAGCGGCGCTCTCTTGGCCGGCGAGACCAGGCGTGCGGACGGACTGCTTGAAGACGTGGCTGAGACGTATCCCACCGCGATGGTGGCGTCGGAGGCAATGATGCTTCGGGGTGGCCTTGCTGAGTTGGCTGGGGATCCGGAAGCAGCGCTCGCTATCTACGGACGTGTCGTATCGGAAGTCGATGCGATAGCTGTGCGGGCCGAAGCCATGATGCGGAGAGGACGGATTCTGAAGGAGATGGACGGTCGCGGTGGAGAGGCAATCGCTCAATTTCAAGCAGTTCTCGATGATCTGCCGCCGAACTGGCTCTCAGGGGAAGCGCGCCGCGAGATCGAGCGTGTGAGGCGAGGGGGAGAGGAATGATCCAAGGTACAAGGATCCCAATAGTCCCAGCACTTGTCGAGACAGCACCGGTAGTGCGAGAGCTCCGACGTACAGCCACACTACTCATTGTGGCGATTGCGCTCCTGGCTATCCCGGCGATGGCCTCTGCGTCATATCTCATACCAATGGATCTCTCACAGACCGATCATCTGAAGGCATACGGGGTCGCCTACTGGGCGATCGAGAAGGGCTACCGCGTCGAATGGCTTCTCAACTACCGTGGCGGATCGTTCCACATCCTCGATGGTGGATCCGACGTTGAGACCGAGTGTCGCTACCGGGGAGTGTTGGTTGGAGCCACCGGCGGAGCGGAGCTGGCGCACATCTACCGGACGATCGAGGAGGAGAATATGGAGGTTGTCCTCCTTGAGAAGGCTCCCGCAGTAGCCCTCTATGCACCCGATGATAACGTCCAGCCGTGGGACGATGCCGTTATGCTCGTGCTCGACTATGCGGAGATCCCCTATACGACCATATGGGACAAGGACGTGCTGTCCGGCGAGTTGGGGAAGTACGATTGGGTTCACCTGCACCACGAGGATTTCACCGGACAGCATGGGAAGTTCTATGGGAATTACCGAAACGCGGACTGGTACAAACAGCGGAAGGCCGACTTCGAACGCCTTGCAACAGAACAAGGGTTTGAGTCGGTCTCCGAACACAAGAAGGCCACCGCCCGTGCTATCAAGGACTACGTTCGTCGTGGGGGGTTTGTCTTCGCCATGTGTTCGGCTACGGACAGCTTCGACATTGCTCTGGCGGCGGCCGGTGTCGACATCGTTGGTGTGCCGTTTGATGGGACGCCGCCGGCTCCGGATTACCGGGACCGTCTCGACTACTCACAGTGCCTGGCGTTCGAGGACTTCACTCTCTTCACGAATCCGAGTACGTACGAGTTCTCCGATATAGACATGACCGATGAAATCAAGAACCGTCCCCAGGAGACAGATTACTTCACCCTCTTCGAATTCGCAGCGAAGTACGATCCGGTTCCCACGATGCTCACGCAATGCCATGTGAGTGTTGTGAAAGGTTTCATGGGACAGACGACAAGCTTCCGCAGGAGCCTTGTCAAGCGGCACATCCGCGTCCTTGGCGATTATCCCGGGCGGGATGAGGTGAAGTACATCCACGGGAACATGGGCCGCGGTACCTTCACCTTCCTCGGAGGGCATGATCCGGAGGACTACCGCCACATGGTGGGCGACCGCCCGACGATTCTCTCAATGCACAGAAACTCACCCGGTTTCCGTCTCATTCTCAACAACGTCCTCTTCCCGGCGGCTAAGAAGAAGGAGAGAAAAACGTAGCGCAGCCGCCCCGGGCCTTCTCTCAGGCGTCCTCGATCCAAGCGAGAAGCTTCTCGAGTTCTTCTGCCATCAGAGTCTCATCGCCTTCCCGAAATCCCACGTGACGATACATGGCCCGCCCCACGTGGTCGATGAGGACTGTCGTTGGGATACCGGCGACACGGTAGTTGTCGAAGATCGTACGATCGTAGAAGGTCCGGTATGTGACGCCGGCTTCCGCCAGGATCTCCGTGGCGCGACCGCTTGGTCCACTCGAAGCGACCGAGACGAAGATGACGCCGCGGTCCGCAAACCTCTCATTGAGCTCCTGAATGTGTGGTAACTCCACAGTGCAGGGGGCGCAACCGGGTCCCCAGAAGTTGAGAAACACCACCTTGCCCCGGCAGTCCTCAAGAGCAAGTCTTTCACCCTCCTCGTCCACAAGCGAGAACTCTGGAGCATCCACCACACCCAAGTAGCGATGAGCCATCACCAGATCGTTCAAGGTCGCTCTGTCCCGGCCGCTCCGGTCGAGCCACACAAGGAGTTCTTCCCTGGCTTCGGTCGTATCATCGGCGGAGCGTGCGACCATCGTTGCCAGAAGCTCGATTGCGGCCTCGGCGTTGTCTGCGGCGGCGTACACGGCAAGGAGATGAGTAACCTTCTCATGGCCGTAGACGGGCGATACGCGACTGATGGCAAGCGACTTCTCGATGGCGCGCGCAGCCACAGCCTGGTTTCCCGCCCTGTGGTGCGCCCACCCGACACTATCGAGGATGAAGGAGCTGTCGCGTGAGGTCTCGGCCAACTCAAGAGCGCGTTCACAGAGTGCCACCGCAAGGCCGGGCGCGACATCCAGCGTGGCCAGTTCGTAGCCGACGGAGTTGAGGCTGTACACTTCGCCGTGTTCGTCCATGAGATTCGCCATCTCACGTGCAGATTCAACAGCTGTGGACTCGTCGAGGCCGATAGTCCGGTCGAAGCGCTGCTGGTGCAGGAAGTACTCGTGTTTTGTGTCGGGCGCGATGGCGAGCAGGGAGTCGATCATGGCGAGCTCCACATCCTCGCCTCTCCGCAGTCCGGCTACCGTAACAACGGCGTGGTAGGCGCCTCCGAGAGCCCCCTGGTGCCAGTGATCGATCTCGTCTCCTGTGGCGAGGCCCTTTTCGACAAGAGCCAGGCTAAGCCATGGATCCGGAACGCGCGCAGGCCACTCCTGGGTCAGAGCCAGAATGGCGCCGTCCCTCATGCCGGCGCAGAATACGAGCGCATTGCCGCTGACTTCGTCCGATTCCAGCAGGCGCCGGGCGATGTCGTCACCCTGCTCCACGCTCGCGTCGTCGGGGCCGTAGTGCAGGCGGATCATCAGGAGGTCGTGAAGGTTCGTGGTCAGCCCAAGCCTGACGGCGTCCGGCATCCGGCGTGTGAGCACGGTATCCAGGTAGTCAGGGGCCCGCGAATATCCAAGTTCGAACGCCGCCTCAGCTATCATGTCTGCTTCTGCGGTGGATAACTCCATATTGAGATCGGGGTGATCAACCGCGTAGTCAACGATCGCGTCTATCCTCTCGACGGGGTCTTCGATCGCTGCCAGGGCCTCGATCTCCATCTCGATTGCGATGCCGCCGTAGTGCGAGAACGCCCATATAGCGAGCGCACCAAGAACGGCCACTATGACTATCGCTACTCCTTTGTCCACAGGCGCCTCCGTGTGGATTGTTGAGTCTGAGTGTATGAGTGATCACCGTACGGCAGTTGCAGATTGACATCCAGCATTTCTTCACGTAGCCTGTCGTCACTGGTGAATGGGAGATGCGGACGATGGTGGTTGATGCTCACCCGTGGAACGTCTCCGTACAGGAGGCATTCAGGATACAGAAGGAGCTCGTTGGCCAACTGGTCCGCGAGGACGATTTCGGTTGTATTGAGTCCATAGCCGGGATCGATGTATCGTTCTCGCCTCAAAGGAATCTCCTTTACGCTGCCATCGTTGTGATTGATGCAGAGACCCTTGAGCCGCTGGATGTCGCATGTGCGTCTCTGGAGCCTGTGTTTCCGTACATTCCGGGTCTGCTCACCTTTCGGGAGGGCCCGGTCGTGCAGGAGGCGTACGCGAAGCTCGAGCGCGAGCCGGACCTGTTGATGTTCGACGGTCAGGGCGTTGCCCATCCGAGAGGACTCGGGCTTGCAGCGCACATGGGTGTCCTGATGGACATGCCGTCGATAGGGTGTGCGAAGTCGCGCCTCGTCGGGGAGTTCAAGGAACCAAAGCAGAAGCGTGGTGCGATGAGGACTCTGAGTCTTCACCGCAAGAAAATAGGTGTAGTTCTTAGATCGAAAGACAACACGAAGCCGCTGTTCGTTTCTCCGGGTCACCGGATATCGATCGAGACGGCGGCGGAGTGGGTACTCGGGACGGGGAAGGGATACAGGCTACCGGAGCCGACGAGACTTGCCCACCTTGAAGCCGGGCGAGCCAAGAGGTAGACTTCGGCAGCGTTGGTGACGTAGGGGTGGCCCGCGTGGATCACACCACGGGGTGGCCTGTTCGTCACCGGAAGAACGAGGAGAGCACGGGTGGAGTCATCAGATAGAGGGATGGGAGGTGTTGAGATGCCCAGTACGTATCCTGCTTGCCGCATGTGTGAAAAAGGGGTTCTGATTCCCCTGTCGGACTACGGACGCGATGGCGCTGCAATAACGTACAAGGCGTGGGTGTGTTCCAACCCAGAGTGTGGATTTCACATCAGGATCGACAACGGCGAGATCAGCCGCGGCACGAGAGTAAGCGAAAGCACGAAATAGCTCGGATCACGGCTTCACAAGGTGGTGTGATCGGGGTTGGCAGAACTTGGATTATCACGATTTCGCCCGTGCTCATATCCCGTACTTCCCAACAACAGGATGGTCGGATGCTGAAGGCAATTATCTTAGATCTGGACAACACGCTCACCGATTTCATGAGAATGAAGACAGTGTCGATCGATGCCTCCATCGAGTCGATGATTGATGCAGGTTTGCAGATGTCGGCGGAGGAGACCAGAATCAAACTGTTCGAAATCTACGACCGGGAGGGTATCGAGGACCAGCGGGTCTTCGATCGGTTTCTGGAAGAGCAATACGGAGAGATAGACCCGAAGATCCACACTGCGGCCGTGCTCGGCTACAGGCGCGGAAGAGAGTACACGCTGGTACTCTATCCGCACGTCAAGAAGACCCTCTTAGCACTTGCGAAGCGAGGATTCAAACTGGCAGTCCTCTCCGATGCGCCACGCTACCAGGCATGGTCACGCCTTTGCTATTTAGGTCTCGAGCACTTTTTCGATCATGTCATCACTTTTGAGGATACTCACGTGAGAAAGCCAGATCCAGCGCCGTTCATGAAGGCGTGCGAAGTTCTCGGCGTGGGTCCTGACGAGGTCATTATGATAGGTGATTGGCCCGCGCGCGATATGGTCGGAGGAAAAGGCGTCGGTATCAAGACGGTCTATGCGAAGTACGGTGACACCTCGGGAGCGACGACCTCCGGCGCTGACTATGAGATTGATGACATCTCGCAGCTCATCGGAATCGTGGATGAGCTTATGGAGTCGTAGTTCCTGATTTGCGGATGGGTTCATGTGGTTGCAGTGGGATCGTAGTTCTCGACTTGTTGACGAGCTCGTTGGGCCGCAGTTCTGGATTCATTGGCGAGTTCACAGGGGCGTGACCCCGGATCTGTGGAGGACCGTCGTGATCCGAGGGATGGGCACAGACGTCGTTGACATTGCGCACTTCGAGCGCATAATGAAGGCGTCGAGCCCCGGCTTCCGCGAGCACCTCTTCTCCACGCGCGAGATCGCGTACTGCCGGAAGTACAAAGAAGACATGGCCTCCTACGCGGCGATCTTCGCGGCCAAGGAGGCCTTTCTTAAGGCGCTGAGAACGGGACTGGCTCCCGGTATGCGGTGGACGGATGTTGAGGTGGTCCACACGGCGGGCGGTGCTCCTGATATCGTAGCTCATGGAAAATGCAGGGAGCTGTTGGGTGATGGCCGTGTGCATGTGAGCCTGTCGCACTCCGAGAGCGAGGCCACCGCGGTCGTGATCGTTGAGGATGCCTAGCGGCCATCGCAGAGGCGTGAACACCGCGGTCCCTGCCGGGCGCGATCACTGCGGCCGCAGGCGCAGGAGAAAAGACCGGAGGATTCAAGAATGAGACTGGTTACGCCGGACGAGATGCGCGCTATAGACAGCCGGGCGATAGACGGGATGGGAATCCCCGGGCTCACTCTGATGGAGAGCGCCGGGATGGGCACCGTGGAGTTCATCGAGAGCGAGCTCGGTGATCCTGCCGGCGCTGGCGTCGTGGTCGTCTGCGGCAAGGGGAACAACGGCGGCGATGGTTTCGTCATCGCTCGAGGTCTCACGGAACTCGGGGCCGAAGTGGGTGTATTCCTGCTCGGGCGGGCAGGCGAGCTTACCGGTGACGCGCGCGCCAACTACATGCGCCTGGATCCGGAGTGCATATGCGAACTCATGGACGAGAGAGGGCTTCCCAATCTCATTAGTGAGATAGATGATGCGGAACTCATTGTCGATGCGATCTTTGGCACAGGGTTCAAAGGCGCCGCGCGTGGGCTTCACAGTGAAGTCATAGCAGCGATCAACGCGAGCGGGCGGCCGGTACTTGCGGTGGATGTGCCGTCGGGGCTGGACGCTTCGACCGGTGCTCGGGAAGGTGAGTGCATCAACGCTGCGTGGACCTGTACGATGGCGCTGCCGAAGTTGGGCTTCTATCTGCATCCGGGTCGCGAGGCTGCCGGCATCGTTCATGTCGTCGACATCGGCATCCCCGAAGAGGCCGTCACTGCTGTTGCCCCACTGCGGAGCGTCCTTACCGAAAACGAAGCATCCAGCCTTCTCCCAGGGAGAGATCCCGGCGGGCACAAGGGGGCGTTCGGAAAGATAGCCGTCATCGCGGGTTCGGTCGGCTACTCGGGCGCTGCGGCGCTGACATCGCTGGCCGCGCTCCGAAGTGGCGCCGGACTTGTGACCCTTGGGACACCGGGGAGCCTGAACGATATCCTCGAAGCCAAGTTAACCGAGGTGATAACAAGGCCGTTGGCCGAGACATCCGAGAGATCCATCTCTGCTGCTGCGCTTCCAGCAATAGAAAGCCTGCTCGATTCGTCCGATGCTCTTGCGCTTGGGCCCGGGCTCTCGCAGAACGGCGAGACCCAGGAGCTGATCCGGGCTCTCGTGAAAGAGCTATCGCTTCCGTGTGTTATCGACGCGGATGGTCTGAATGCACTGACACCAGAGGAGATCGGCGCACGATCGGGTGACGCGCCCGTCGTCATCACGCCGCATCCGGGCGAGATGGCGAAGCTGTGTGGCCGGACGATGTCCGAGGTGCTCGACGCGCGTGAGGCTGTGGCCGCCGATGTCGCGACGCGGGCGCGAGCAACCGTCATCCTCAAGGGAGCCGCATCCGTTGTGGCCGATGCCTCAGGCAAGATCTACATCAATCCGACCGGCAACGATGGCATGGCGTCGGGTGGGAGCGGGGACGTTCTCACCGGCATAGTTGCGGCGCTCCTTGGTCGGGGGATGTCGGCACTGGACGCGGGCGTGCTTGGGGCGTATGTCCATGGGAGGGCCGGTGATGTCGCTGCGTGTGCTATCGGAAGAACGGCGATGATAGCGGGGGATCTGATTGATTTTCTGGCCGACGTCTACTTGGAGCTTGAGAGCGGAGTCTACGAGGGCTAGAGGCATTAGGCGAATGTCCAGGGGGACGCAGTGAAGAACACAATGGCGAAGGATGCAGAGAAGCTCGCGGGCAAGCTTAAGAAGCTGCGCCGCCGCATCCACATGTACCCGGAACTCGCGTACGAGGAGCACCGCACGTCGGAACTCGTGGCGGACACGCTGAGGGCCGCAGGGATCAAGGTTACAACCGGAGTCGCGAAGACAGGAGTCGTCGGCTTTCTGCGCGGGGGCAAGCCCGGCAAAACTGTTGCACTCCGTGGAGACATGGACGCGCTTCCGATCACGGAGCAGAACGACGTTCCGTACCGTTCCAGAGTGGAAGGGATCATGCACGCGTGCGGCCACGACGGGAACACAACGACCGTGCTGGGCGCGGCGATGCTCCTTGCGGCAAGGCGTGACGACATCGTTGGCAATGTGAAGTTCTTCTTCCAGCCGTCCGAGGAAGCTCCGCCCGGAGGGGCGCTTCCGATGATCGAGGAAGGGGTTCTTGAGAAGCCGAATGTCGACTACATCATAGGCGTGCACGTCGATTCAATGATTCCCGTTGGGAAGATCGGGGTGCGGGACGGGCACATGATGGCGGCGGCCGATGATTTCTCGCTGTCCATTCTTGGCGAAGCATCGCACGGCGCGAAGCCGCACCTGGGAGTCGATGCTATCACGCTCCAGGCGCAGGTGATAACGGCGCTCCAGACGATCGTGAGTCGCAGGGTGAACCCGACACACCCGATCGTTCTCACGCTGGGCACGATCCACGGGGGGTACAGGCAGAACGTTATTGCCGATCGCGTTGACATAGAGGGAACACTTCGGACGCTCGACCCAAAGGACAGGCGCGACGGTGTGCGCATGATAGAAAAAACCGTTGAGCACGTGACGAAGGCATTCGGCGGTCGGTACGAATTCGATTTCCGGGAAGGCTATCCGGTTCTGACGTGTGATCCTAAGATCACGGCGATAGTGCGTAAGGCAACGCGCGAGCTTTTCGGGAAGCGCAGTGTTGTCGAAGTCACCGAGCCGTCCATGGGAGGCGAAGACTTCGCCTATTTCGTCAATCGTGTACCAGGCATGATGCTTCGCCTGGGCACCGGCAACAAGAAGCGCGGCTTCACCTATCCATGGCATCATCCCAGATTCGACATCGACGAGGATGCTCTCTGGATCGGTGCTGCCGTAATGGCGCACTCGGCTCTGCTCTGTCTGACGGACGGCTAGGTGCGCGGCCGATTACTAACACGCATTTTCTATGAGGCGCATGGCGCCGGCACAAAGAGGAAAGCGATGAGTGCGGGAGAACGAGAGCTGATCAAGCGCATACGCGGGAGCGTTGGCACGCCGGGGCCGGCGACCATCGTCGGGATAGGTGATGACGCGGCCGTCTTCGAACCGGCGCCGGGGTTAGGACTCATTACGTGTGACGCGTTCGTGGACGGTGTCCACTTCCGTCGGGATTTCGCGACGCTCAGTGATATAGGAACGAAGTGCATGATCGCAAACGTCAGTGACATTGCCGCAATGGGTGGATTCCCAACCCGCGCCGTGGTCTCCCTGTGTATTCCCGAGCACATCACCGAGAGCGACGTTTCCTCTATCTACGACGGCATGCTCAGCGTCTGCCGACGCTTCTCGTTCGAGATCGTAGGCGGCGATATTGTCAGCTCCCCCAAAGACCTTGTCATCTCGATTGCGCTGATGGGGGCGGCGAGCCGGGACCGGATAGTCACTCGTTCGGGCGCGGTTGTGGGTGATGCGATCATGGTGACCGGTCAGATCGGTGGCTCCGAGGCAGGACTCCGGGCGCTTGCCGCGGGTTTTCCACAAGAGGGCGCGGTGCTGGCTGCCGTAAGGCGGCACCTGAGGCCGACCCCGCGGATTGCCGAGGCCCAGGCGTTTCTCGACGTTGCAACGCCCCACGCGATGATTGACATAAGCGACGGCCTGGGGTCAGAGCTCTGGCTTCTGGCTGAAGAGAGCGGAGTCGGGCTGAGGATCCGTGAGGATCTCATTCCGGTTGACGAGTGTGCGAGAGCGGTCGCCGACGAGTTGGGTTGCAGTGCACTCGAGCTTGCAATGGGAAGCGGGGAAGAGTTCGAACTCGTTGTTGCGATACCGCAGCCGGAGATGTCACGGACGGTGGAACATGTGGCTGCGGTGACTGGAACGACGGCTACATATATAGGGGATGTGGTTGGTGCCGTTCAAGGGTGCAGTCTGGTGAGGTCGGACGGTTCCGTGGAGCCGCTTGAGCGCTCCGGGTACGAGCACCTTGGTGGGGTGTGAATGGGGAGGTGGTGGGGAATGAGTGAGCGAAGAAGAGTCCAACGATCCAGTCCGCCGGGAGATGTGTGCTTCCGCGGCCTGTCCGTGTGCATGGGGAGTTGCGGGTGTGTCGTGTGGTTGTGTGCGGTGTGGCTGTGCACGATCGCTCTCTCTGCTCTGCCTGATTCTGCGGTCGCCGACGATGTATCCGGTGGTATCACCAAGGACACAACCTGGACAAGCGCCGGGAATCCATGGACTGTCACCGGCGATATCACAGTCAAGACGGGAGCGACTCTGACGATTGAGAGCGGCGTCGAGGTCCTCTTTGACGGCGACTACTATATGTGGACCGACTCCACGACCAGCGGGACGATAATTGTTCAGGGCGCGATCGGGGACAGTGTTGTGTTCAAGGCGGCCTCCGGGCTGCCGGACGAGAGCCAGTGGAGAGAGATAGGGATCTTCGACTCTCCCGGAACGTCGTTCGATTACTGTGTGGTGATGCACGCGAAGGTCGGCATCAAGCTGAGCGACTCGGACAGTCCGATCACGCACTGTGCCTTGAGGCACTGTCAGACCGGCATCTGGTGCAAGAGAGCGTCACCGCCGATCGAGAGCTCATGGATAACCGACTGCTCGTTCGCGGGAATCCTTTGCGAGACGAGATCGAGCTTGCCCGTGATTCACGACTGCAACCTCTACGACAACCCCAGGTACAATGTCAGGCTCATGAACTACATCGAGGCACCGATGGTTACGATTGACGCTACAGAGAACTGGTGGGGAACGGCTGAGGAGGCGGAGATAGAGGCCGGCATTTTTCATAGCGGTGATGATGTAACTGTTTCCTATGGGACCGTAGACTACGAGAACTGGCGCAACGAGGCACCTGTCGAGGAGCATACTTGGGGTTCCATTAAGGCATTGTTCATAAGGTGAACACGGCAGACCACTCCTTGACCACATCTCTTGGAGTCGAAAAGCCCTATGGCTTGGGCGGAACGAAGAAAAAGGAGGAAATCCTCAGATCCATTGTTGACAGGTTGAACAAGCTGTGATATTCTTAAGTTGTGATGGGGATCACAAAGCCTGCGGCCGGCAAACGGTCGGAGGCTTTCTTTGTACACCATCAGAATCAGAAGATCGAAGCTGGATGTTGAAAACAGCGTGGGCGCTAGCGTTTTCGGCGGCACCGTCAGTGCCGGCTCCGTAGTCAGGACATCTGTCCTCCAGGTCGTCCTCTCAGTGCTGCTCCTCACTTTTCCTGCTCTCGACGCGAACGCCGGACTCGACCCGGCGGCTCTGACTGCCACCAGCTATGAGGTGGCAGTCACCGCCACGGCTGACGCCGTGGTCGCAACCCTGTTGCTCGACCCAGCGCAACTGACGTTCGAGCAGTATGAGGGGTACGACCTGGTCTCCCTTGAGGGAGCCCAGCACACCACCGAGCCAGCTCTGCCCATGCTTCCCCTCCTCAACATCCAGCTTCTTCTTCCTCCAGATACAAGACCCGAGGACTTGTCCTACACCTACGGCGGAACTGTCTATCTTCCTGATTCATATGTGATTCTACCTGCTCCCCGGCCAGCGCGGTTCTCTTCTGGTGAAGCAGTCAAAATACCCCATCCGAAAGCAGAGACCTATGGCTCTGTGCTGCCATACCCCAGGGAGATAGCTCGCCTGGCCGGGGACGGTTCCTCTGCTGGTTACAGGATGGTCGGGATTCTCGTGACGCCACTTCAGTATGTGCCGGCGACCGGGGAACTCCTCTTTCATACACGCATAGAGATCACGATCGACCTTAGCTCTACCTCCAGCCGCTCGCCGGTTGCCGTTTCTCTCTCCTCGGCGGCCGGCGCGGCGGTTGTCGGCTCCGCTGCCAATCCAGGCGACACCGGTTCGTACACAAGGAGATCATCCGCACGGGATGCCTCTGCTGTCGACTACATGATCATATGTCCTGAGTCGTTCACTGATGCGTTCCAGCCGCTCGCAGACTGGAAGACACGCAAGGGTGTGAAGGCAGAGATAGTGACCCTCGAGTCGATCTATGCGAACCCCCTGTTTGATGGAAGAGATAATGCCGAGGAGATCCGCAACTGCATCCGCCAGTACTTCTCAGAAGACGGAACAAGCTGGGTCCTTCTTGGCGGCGATACCAATATCGTTCCGGCGCGGAGGGCGTACGACTTCTTCTACGACCAGGGCCTTCCGGCCGATCTCTACTACTCGGCCCTCGACGGAAGCTGGGACGACGACGGTGACGGCCGGTGGGGCGAGGTCGGGAGCGACAATGTGGACATGTATGCCGACGTGTTCGTCGGCAGGGCGCCCGTCGAGACCACAGATGAAGCGGCCATTTTCGTCGACAAGGTCCTCGTATACGAAGGCGCGTCGTTCACGGTGCCCTCCGACTTCCAGACAGACATGCTCTTCCTTGGTGAGATTCTCTGGGACTCACCGAACCCATATACGGATGGTGGTATTGCGCTCGACATGATTGATGACGGCTACGTGCCGGATGTATTCAGTCCGATTACCAAGCTTTATGAGAGCTCCGGCAACCTGAGCACCGCGTCAGCTGTTCAGGAGCTGGAGAATGGATACGGGATCATCGTCCATGAAGGGCACGCCAACATTTCGACCGCCAGCGTTGGCCTCGGTGCGCTCACCTCCGCGACACTCGACGGTCTCGGTAACGGTGAGCGCGGTGGTCTCTGGTACTCGGTCGGGTGTTGGTCCGCCGCCATCGACTACGACACGTTCGGAGAGCACTGGCTTACGAACGGCGGCGGTGGTGGCGTTGCGTATGTCGGCAACTCCCGCTATGGCTGGGGCTGCCCAGGCTACCCGGGACAGTGCGTGTCCGACCTCTACAGCCAGCGCTTCTTCGAGTCGCTCTTCACTAAGGACCTGGTTCACGCCGGTCTTGTTCACGCGGACGCGAAACACAATTTCATCAGCCTTGCACAGAGCGACGATTACACCCGCTATGTGATGTACGAACTGAATCTTCTTGGGGATCCGGAGCTTCCGATCTGGACCGATGCTCCTTCTCTTCTCACGGTCAGCTATGACGATGTGGTTCAGCTCGGGGACGATCGAGGCGATCTCGAGATTGAGGTGACGGTCGGCGGTTCACCCGTCGGTGCCGCCACCGTTTGCCTCATGACCGAAGATGGTGAGATCTACGTGACCGGCGAGACCGACGCCGCCGGCCGCGCGGTTCTGACGATCGAGTTCGACCAGCCGCGAGAGGCCGCGCTGACCGTTACTGCTCACAACTGTGTGCCGTTCGGGGCGGCGATCGGCCTTGGTGAGCCGACCTCGGATGTCGGCGATGCGGAGTTCGGGAGCGCGACCGCTCTTCAGCAGAACTACCCCAATCCCTTCAATCCCATGACCAGTATCGCCTTCAGTCTGGCTGAGAGCGGCCATGCCCGGATCGTGATCTACGACGTGTCCGGCAGGCTCGTGAAGGTCCTCATCGATGAAGACACTGATGCCGGGCCGGGCTTCGTAACCTGGAATGGCAGAGACGATGGAGGCAGAGACGTTGCCTCCGGCACGTACTTCGCGCGCATGAGCGCGGGCGGAATCTTCACAGAGAGAAAGATGGTGCTGATGAGATAGAGCGCTAATGCATTTGGGGAGACATTGCTGGCCGGTTCCCTCGTCGAAGTCATCGGAGAGCCTCCTGGAACATGGCTAACGGAGGGGCCGGTCGGCAAGAAGTCCCACCAGAGTCTCCCTTCTTTCACCACCGACAATTCAAGGAGCCGGCATGATGCGATTTGCTACAATCGCTGTCTGGGTTTCCCTTTTTCTGATCTTACTCATCGGTCCAGCGTCAGCTCGTCCACTCGTCTGGGAGGCGTGGGGAGAGAACGCCGTTGCCGCCAGCGCTTCAGAGGGAACGCACGCCTGGATCACGCACGGACTGTACGAACGGGGGACTGAAGTCGGAATGGGCAAGTGGCAGGCAGCCGGCACTGCGATGGGTATCATGCTCGCGTGGGAGGTTGTCGAGGTTAAGGGTATGGATGCGCTCGGCGTGTCGGTTCAGGATCTTGCCGCCAACACTCTCGGCATGGTTGCGGGTGTTGTGGGGCTTGGGGTCAACTACCAGTACGTCACATTTTCCGATCCTCCGGAGCATGACAAGGTCTGGATGAAGATACCATGCACGCCCAGGAACGACATGAGCTACTCGTTCGAGCTGCAGTCGGGCCAGGTGACGGCTGGTGTGAAGTACTTGGGGAAGATCCAGGGCGACATGGTGATGGGTTCCGCGTCGATGCCGGTCCACGCGGGTGAGACAGGTGACAACAGCCTGATACCGTACATGGGATACAAATGGAAAAGCGGCTGGCACGCAGCAGCCGGATACGACGGCGTGAATGAAAACGTGATGGTCGGCGGCGGGTACGCGCTGTCGGTCGGATACGTTGGCACCGACATCACCGCTCTTCTGGCCGAAGGGGAACTCGCGCTCGGCTTAGGGGTCTTCGTCAACTACGACTTGATCTTCTAGCCTACGAAGATCGGCCGCACTGACATTCTGGCAGCCACGTTGAGCGGCTTGTACGGCAGCCCTTTGACTTTCTCCTCGATGGCCGCGTTCAGCTGCTCGATACTCATCGTCTCCTGGTCGCCGCCGCGAACTCGGACGGTGAGAGATCCACTCTCGATCTCGTTGTCACCGACCACAAGCACGTACGGAATCCAGTTCCGCCCGGCATCGCGGATCTTTTTGCCGACGCTCATATCGCGGTCGTCGAAATCGGCGCGGTACGGGATCTTCGGGAGCAGTGAAGCACAGAAGTCGTTGTGCCGCTCGGCAACCGGGATTATGCGTACCTGCGTGGGTGCGAGCCAGATCGGCAGCATTGGGACTTCCTTGTTCTTGATCCTCATTGCCTGCTGCTCGAGGATGGCGCAGAGAACACGGTCGATGGCTCCCGACACAGAGGTGTGCATGAGGATCGGGTGCTTCTTCTGCCCGTCCTCATCCACGTAGGTGATGTCGAATCGCTCGGTGTTCTCCACATCGATCTGCACGGTAGAAAGACAGAATGCTTTTCCCTGCGCGTCGATAAAGTTGAATTCGAGTTTGGCGACGAAGTAGAAGAAGCGCTCCTCCCAGATCTCGCCCAGGATAGGCCTTCCGGCCTGCTTTGCGATCGAGCGCGCGAACTCCGGATCCTCGTCGAGGAAACCCCGCACAAATCGAACAGCGACTTCGTACTCAAGGCCGAAATCATCCAGACACTTCTGCGCAAGCTTCATCTGCGCAAGGAATTCTTCGCGCGCCGCGGCCTTGTCCTTCACAAGAGTATGAAGATCCGGCATCGTGAACGTGCGCAGGCGCCTGAGGCCCGCCAGTTCTCCGCTCTGCTCGCGACGGAATGAATAGTGGCTGATCTCATAGAGGCGGCACGGGAGCATCCGGTGTGAGAGCTGCATGTCGTGCTGCATCATGTACTGCCCGAAGCACGCAGCGAATCGCAGGAAGAACTCCTTCTGGTCCGAGATCACGACGTACTGCCGTGCGGGGAATCTATTGAGGTAGCTCTTCAGATTTGGATGCTCATAGTCGTACATGATAGGCGTCTCGACGCGCATCGCGCCGTACTCGTTCGTGAGCCTGCTCACCTGCTCCTCGGCGAGCCATTTGATGAGCTGCCCCTGCGGGTACCATCGCATGTTGCCGCCGTCGGACGCCGGTTCGTAGTCGACGAGTTCCAGGCGTCTCATGAGCTCGATGTGCGCCGGTGGCTCGGTGACCGCGCGTGAGCCTTCGAACTCGTAGTCGCACATTTCCTTCAGGTGCGGAGCGCTCTTCATGTCGAACTCGGCGGTTGGGATGTCACCGCCGTCAGGCGTGAAGATGCGCCAGTCGGACGTGATTCCATCCTCGGTCTTGACCGCCTCGGAGACGTGCAGGTCTTCCTCTTTGCCTTCCTTCTTCTCGCCCGACGGAGTGAAGGTCTTCGCCAGCTCGGAGAGCGGATGGCCCTTGCAGGCGATGTCGAAGCCCTTGTAGAAACCAAACGGCGCCTCGAGTACTTCGAATTCCCCGGTCTCCTTCATGAGTTCGTGGACACGGGCAAGTAGCTTCGTGGCTACGCGGGGCGATGAGAGATCGCTCGAGAGGTGGGCGTAAGGATAGAGCATGACCGTACCAACCGAGAGCCGCTTCGCCTGCTCAACGATGGTCGCGGCCGCCTGTTTGGCGACCGACTCGATGCCCTGCTCGTCGGTCTTCTCAGAGGCCATGAACGCGACGAGTGCTTCGCCGCAGCCGCCCTTCATCCGAGACTCGTCGAGTTCGGCGAGCTTTGAGACAGCCGAGGTCTTCTCGGTGACGTGGTAGCTGAACTTGTCAGTGTGAATCAGAAGTATGCGCATGATTATCTGTCTTCCTGCGCCCGGCCGCGAGGCGCGGGAGCCTGAGTTCCTGACATTGCCGGTATCTGGAGATTTCCAGTTATGCTAGCACGGAACGGGGGGTGCGGCAAGTGGGGGCGATGGTCGCAGCTTAGGAAATGATTGGTGCTTGCCACGAGACGCGCGTGCGCTCGATGGCTCTGACGAGTGCCGGAAGGCCGGCGATGTGGATGGCCATGCCGATCCACCCGGCGCCAAGCGCGCCCAGGGCAAGCGCGACGGTGCGAGCTTTGATGCCCAAAAGCGGGGCCAACCAGACTACGGCCAAGAGCCAGACTGCGCGCCCGATGACCATCGCGGCGATGAGTGCCAGGAGCGTCGGCGCGTAGCCCATTTCTGTCCCCTTGGGCGTCGGCATCATTCGTGCGAACCACGGCCTCAGAAGTCCGGTGACCAGCCCGTACGTTCCGAGTTCGAAGACCATCGGCACCATGTAGAAGACCGCCGGTCTGCCTGTGATGAACCCACTCATGATCGGCGATCCTACCCCAACGATGAGGCCGCTCACTGGGCCGAGTATGAGACCCGCAAGGAAAACCGGAATGTGCATCGGCAGGAAGATACGCCCGCCGAACGGCATGCTGTGGAAGACGACTGGCAGCACGACGCCGAGTGCGAGCAGGAGCGCAGTTCCGGTGATCGTTGTTGTCGATATCCTTCTGCGGGACCTGTTCATTTCTGTCAACACAGGACGACGCGGTTCGTTCATCGGTCCGCCTCCTCGGTTGCTGCACTACGCTCTTCCACGACGAGCAGTTCCTTCTCCGGCATCGCCCAGATCTCGAGCGCGAACGCGTGCTGGTCGTCTTCGCTGCACTCGTTCTCGATCCTGTCGAAGACCTCGCGCCTGAGCGTGACCGACAGCGTACGGTCACACTTTGTCGCTTCGACGGCCATCTTCCGCTCAACGGTGACCTCCATTCCGCCGTTTCCCGTGGTGCACGGGGTTGAGAGCTGGATGCCGTCAGCGAGGCAGGAGTAGGGTGGCTTCCTGCCGGTGAGGACGCGGATCTTTGTGGTGAAAGGTTCGTCTCCGAACTCCCGGACAACGACCCCGCCGATTCGAAGGCCGACGACGAGGAAAGGGCCGAGATGTGTGTGGAATTCCGCGGCTCTGGTGAGTTCTTCAGGGATGTGCAAGGTGACGTCTCCGGTTGGACTGTGATCTCGTTGCCAAGGATTATACATGAGAGTGCTTCGAATGCCGCACAAACTATGACGCATTGGTCATTGACACCGCGCCGGTGTGGTGATTGATTGAGCGGAGGTTCCGAACGGAGCGTCGGCTGCTACAGAACGTGCAGGAATGACGAATTGCAGGCCAGGTTTCCGGAGTAGAAAATGCGCGCTCGTCTACTGTCTGTCTTTCTTGGGTTCGTGTTGGTTCTTGCTGCAGTCCCGTGTCGGTGCGCGGGCGATCCGGCATCTGCGCGTCCGCGCGTCGGCTTGGTCCTGAGTGGCGGCGGCGCGCGCGGCGCTGCTCATGTTGGGGCATTGAAGGTCATTGAGGAACTACGCATTCCCATAGATTGCATCGCGGGTACAAGTATGGGTGCTGTAGTAGGTGGACTCTACGCGTGCGGCCTGTCGCCTCAAAGGATAGAAGCCGATCTGAGGGCGATCGATTGGGACGACGTGTTCGACGATAATCCTCCGCGGCGGCACCTTCCGTTCCGGCGAAAGTCGGTTGACCAGGTCGCTCTGTTCTATCCCGAGTTCGGTCTAGGGCCCGACGGACTCAAGTTGCCGGCAGGCCTGGTTGCCGGACAGAAGCTGGGGTACCTTCTTGAGATGATGACTCTTCATTCTGCGGGGGTCTCCAGCTTCGACGAACTGCCCATATCCTTCCACGCAGTTGCAACCGATCTTGGCACCGGCGACAGGGTCGTTCTCCGTAAAGGCAGCCTCGGTGAAGCTATGCGGGCGAGTATGGCCGTTCCCGGCGCGTTCACCCCAGTCGAGCACGATGGTATGACGCTTGTGGACGGTGGTCTCGTGTGCAACCTGCCGGTAGATCTGGTCCGTTCCATGGGCGCGGATGTCATTATAGCAGTGGACATTTCTCCTCAGGCAAGCGCTTCCCAAGAGACCGCATCCGCGGCCACGATCCTTATCCAGAGCCTATATCTTCTCATGGATCAAAGCTCGCAGCAGCAGCGCGAGCTCCTGGGTTCCTCCGATGTGCTGGTTGTTCCGGATCTGGGCGACATGAGTCCCGCGGACTTCCGCGCTGTGCCGTCGGCCATCGATGCCGGGGAGGAAGGCGCTCGTCTGGCGACTGAGGAGCTTGGCCGCTTGTCCGTCAGTGCAGAGGACTACAGGGTGTTCCTGAGACGGCAGCGGCGCTCCGGCGAGCAGTTGCGCGGGATCGGGGTCATTGACCGGATTCAGATATCAGGCGTGTCGCGTGCCGACCCGCGAATCATCGCAGGCGTGATCAAGACGGAAGTAGGAGCGCCATTGCGGCTTGATGTTCTCAGGAGCGACCTGGACCGCATTTACGAGCTCGGCGATTTCGAGCGTGTGAGTTTTCGATTGGAAAAGGCAAGTGGTTCACAGGCTCTGGTGATCGACGTGAAGGAGAAGTCCTGGGGGCCCCGCTTTTTCAGGATCGGTCTCAGGGCTGAGTCTGATTTCAAGGGCAAGAGCGATTTCACCTTGCTCACCAGTTTCCTTGCGACGCGAGTTAATCAGCACGGTGGAGAGTGGCGCACGGGGCTTCGATTCGGAGCGGAAAACGGAATCTCCACCGAGCTCTACCAGCCCATGGACTTCTCAGGGGTATTCTTTGTTTCGCCCCGGCTTGGCTTCAATCAGCGGCGAGTCGAGGTCTTCACAGGTGGAGCACTCGATGATGAGTATCACGTTGCCACTCTGGAGGGTGGAATAGATGCCGGCATCCAGCTGCGAAACTATGGAGAGATCCGCGCCGGTGTTTTCCGCGGCAAGCGGAAGGCGACGACGCGGCGAGGGACCGTTGTCGAACGGTCGGCAGTGGGAGGGTACTCTGCGCGCGCTACGATCGATCAGCTCGACAACTTGAGTTTCCCTCGCTCGGGCACATTCACGAGCCTTAGTGGCCGGTTTCTCAGAAGAGAGTTTGGTTCCGATGTTCCCTGTAACAGCGTGACAGCCACGACCTGCACCGCGGTCCACAGGGGTAACCAGGCGGTCGTGGCCGTTGTCAGAGGAGGGACGAGTCTCGGATCATCACCACTGCCGGTCTATGAGCAGTTCCGGCTTGGAGGGTTTCTGTCGCTTTCTGGCTACGAGCGCGGGCAGTTTGTTGGACCGTACTTCGCGTTGGGCGAGATAATCTACCACTACAGGCTCTTTCGCCTACCCGGTCCGTTCGGTACAGGCGTATACGCGGGAGCTTCTCTGGAGGCAGGCAACGTGTGGGAGGACGCCGGAGCCGTTGCCGCTGCCGATCTTCGATACACGGGATCTATTTTCATCGGGGCCGACACTCTGTTGGGTCCGATCTACCTTGGGTTGGGTGTGACGGAGCACGGCGATCTATCGACCAATATCTCTCTCGGCATGTCTGTCGTTCCCAATTGATCAGGGGTGGTCTTCATAGCAATCTCGCCGCCGGTTCTGCTGCGGAGCTGACAAACAACTACCCAGGCCGGCGCGTTCCTCCGCCGACCTGGGTAACGTGTTTTACCCCGGATTCTCACCTCACGTAGGCGATCTTCCTCGTCTCGTCCCAGTCGCCGATCAGTATCCGCGCGAAGTAGACGCCCGAGGAGACCGTGCGCCCGCGGGAGTCTCTACCATCCCACGCGGCCTCATAGGCTCCGCCGGCCTGATGGCGGTTGATCAGCGTTCTTACCAGGCGCCCACGGATGTCGTAGAGCCTGAGAGATACCGCCGTGCCCTGTGTCGGCACTGTGTAGTGAATGGCCGTCTGCGTCGCAAACGGGTTTGGCCGGATAAGTGAGAGTGAAGCTGTGAAGTTCTCGTTGACGCCTGTAGCCTCGAGCGTGATGTTCACTGTGTCGCTCGGGGCGCTCTCGTTGCTCCCTGCGTCCACGGCGATGACCCGGTAGTAGTATGTGTCCTGATCAAGGCCGGTATCGGTGAACGATGTCCCTGACAGGTCGACAGTGAAGGTGCCCGGACCAAAGAACGCACTGGTATCGCGCTCTACGCGATAGCGGTCGAGATCGGGTTCGCTATTGGCGTCCCAGCTGACGTCGACCTCATCGGATTCCGTGCCCTCAACCACAGCGAGACCGGTCGGCGCAGCGGGGTCGGAATCGAAGGCCGCCGCCGAGTCGATGTTACTCGGTGGGCCCTCGTTCGTACTCTGATCCACGGCGAACACGCGGTAGTAGTAAGTCTCTCCGGGAGTTAGGCCGGAGTCGGCGTAGCTTGTGCCGGGGATCCCGTCCACCGATGCGGGGCTCGAGAAGTCGATGCTTGCATCGCGCTCAAGACGGTAGTTGTTAATGTCCGGCTCGGGGCTTGCGTCCCACGAGATGTCGATCTCTCCATCGCCGGTGCCGGTCAGAGCCACGAGCCCGGTCGGTGCGCCCGGAGGCAGGTCTTGCGGATACGACGCTGCGGTGGCGCTCGGGTCGCTCGTATTGGCGCCCGAATCGACCGCGAAGACACGGTAGTAATAGAGGAAGCCCGTCGGAAGTCCTGAGTCGTTGTAATAGGTGTTGGGTGTCATGAACGACTCCGGCGCGGCGAAACCCGGGTCCGTGTCGCGTTCCAGGAGGTAGTGGTCGATATCGAGTTCGGTATTTGCGTCCCACGAGACGTCGATGTCGCCCTCATTCGTGCCAGGCGCCGCCACGAGGCCAGTGGGCTCCGAGGGAGCCAGGTCGAGAGCCACGGCGGAGTCGACGTTGCTCGGCCCGCTCACGTTGTCGTTCGCGTCGACAGCGAAAACGCGGTAGTAGTATGTCTCGCCCGGAACAAGCCCGGAGTCCGTGTAGGTGACCGCCGGCTCCTCGAACGGCTCAGAGCCCGGCTCAAAGTCCGGAGCTGTCGACTGCTCGAGGAGGTAATGGTCGAGGTCGGGTTCCGAGTTCGCGTTCCAACTGATCTCTATCTCGCCCTCGCTCGTGCCTGTGACCGCAACGAGACCCGTTGGTGGAGCCGGCGGCAGATCCTGCGCTGAAGCGGAATCTACGTTGCTCGGGTCGCTCTCGTTCGTGCCTTCGTCGACGGCAAACACTCGGTAGTAATATGTGTCGCCGGGCGTCAGTCCTGAATCGTCGTAGTAGATGTTGGTCGTCGTGAACGACACGGCGCCCGAGAAGCTCGGGTTGGAGGCGCGCTCGAGGCGGTAATGATCGAAGTCGGGTTCGGAGTTCGCGTTCCAGCTGACATCTATCTCACCTTCTCCGGCACCTGGGGCAGCCCCAAGGCCGGTCGGTGCATCGGGAGGCAGGTCAGGCGCGCCGCCGCTGAAATTCGTCACGACCGAGAAGTCCTGATTCGATTCAGGCATTACGGTCGCCGTAACGCGTATGGTCCACGTACCGGACGCTGGAGAAGCTACCTCTACCTGTTCGACGTTATTAAGATGATCAGCACCCGTGGTCGCCGACCAACTGGGATTGCCTGGGTCGAGAACCCACGGGTAATACATCCCACCACCCGGCGCCTCGAGTTCGAGGTCCAGATCGTTGACCAGCATCGTTCCACCCGCTCCGTAGTCGCCTTCGAAATCATCCCAGACCAGCGTGACCTTGAGGTCCTCTCCCGGCGCAACGGTAATGTCGTATTCCCACGTCTCAGCCGGCGAGAGCGAGTCCTCCTTGATGAGGTCGTAGGCGCCGTTGTCCGTCCGGATGATGTCAACGGTGTTCTGGATGTTGACGCGACCGTAACCGAATTGGAAGTCCGGTCCGATGTTGCCCTGGTCCTCAGCCCCTTGAATCAAGAGCGCCTTCACGGTCGAAGGCCAAGCCTCTCCTCCGAACTTGTCGATGTAGTCCTCCATCAGAACGGCGACGCAGCCAGACACGGCCGGGGCCGAGAAGGAGGTTCCGCATGAAGTGCTTCTGTAGTTGTTGCTGGTATATGTGGTGGTGATGCCTTCGTAGCTCTTGCAGCCGGGAGCGACGATGTCGGGCTTGAGCCGTCCGTCAAGCGTTGGTCCTCTACTGCTGTAGCCGCTGAGGCCGTCATCGTCCGCGTCGTTGCTGCCGACGACGATCGCGTTCTTCGTGGTTGAGCCCGGGCCGGGGATCGTTCCGTAGGGATAGTCAGGGAGGTCGCCGGCGCAGTCCGAGCAGTCGCCGTCGTTGCCGGCCGAGAAAACCACCGTTAGCTTTTTCCCCTGACTGCCGCGCACCAGCTTGTCGTAGTTCTGGCTCCAGTCATCGTATGTTCCATAGTAGTAGCAGTAGCCAGGACACAATCCCCAGCCCCACGAGTTCTGAGAGAGGATGATGTCGTAGTTGGATATGGCGTGGTTGTGCTCGCTGTCCATATTGGAGACGTCGCTGGGCCAACTGTAGGAGGCGATGTCGACGCCGGGGGCCACGCCGGCCCACTGGTTCGCGTAGCCACCATAAGCCGAACTGCGAGTGCCGTCACCGGCCATCACGCCGCAGACCTGCGCGGGGTGGCTGCCTATCGAGGCGCCATCTCCCACCGTAAGCCTGCTGCTGTAGTCATCGTGGTTCGTAGCCGCCGAGCCGTTGTCCCACATGCCGGCTGTCAGGCCGACACCACTGAGGTTGTATGGTGCGTTCTGAACCTCATCGGCATTGATGTTGTCCCGGATCTCGTCGTTGTTCTCGATCTTCTCCGGGCGGGGACCCATCACGTATTTGACGATGTCCTCGGCAGCGAGTTTCAGAACGTCCTTGTTGAGCTGCAAGGTGAAGGAGTTCCGGTCCGTGTCGATGATCCGTCCGTAACCGGATAGAACGGATTCAGCGTCGATCACGTCGTCGTACACGAAGGCGCGCACGATCTCCTGATCCATTGCACTACGTGCTATCTTGTCGCTCGCCCGCAGTGCGAACACCGCCCGCACGATACCCAGGTCGAGCGCCTGCACAGCCCCACCCTTCACAAATGCGGTCCACGCGTAGTTAGGCATGTAGTCGAGCAGGACGATGCCCGCATCTGCCAGTTCCTCCCGCTCCGCATCCGTCGGGATCTCGTAGAACTGAATGACGAGATGCGAATCCTCAGCTCTGGCCACGCGGACGTTCCCGGGCACGTAGCTTCGACTATCGAGCACGAGTTCATACCTGTCGGCTGCGAAGCCGGTCGACGCGGACACGAGAAGCGCCGCGGTGGCGATAATGAGTGCCATGATTGAGGGAACGGACCTTCTCATGGTTGAACCTCCCGGAGGATCTCCGTGGCACCGATTGAACGGCCCACACAGCTCGCAGAAACGCGCAATGCCAGCATAAGCAAACCGAGGGGGACGGACGTGATGAGCGATGTTCCATCACGTTCGCCACCCCACTGATACCACATTATAGCACATTTGCTGAAGGTCGTCAATAATACGAGGGGTCCCCTCCCACCGGTTTGGAGGAGTTCCATCTTTCGCCATCCCTGCCACCTAGCGCACCAGGAGAATTCTCCGGGTACTCTTGTGCTCCCCCACATGAAGCCTGAGAAGATAGACTCCGGAGGATACCTGCAACCCGTGCGTGCCCGTTCCGTCCCAGGTTACCTCATGCCGCCCGCGACTCGGCGACCCGCGCACCAGCATCTTCACAAGCTGTCCTCGCACGTTGTAGACACCGATGCTCAGCGGCTCTCCGCGGCCCGGCACGTCGAACCGCACATGCACCTCGTCCGTGAAAGGATTTGGGCGCGGCGGGTAGAGTGTCACCAGAAGTTCTCCGCCAGTTGTGGCGCTCACTGCAGAGCCGGCCACGATCTCCTCGCTTCCTCCTGTCAGGACAGTTCTCAGCTCGTACCAGAACGTCGTCGCCGGCCAGACAGTCGCGTCTTCATAGACGCCGGGCAACGCCGGTGGGATCGGTGTCTCGTTCACCTTGGCGAACGGACCCGCCTCGGACGTGCCGCGGTAGATCTCGAAACCCTCGATCCCGTCCAGCGACCCGACCGTCCAGCGAAGGACGACGGATTTCGAGGACGTTGCCGTGGCGAAGAAGCAGTCGTCCACCGGCGAGAACCCGCACCCGCCGGCGCCGTGTGCTCCGATGAGTTCGCCCCACTCGTTGTTCTCGGGCAGGCACGGCGAGTTGTCGTGAAGAGTGGCTTCGCCCAGGCAGAAGAGTGGATCCTCGAACATATTGTCGTAGTAGTCTCCGCAGAGGCCGTCGCCACCCGCGTTGCCGAAGATGCACGAGTGTGTAATTGTAGGCTCGCTCGTTCCCTCACAGACAACCGCGCTGCCGCTCGTGCTCATTGCTATGATGGTCTGTGTGAGGCTCGGCGAGGAGTTCAAGCAGTGCAGCCCGCCCCCGGTGACCCCGTGATTGCCGATGAAAGTGACGTTCACAAAGACAGGGTTCGAACTCCAGGTGCAGGAGACGCCGCCGCCGGTGCGGCCGTCATTGTGGCTGAAGGTGACGTTTGTCAGAACCGGCGAGGAGCCGGAGCCGATGCTGGCCGCACCGCCCCAGAGGTCCGCGTGGTTCGACTCGAATGTGACGTTTGTGAGGTGCCCGCCGCAGTTCTCCCCTGCCACAAAGCCCCCACCCGACAGGGCGCTGTTGCCTTCGAAAAGGACATCCATCAAGACCGGGAAGCAGTCGTGCCGGCAGTCCATACCACCGCCATCATAGGCGCTGTTGCCGATGAAGGAGACGTGTCTGAGAATGGGCGACGCGCCCAAGGTGCAGTACACGCCTCCACCGTATGACTCTGCGGCGTTCTCAATGAACACGAGATCGGTCAGGATGGGTGATGAGGCGTTGCAGTAGATGCCCCCTCCCTGCGGGGCCTCGCAGAAGGCGTCGGAGGCGTAGCCGTTCGTGATCATGAAGCCGTCGATGACGGAGGTCGAGTCCTCTCCGGAGACGAAGTGGAAAGCCCGGCCCTGGTCCTCGCAATCGATGGTTGTCGACTCGGCTCCGCCGGTTCCCCTGAGCGTCATGTTGATCCCGCCGAAGTCGAGATCACGATTCCCGGAACCAACGTACGTGCCGGGTGCGACGAGGACCGTGTGCGCTTCAGTTGCGGCGTCGATCCCTTCCCGTATCGTATCGAACGGGTAGGCCTCCGAGCCGTCCTCGATGCCGGAGCTGTTCGCGCAGTCGACGTACCAGGTCGTGACCGGGCCGCACCCCTGTCCGTGTGCCCCGATGAGCTCGCCCCACTCGTTGTTCTCCGGCAGGCACGGCGAGTTGTCCTGGAGCGTGGCCTCGCCCGGGCAGAACAGCGGATCCTCGAACACGTTGTCGTAGTAGTCCCCGCAGAGGCCGTCGCCGCCCACGTTGCCGAAGATGCACGAGTGTGTGATTGTAGGCTCGCTCGTCCCATGGCAGACGACCGCGCCGCCACTCGTGCTCATCGCTATGATGGTCTGTGTGAGAATCGGCGAGGAGTTCAGGCAGTAGAGCCCGCCGCCGGTGGTCCCTTGATTGCCGATGAAAGTGACGTTCATGAAGACAGGGTTCGAGTTCCAGGTGCAGGAAACGCCGCCGCCGGTGGTGCCGACGTTGTGGCTGAACGTGACGTTCGTCAGAACCGGCGACGCGTTGGTGCCGATGCTGGCCGCACCGCCCCAGAGGTCGGCGTGGTTCGATTCAAACGTGACGTTCGTAAGCTGCCCCCCACTGCCTTCCCCGGCCACAAATCCCCCCCCCGACAGGGCGCTGTTGCCTTCGAAGAGGACGTCCGTCAAGACCGGGAAGCAGTCGTGCAGGCAGTTCATACCGCCGCCGTCATAGGCGTTGTTGCCGATGAAGGAGACGTGTCTGAGGATGGGCGACGCGCCCAAGGTGCAGTATACGCCCCCTCCGTACGACTCCGCGGCGTTCTCAAGGAACACGAGATTGGTCAGGATCGGTGATGAGGCGTTGCAGTAGATGCCCCCTCCCTGCGGGGCCTCGTAGAGGGCCTCGGAGGCGTAGCCGTTTGTGATCGTGAAGCCGTCGACGACGGAGGTCGAGTCCTCTCCGGAGGCAAAATAGAACGCCCGGCCCTGGTCTTCGCAGTCGATGGTTGTCGACTCGGCTCCGCCGGTTCCCCTGACCGCCATGTTGATCCCGCCGAAGTCGAGATCACGGTTCTCGGAACCAACGTACGTGCCGGGTGCCACGAGGACCGTGTGCGCTTCAGTTGCGGCGTCGATCCCTTCCCGTATCGTATCGAACGGGTAGGCCTCCGAGCCGTCCTCGATGCCGGAGCTGTTCGCGCAGTCGACGTACCAGGTCGTGACCGGGCCGCACCCCTGCCCGTGCGCCCCAATGAGAACGCCCCAAGGGTTGTTGGTGGGAAGGCAGGGTGACTCGGCGTGGAGCGTGTAGTCACCGCTCCCCGCTCCGCAGAAGAGCGGACTCTGGAACATGTTGTCGTGGTAGTCCCCGCAGAGGCTGTCGCCACCCGCATTGCCGAAGATGCAGCACTGCGTAATCAAAGGGGTGCCGGAGCAGGAGAGTCCTGGTCCACCTTCGGTGAACGCGATGATTGTTCGTTGGATGATGGGAGACGAGCCGTTCTCGCGGATAGCCGGACTGGCGTTGCCCACGAAGGAACAGTTCGTGATCTCGGCGGGGGCATTTCCAAGGCGCAGGGCCTCGCTTGAATTGCCCGAGAAGGTGCAGTCCGTGAACACCGGGCCGGGAAACGAGCACCAGACAGCCCCTGCGATTCCGCCCGACCAGTTGCCGGAGAAGACGCAGCTCGAGAACGAACACGTGTCTTCGGAGTAGAAGGCCCCCGCATCGCGGCCAGCTCCGTTGTCCACGAAGGAGCAGTCGGTGATCGTTCCACCTGCGATGTAGAGCCCGCCGCAGTCACAGGCGGCCACGTTGCTCTCGAAGACGCACCCCGAGATGATCGCAACGCCCTCGATGCGGGCCCCGCCGCCCTCGGGCGCCCTGTACCAGATGGGATAACTCGTGCTGAGCGCGCTGTTGTGCGAGAAGACGCAGTCCGTGATCGTCGCGGAGCCACCGCAGAAGAGACCGCCGCCCTTTCCTACGTAGGATTCCGCGTGGTTGCCCGTGAACGTGCAGCGGACAACTGTCGGCGACAACGACGAGTCGCAAGACATTCCTCCCCCCCGCGCTGTGTTCTCGCCCGGGATCACGACCCGGCCGTTTGCGAGAGTAAAGCCGACGATTGTGACGGTGGTGTTAGCGCCACCCACGCAGTGAAGCACGCGGCCGAGCGCCTCCGCGTCGACAATCACGCAGTCCGCAAAACCCGTCTCGCTGGTGAGACATATCCCGGGAGCTACTTCGATATCGTGCTCGTAGTACGTGCCGCACGACACGAGCACCGTGTCGCCTTCACTGGCCGCATTGACCCCCTCTTGTATCGTCAGGTAGTCGCCACCTCCGGTGTGGTCGACGTAGATGACATCGGCCGTTGCAGCGAGTGAAAGCAGGATGAGCACGAGGAAGGTAGCGGCAGGAGCAGCTTGCCGTTTCATCGTTTCCCCCCTTGTGGAGTGCGTTCGCGACAGAAGAGCGCGGTGGCAGGCAAAGGAACACTGACTCTGGAGAGGGGACTCTACAGATGAATGCTCCTGCCTGTTGATCGTTACATGACAAGTTTACTCCTGTAGGAGCACACCGTCAATACGCTTGGAGGAATCGACATGTTCATCGCATTGAAGCTCGCTTCATGTGGGCCAGAATCACCCGGGCCCCGCGGGTGATGGCTTGCGGGCGTGGTTGGGGAGGGGTAGTATCGTAGACGTTCGAGGATCTTGAGCGGCCCACGGCAGCGTCAGGGGGGCCGTTCTTGTCGTGGATGGTCACACACAGGGGCGTCGGGATGGCGCAGGCAAAGACAGTAGGCGCGAGAATCACCGTGCGAGGTGTGGTGCAGGGCGTAGGCTTCCGGCCATTCGTCTATCGCATCGCACATGAGCATGGCATCAGAGGATGGGTGGTGAACTCGACGGCCGGCGTGATCATCGAGTGTGACGGAACAGAGGGTGACGTTCGTGAATTCGAGCGTGCCATCACGGCCGAGGCTCCGACTCTGGCGCGCGTCGACGCCATGGAGCGGACACCGATCGAGTCACAGGGATTCGATCAGTTCGAGATCCGTCCCAGCGAAGCAGGCGAGGGGGAGGTAACCCTCATCTGCCCTGACGTTGCCGTCTGTCCCGATTGCCTGCGCGAGTTCCTCGATCCGTCCGACAGGCGGTATCAGTACCCCTTCATCAACTGCACAAACTGTGGACCACGGTTCTCTATCATAGAAGAGACGCCGTACGATCGCCCGAAGACCTCGATGCGGACGTTCATAATGTGTCCGGAGTGCCGGCGCGAGTACGAGAACCCTCTCGACCGGCGGTTCCACGCGCAACCGAACGCGTGCAGGGTCTGTGGTCCTGCACTCGAACTTGTGATGCCGACGCCCGCGGGCAGCGGCACGGCGGAGCTTATCACCGGCCGGAGCTATCTCCGTATGCCCAACGAGATTGCGGCCGGTGTGAAGGAAGACCCCAGTGCGGCCGCCAGGTGGTTGCTCAAGCATGGGGGCATCATCGGTGTTAGAGGTCTCGGCGGATTCCACATCGCTGCCGCTGCGTCGCTCGATGTGACGGTGCGCGCGCTCAGGGAAAAGAAGAACCGCCCCGCGAAGCCGTTTGCCATCATGTGCCGGTCGCTCGATGTTGCGCGCCGGTTGGTCTACATGGATCCTATTGAAGAGAAGGTGCTGAGGAGCCCATGGAGTCCCATTGTGCTCCTGAAGCGCAGGAAGGATGCTGAAGCAGGAATGATCTCCGGGCTGGTCGCGCCGAACAATGCATACCTTGGGGTCGTGCTTCCGTATGCGCCACTTCATCACCTGCTCTTCGATGATGAGCTTGAAATGCTTATCATGACGAGCGCGAATGTGTCCGGCGAGCCGATCGTGGCGGACCCAGGAGTCGCACTTGAGCAGCTCGCAGGTACCACACGCACGCACCTCACACACGATCGCGACATTGTGAATCGTAACGACGACTCCGTAGTCTTTGTTGAAGTAGGTCGCGTCCTCATGTCCAGACGGTCTCGAGGCTACGCACCTTATCCAATCGACCTGGAGACCGCCCCTGCTCCGCCTGCGAGCATGCCGGCGGGAAGCGCGGTATCGCACAAAGGCACCCAAGTTGTCCTGGCCTGCGGCACGGAGCTCAAGAACACGTTCACGCTGCTCGACGGCAATCGCGCGTATGTGAGCCAGCATATCGGCGACATGGAGAATCAACCGACACTGGATTTCTACGAAGAGATGCTGGAGCGGTTTCTCAGGTGGTTCAGGGTTGAGCCCGGGATTGTTGCCCATGACCTCCATCCCGATTATCTCGCAACGAGGTTCGCCAAACGCTATGCGGCGGACGCCGGCGGTCGCGTGCGCCTCATGGGAGTGCAGCATCATCATGCGCACATTGTGTCGGTAATGGCGGAGAACGGAGTCACCGACACGGTGATCGGCATTGCTCTCGATGGCACTGGATATGGCACGGACGGAGCGATCTGGGGCTGCGAGTTCCTCGTCGCCGACAGGAGTGATTTTGAGCGCGCGGGTCATCTCAAGTACACGCCGCTCCCCGGCGGTGATGCGGCGATCCGTCACCCGTACCGGGTGGCACTCGCGCATCTCCACGCAGCAGGTGAAGGTGATCTCTCCAGCGTCGGGCGACGGCTTTTTCCGGAGATCGACAGGGATGAGCTCGACCTCGTCGTCCAGCAGATCGAGAAGAATGTCAACTGCATAGCGACATCGAGCGCAGGGCGTCTCTTCGATGCTGTCTCTGCGATCCTTGGAGTCTGCCACGAGATAAGTTACGAGGCGCAGGCCGCGATCGAGCTTGAGTCGCTGATCAATCGGGAGGAAGGTGGGCAGGACAGTGGTTGTCCGGGAGAGACGAGTGAGCCACACTACCCCTACGAGCTCATCGAGGCCGAGAGAGGATTTGTGATCGACGCGGGGCCCACCGTGCTGGCGGTCTTGGCAGATGTGCTCGCAGGAACTCCGCGAGAGGTGATCGCTCATGCGTTTCACAACACTGTGGTGCGCTTTGCAGCCGACGCCTGCGGCGTGATAGCGCGGGCAGCGAATATCGATACGGTAGCGCTCTCAGGCGGAGTTTTCCAGAATCGCTACCTCCTGAAAAGGCTGGTCTCATCGCTCGAAACCAGAGGGTTCAGGGTGCTCCTCAACAGAGAGGTGCCCGCAAATGACGGTGGCGTATCCCTTGGGCAGGCAGTCGTTGCTGGCGAGCGGGCCGCGCGAGGCTTAGAATAGAGCGCTATGGGATCGTGCCCAGAGAGGCACAGCTGAGTCCAGAGAAGAGAGACCAACACAAAGCAGGTGAGACCAGTACAAGGCAAGTGAGACCATCACGGGAAGGCAGAGAGAACCATGTGTCTGGCAGTGCCGGGTAGGATTAAGTCAATAGAGAGCGGCGTCGCGAAGGTCGACTTCGGAGGGATTTCGCAGGAGGCGAACCTGACGCTCGTCCCAGAGGTGAAGGTTGGTGACTACGTTCTTGTCCACGCCGGTTTCGCGATCCAGCGGCTCGACGAGGCGGAGGCGGAGGAGACGCTGCGTCTCTTCCAGGAGCTGGCCGAGGCTGCCGACAGGGAAGAGCGTGAGAGGCTCAAGAGATGACCGATCCAGTCATGGAAGTCGAGTCGTGTTGGTCTGAGTCCGCGGCCCGGGTTCTTCTTGGGCGGATAGAGCGTCTTCTGAAGAGAGCGGGTGCTACGGCGAATGAGCCCGTCGCCCTGATGGAGGTATGTGGGACCCACACGGTCGCTATCTCTCGCTTCGGCCTGAGGTCGCTTCTTCCGGATTCACTGAGGCTTCTCTCTGGTCCTGGGTGTCCAGTCTGCGTCACGCCGCTCATTGAGATAGATAGATCGGTCGTGGCTGCGGAGACGCCCGGCACGATCGTCGTGACATTCGGCGACATGATGCGTGTCCCGGGATCGCGGTCCTCTCTGGAGGGGGCGCGCACGGACGGAGCCGACATCAGGATCGTCTACAATCCGATGGATTCGCTTCAGATCGCACGGCAGAATCCAGGACATGAGATCGTCTTCCTCGGTGTAGGTTTTGAGACGACTTCACCGACGATCGCGGCGACGGTCGTGGCTGCGGAGCGAGAGGGACTGGGCAACTTTTCCATTCTCCCGTTCTTCAAGACCGTTCCCGGGGCGCTCGATATGCTGGCGGGGATTCCGGATCGTCCTCTCGACGGTTTCATCTGCCCTGGGCATGCGAGTGTCATCATCGGCGCCAATGCGTACGAGCCGGTGGCTCGCAACCGCAACATGCCTTGTGTCGTGGTGGGGTTTGAACCACTTGATATACTCTCAGGCATTGAGGCGCTGCTGCAACAGGTGGCCGCCATCAGAACGAATCAGGGTGACGCCAAGGTGGAGGTGCGATACAAGAGGGCCGTAACGGATGAGGGCAACGTCGCGGCGCAGGAACTCCTGCGAAAGGTGTTCCAGCCGTGCGACGCAGAGTGGCGCGGCATCGGCATCATTTCTGGAAGCGGCCACGATCTGAGCGAGCGCTACCGGAGGTTCGACGCGCGGGAACGACTGTTGCTTGAGGTGGCGGAACCCGTTGAACAACCGGGCTGCATCTGCGGGGAGATCATGCTGGGACGCAGGCTACCGACTGATTGTCCGCTCTTCGGTGGGGAATGCACGCCAAGGCGACCGGTCGGTCCGTGTATGGTGTCTACTGAGGGGTCGTGCGCCGCGTTCTACAAGTACGAAAGAGATGTGGCGTAGATAATCAGGCGCAGGGACTGTGGTGCGCGCAGGTGTGCCATGGGACATGGGCGCACCGAGAGAGGCGGCACATTGGGCAACGACGACAGGGTGAAGCTGGCGCACGGCAGCGGCGGCGCACTCATGCACGAACTGATCGAAAATCTGATCGTTGCGCGGCTCGCGAACCCCATCCTTGAGTCACTCGACGACTCCGCGGAGCTTCCGGACCTGGGCGGCCATAGACTCGAAGGTGGGCGCGTCGCGTTCACAACCGACTCGTATGTCGTGCAGCCGCTGTTCTTCCCCGGTGGAGACATAGGAAAGCTTGCCGTGGCGGGTACCGTCAACGACCTCTCCATGAAAGGAGCGACACCTCTTTACCTCACGCTCGGCCTGATCATTGAAGAGGGACTCAAGCTCTCGGTGCTCGAAGAGATCATCGACTCGATTGCGGAAGCAGCCGAAGCTGCCGGAGTATCTATCGCCGCCGGCGACACGAAGGTCGTGGAACATGGGGCGGTAGGCGGCATCATAATCAACACTGCCGGTATCGGTGTCATCCGTGATGGCGTGTCGATCTCCGCCGTGCGCGCTCAAGAGGGCGATGTCGTAATTCTCTCCGGAACGATCGGGGATCACGAGACCGCCATTCTGATCGCGCGTGAGGAGCTCAGGTTGGATGAGGTTATTGAGAGCGATTGCGCGTGTCTGAATGGGCTCGTTGAAACACTGCTTCGTGCTTGTCCGGACGTTCACGTGCTCAGGGACCCGACGCGGGGAGGTCTTGGAACCACGCTTAACGAGATCGCGTCGAAGTCCGGCCTTGGGATCACGATTCGAGAAGCGGACATTCCGGTAGCAGAAAAGGTCCGTGCCGTCTGTAGCATACTCGGTTACGATCCCATCTATATGGCGAACGAGGGAAAGTTGATAGCCATAGTTCCCCAGGACGGCGCCGATGCGGTTCTGGAGGCGATGCGGTCGCACCCCCTCGGCCTTGAAGCCAGAGCAATAGGGACTGTTGGTGGGAAGCCCGGGGTCTACATGAGAACCGAAGTGGGGGGTCTGAGACCTATAGTGATGCTGGAGGGTGTCCAACTGCCGCGAATCTGCTAGGTATCGAGGCGAATGCCGCCACTGCGAATGCCGCCACTGCGGATGCCGCCACTGTGGCCGCAGGCCGGCGCGGAGATTGCCACTCTGACCTGCTGTGCCGCGAGGAGCTTTCGTGCACGAACTCTCGATCTGCCAGAGTATGCTTGAGATCGTCGAGAAAACGATGGCTGAGCATCCGGACGCAACACTGGAGCGCATCTTCCTTGATATCGGGAGGGGTTCGACTGTCGAGTCGACTCTTCTGAGTGAAGCGTTTGAAGTGATTACGTCCGGGGGGCCATATGAGAAGGTCGAACTCGTGATCAATGATATACCGATCGCCGGCCGTTGCCGCTCGTGCGAGCGTGATTTCACCTACGAAGAGTTTGCGCTGGGATGTCCGTCGTGCGGTTCGACCGACATCGAGATACACTCCGGTCTTGAACTGGACATCAAGCACCTCGAGATAGACGAGGGCTAGTGGAGGGAACCGTGTCAAAGGTCGATATCGAAAAGAAGATCCTTAGTGCGAATGATCGCGTTGCTATCGAGAACCGGCAGACGTTCGCCGAGGCGGGGCTCCTGGTGTTCAATATCATAAGTTCGCCTGGATCGGGGAAGACCACGTTGCTCGAGGCCACGCTCGACCGGCTCGCCGCCGAGATGAAGATTCTGGTGATCGAAGGCGATGTCAGCACTGAGCGCGACATGGATCGCGTCCGAGCTCACGGGGCAGACGGGATACAGATAAACACGGGTGGGGGTTGTCACCTGAGCGCGAAGATGATCAGTGGGGTGCTGGGTGGACTCGCCCTTGAAGCAGCAGACATTGTTTTCATAGAGAACGTTGGCAATCTCATCTGTCCGTCGACGTACGATCTCGGCGAGGATATCCGTATGGTGCTGCTTTCGACTGCCGAGGGCGACGACAAACCGATGAAGTATCCATCCATTTTTCACGAGGCGGAACTCGCCATCATTACGAAGATCGATCTCCTTCCATATCTCGAATTCGATATCGAGAAGGTAGGAACGGAAATACGCGTCCTGAATCCCGAGTGCGAAATACTCGAGCTCTCTGCTCTCAAGGGAGAGGGGATGGACACGTGGATAGAGTGGATCAGAAAGCGGCTTGAGATGAAGCGTGCGGCGAGCTCCGCCGCCGGGGAGTGAGATAAGCGTGCTGGGTCCCATACCGCTCGTGGTGCTTGTGCCGCTCGTTCTTCTCGTGGCAGCACTTTTTCTGCAGAGGTTTCGCAATTGGCTCACGTCGATGCAGACGGCCATCAGGCTCTTGGTCGCCATGGCCGTTATCTCGATGGTGGGCGTTCTCATCGGCCAGCGGCTTCCTCCGGAAGCCTACACGGAGCGATACGGAGATGTTATTGGTTTTCTCATTTTCCACTCCGGTCTGGCGAATGTTTTCAGGACCTGGTACTTCGCGCTCCTCGGTGCGCTCGTCGTTGCCTCCACGATCACATGCACGCTTCGCCGCATTGTCCGGCTTGTCAGAAGTCCCGGGCGGCGGATCTCCGCGACGGGTTCACTCCTGACCCATCTTTCCATCGCACTGATCGCAGCGTCCGGTCTGGTGACGGCGCTTGCGGGCTTCAAGTACCCGGCTCCGCGCTATCTTGAAGCGGGAGACATGATCGAGGTTCCTGAAGGAGGATTCTCCATTCGCGTCGACGCGGCGCGCACGGAATTCACGGAAGACGGGAGCTTAAGCGAGTATCTGACTGAAGTGACGGTATTCGAAGAAGGGACGGAGGTCGGCAAGCATCGCATTGAAGTCAACCACCCGCTCAATCACCGTGGGATTGGCGTCTATCAATATGAGATGCTGCCATCGTCCAAATCCATAGAGCGCGCATTCATCGGCGTAGTAGTTCCGGTACCGGATGGGGCGCCGCTGCACAGGGATATTTCTGTGGAGCCCGGGGAGATTGCGGAGATCGAAGGTACCGATCTGAGCCTCAAAGTGCTGGAGTTCCTTGCTGACTTCACCTACGATATCGAGACTGGAACCGCTGGACTGGCCTCTATCAGACACGACAACCCGGCGGTGCTTGTGGAGTTGCTGGAAGCGGGGGAGCTGGTAGTCGTACGCTGGTTCTTCATGGGACGACACGCCGGTCATCGCGACGACAGCGACCTCCCATGTCGTATCTTCTTCCTGGACTACATCCCCGACTTCGACAATGGGCTGACGCGCTTCGAGTATGCGAGACAGCCTGGCACGCCTCTTCTTTTCGCAGGGCTTGGGATTCTCTCTCTGGGACTCTGTCTGACGCTCTGGACGAGGCGTCCACCGGGAGCTGGGAGGTAGCTGTAATGAGTGCAAGACCAGACCTGATCTTTTTCTGGGTAGCTCTATGGAGCTATCTGGTTGCCACGATAGGAGCTTGCATCTATGCAGGCACGCGTAAATCGAGCGTCCGCGGCATTGTGTACGGGATAACCTTCATCGGTCTGGCCTCTCAGACAGTCGCCCTGGGTGTGCGATGGGTAGCATCCGGGCA
>JAUVLP010000190.1 GCA_030600655.1 Candidatus Eiseniibacteriota bacterium
GGAAAGGCAGAACAGTACAGAAAAGAGCCGTGTAACCTACAACCCACAGATCCTTGGAGAGATCTGGAAGACCACCCGTTCCAAAGGCAACCGAGAGAGGGAGCGCTGTCAACGCGGTCACCGTAACCATCGCCGCTGTCAGAACGCGCACGTCGGCAATGTGTTCCGCCACGATTCTCTTGTTGAGAAGTACAAAAGCCGTCCAGATGATGGCAGCGCCGAAGATGAGGGCATCTCCGGTGAGTTCGGGGCCCAGCGTCAATCTAAAGCGTCCACCGGTTGTCACCATAACAACACCTATCATCCCCAACACAATGGCGGATGCCTTGAGACGCGTCAGTCGCTCTCTGAAAACGAACCACGATGCTATAGCAACCAGAATGGTGTTGCTGTTCACAAAGAGCGCTGCTTTGCTCGCGGTGGTCAGAGTCTGCCCGTGGAACTGCATCACGAAACCGGCGGCGTTCGTAACCCCGAGCCAGATGACGAGCGGATGTCTCATAGCCGCGCGGAACCCGGAGAGCCGTCCAATGGCCGCCACGTAGCCGATAGCGATTCCTGAGGCCGTCGCGAAGCGCAGGAAAACAAACCAGTAGGGATCAATCGTCCTGAGTCCGAGTTTCACAACCACGAAGGACGAGCCCCAGAGGAGACCGGATAACGCGGTAGCTGCCACGGCGGCTCGTTGCCCCTTCAAGGTTCCCTCCACGGAAAAGAACCAGGTTCAACGGCGGGCGGTATCCACGCCGTCGCAGTCATTGCGCTTACTACGCCGACAGAGTGAGCGATTATCCTACAGGAGCACTATGGCCACTGCAACGCCCATGATGATGAGTGCAGCTGGAATGAGGAGTCGGTACATCCCCCAATAACCGGCGCCGAAGTACTCGCGCGACAGCACAAGACAGAGATGAACCGGAGAGAGCAGACACCCGACGAATCCGGAGCCAAACGCCAGCATCACGAGTTCCATGTCGATACCGCCGCCATCCCTGATCATGAGGGGAATAAGCAAGGGGAATACCACAGCAACGAACGCCGCGGTAACACCGGTCACAAGACCAATGAGCATCGGCGCAGCTATGATAACCAGGAGTTCCGGCACCTGCATCTGCAGGAAGAACTCCGGGAGAGCGTCACGTATGCCGGTTGCAATGAGAAGGTGCTTGTACGCGCTGACACCGAACACAAGCGTGATTATCTGGAACTCGGTTCCTTTCCTCAGAGCAGCAAGCACATCGCGCACATGCGCCTTTTCAAACAAGGCGAGAAGAACCGCCACAACGAGCACAACAAGCATGATCTCGAACTTGAATACGAGCGCGCCGATGATGACGACAGCGAAAGGCAGGGAACCCTTGGCAAGAGCAAGTCCTGCCCCCTTGCGCTCCTCCTTCGATGTCTCATTACGACCGGCCGGAGCCCTCCTCAATACGAGCAGGACGCCGCCCGCGATGGCCGCCAACGTGAGCGGATAGGTAACCCGGGCAATATCGGCCACCGGACGATCGATGAGGGCGGCGACAAGGATGATGGCCGGATAGAGCGGCCAGACATATTCCCACACATGCCGAAACCAGTAGGCAATGAAAAAGCGATCCGCCGGCCTGACGTCCGTCGATTTGAGCGCGCTCTCAACCATCGGCGCGGTCAGCATCGTCCCCCCGGGCATGGGCAGAAGCCCCCCGAAAGCGGGAACAAGCGCCACGACAACTCGATTGTCCCGGATCATGCGCTTGAGCCCCGACACAACATGATCCAGATACCCGAGCCTGCCTGCGAGCGCGCCCAGCATCAGGATCGTTGCGATACGGCCGAAAAGCAGAAGCGAGTCCTTCGCGATGACGGCACGCCACACTTCGAGCCCCGTCCAACCGATGGCCCTCCCGGACACCAAGGCCATACTCACCGCGCCGAGGAGCATTGCGATCCCGAGATCCAGCCGGAACCGGACGAGGATGATTATAAGAACTATGGAGAGCATCAAGGCAACGACGTCCAGTTCCACACTCCCCTCCCCCAACTGCGCGGCAACACTTGCGCATGCAGGTGCATGCATAAGAAGGGGACGCTACAGATTGGCCTGCCGCGCCCCCTTCATCGTATCTCTCTCCCCGAGCGCGTTCGAATCTGCACGGCGCGCTTCGGTCGGAACTAAGACTACTCCAGCTCCGACACGGCGAGATTAATCTTGATCATGTCGTCCCGCCACCTGTAGAAGCTCTCCGTGTAGGTGACCTGCGAGACAAACTGAGCCAGCGTCTCGACCCCCTTCTTCTCGATGTGCTTGCGGAGCTTCGAGTCCACCGGGAGGTTCTTGACCCAGTTCTGAAAGTAGACTTCCTTGTCGGCGTAGTATGCGATCAGATCGTCATCGGAGGGATCGTGATAGGTCTCCTCGTGTACGATCGCCTCAAGAGGAAGCGTCGGAGCAAGTGGCGGCCGCTCGGATGGGTAGCCAAGGATGAGCATCGTCACCGGCATCACCTGTTTGGGAAGCTCGAAAAAGTCCAGCGCCGTGTGCGGCTGCCAGACAATCTCCTGGATGTACTGTGACCCCAGCCCCATGGCCTCAGCTGCAATGACGGAGTTCTGCGCGGCCGTGTAAACCGCTCGCAGAGATACCCAGAGGACGCCCATGCCGCTGAAATGAGATTCGCCGCCTTCCACAGCAGCCCATCTGTTCAGACGGTGTGTGTCCACACAAAAGATGAGGGAGACCGGCGCTTCCTGAATGCTGACCTTCCGCCCTTCGCACAACATCTCGTTCAACTGAGCCCTGCGAGCCTTGTCCTTGACTACAATGATGGAGATTGGCTGTGCCCCGCGGTAACCGCCGGTCAGAGTCCCACCCGGCGCCGATGCCCGCTGTGCAGCCACAAGCACCTTGTTCAGAACATCCTGAGGAATCTCCTCATCCTTGAAATGAAGGATACTCCTCCTGTCGAACAGGAAATCCAGACTGCTCTCGCTCACTCTTTCCTCCCGCTCTCAGAATCCTCGTTCCTTAAGAACCTCTCTCAACATCGCCCGGCCCCGATG
>JAUVLP010000127.1 GCA_030600655.1 Candidatus Eiseniibacteriota bacterium
GAACTGATGAGCAGGTTGACAAATGATATGGACAACATCAGTCGTGTGCTATCGCAGAACGCGACCGCGTTGTTCACCGGATTTCTCACCATTTTCGGGGTACTGGCGATGATGTTTGCCCTGAGTCCTCTGCTTGCATTGGGCTCGATGCTCGTATTCCCGCTGATGTTTGTGCTGGTCGCCGTTGTTGGCAAACGCACGCGCAAGTGGTATAGAAACCTGCAAAAGCAGGTCGGCCAATTGAACGGGAATCTGGAGGAGATGTACAGCGGTCAGCGGGTGATCATGGCCTTCGGTCAACAGGGGGCGACCCTGAAACACTTCGATGAAGCGAACGAAGCCGTGCGCCGGATCGGGATCCAGGCGCAGACCTACGCGATGCTGATGCCACCGCTGTTAGGGATACTTTCCAATGCCAACATCGCCGTAGTCGCCGGACTTGGCGGGTGGATGAGTTTACACGGGATGGCGAGTGTAGGGGTCATCGCCGCGTTCATCATGTATTCACGCCGCTTTGCTCAACCCCTGCGCCAGCTCGGGAACCTGTACAACCAGATTCAGGCAGCGCTTGCCGGTGCGGAACGGATCTTCGAGATCATTGATACTGTCCCGGATCTTACCGACGTCCCTGACGCAATAGTGCTCGATAAGATCGCCGGTGAGGTCGTGTTCGATCACGTCGACTTCGCCTACGTTCCCGGCGTACCCGTACTGAAGGATGTCTCACTTTTGGCAAAACCGGGACAGGCGATCGCTCTGGTCGGCCCTACCGGTGCCGGGAAGACGACGATCGTCAACCTCCTCACCCGCTTCTACGACATAGAAGCCGGCGCAATACGCATCGATGGCGAGGATATTCGCCGCGTACATAAGGATAGCCTGCGCAGGCAGTTGGGGATTGTGTTGCAAGAGACGTTCCTCTTCTCCGAATCGGTGATGGAGAACATCCGCTACGGAAGGCTCGATGCCACTGACGCGGAGGTGATAGCGGCAGCAACACTGGCCAATGCCGATCAATTCATCAGAAGACTACCGCAGGGATACGACACCCCGCTCTCGGAGCGCGGAGGGAACCTAAGCGAAGGGCAACGCCAGCTGTTAGCTATCGCGCGTGCGGTGCTCGCTGACCCGCGTATCCTGATTCTCGACGAAGCGACGAGCAGCGTTGACACACGTACCGAGGCGCATATCCAGGGCGCTCTCCTCGATCTGATGAGGGGGCGCACGAGCTTCGTCATCGCGCACAGGCTGAGTACGATCCGCAATGCGGACCAGGTTCTCGTTATCGATGGCGGCTGCATCATCGAGCGTGGAACGCACGATGAGCTCATCGCTAAACGCGGCTTCTATCATCGCCTTTACACAAGCCAGTTCCGTGGTGGAGATAGATAGCTTGGTATTAATCGACTCCGTGCGAATTACTAGCTGTCGCCAGCCTTCTTGCAAGAAAATGCTATTCTCTCGCCCGTTCGCTGCGCTCACTCAAGACGCGATCTCAGCTCTCAGCGGTCAGCAATCAGCCTTCAGCTTAAAGTACAAGATTCACTCGCTCCGTCTCATCACTCTTCACTCATTACCCATCACCATGTTTCTGCTGTTCTCTGCGTCTCTGCGGGAGAATGCTCTTGCTCTCTCTCATTACGTATCACTGTTTCATGTCTTTGCGAGAGGCGATCTGTTACGTACCGCATCTTCAGCTACCCACTGGAAACGGGCTCTTGCTTCTGACACCTTAATCCGTAATCCTTCAATCCCGCTCTGGGCCTCACCACTCATTACCCATTACTGCTTCACGTCCTTGCGAGAGGCGCTTTATTCAGTGCCGTTTCTTCAGCTACCCACTCAAAACAGCGAGGAGCCAAATTTCTACAACGGCCGTACCGGCTCGCAGATATCGACGATGTGTTTTCCTTCGGGGTGCTGCTTGGGGTCGTTCAGGTATAGCTCGTAGCACATCCGATCGTCCGGCTGATAACCGCTCTCGGGGAACCACTCACCCATCAGCTTGTCCCATGCCTCGGCGTATTGGTCTTCGTTGATCTCAGCATGTGCTACCGCGAACAGCCCGCCGGGGATCGTCATCTTTCCGACTTCGCCTTCAATAGGGGTGTCTTCCGGAACGGTGATGCAGGCACTCGAACGAAGCTTTGACTCCTCCGTGATCTCCGGGTTGTCGTGGTACACGCCCAGAAACTTCGTCTCGGGGAAGTTGATCAATCCGCGCGGGCCGGCCCAACTCCCCAGCTTTTCGAATGCCTCTGGAATCCCGTGGTAGGGTCCGATGTGGCGGATGTAAGCCACATGTAGCTCGGGCAGCTCCTTCACTTTTACATTCATCTCGATCATACTCGTCCTCCTTCTTAGAGTTTGGATTACACCCTCAGTATAGGACGAGGCAAGGGTGGTATCTTTCCCATCCTTGCGAAGCGGTTGATCGATCTTGCTATCACCTTCACGGATCTTGCGGAGCGACTGTGGTCCACCATTACGAAACTGCGACGCGTTCATGCCGAAGAAGGCCTTGAACTCACGCGCGAAGGCGGCGGAACTCGAAAAGCCACAGTGCATGGCGATAGAGGTGATCGTCATCTTGGGATTGTTGATCAGTTTCATCGCCGCTGTCTCGGCACGGATCCGTCGGATAAAGGTGTTCAGGGTCTCCCCGGTCATCCCACGAAAAATCCGGTGAAAGTGGTACGGGGAGAAGTTTGCCACCCTGGCAAGCGTATCCAGGCAGAGGTCTCCGTTTAGATGCGCGCGGATGTAATCGGTCACTCGGTTGATGCGGGCAACGTACTCCTTCCGAAGTAATGCACGGTAATCGACCATGCGATGCTCCCCCTTTTTTTGCAGCTTCTGAAGAGTGTAGCACATGCGCGTTTCAAGTTGCCAGAACACACTGAAAGACTTGGATCTCCACGCTAAATTCGATTTTCCTGCCCGGATTTTGACACTCACGGCCCGTTTCGGTGTATATTGTATAATCAATCTCGGAGGTGAGTGATGTGAGACGTTGGCTAACGCGTGGAAGTATCGTGTTATTGGTGTTGTTGATGATGGCAGTGGTTGTTGGGCAGGCGACGACAACCGCTTCGGACGGCCGCTATAGGGTGGGAGAGACGATCCAGTTCAAGATTCAGGACACGACGACGAGCGCTTGGTGGTGGGGATGTTGTTGCTGTTGCCAGTGCACTTGTAGCAATACGCAAATTCTCGGCTGGCATATCGCCAACTCCTCGGGACAGACGATCTACATGGTGGTTCATGACGCGCCGGTCGCTGCCTCTATCTGGCAAGGGAACTGGGCGCAGATCAATTCTACTGGAGTTGCCATCCCTGCAGGAGAGTACATGCTCTACGTCGATACCTCGGTCGGGACGTTATCTGATTCCTTCCAGATCTACGATCCATGCAGCTGCTGTGGATGCTGGGGCTGGCCTTGTAACTGGTATTGGAATTGCAACTGGTGCAACGAAACCTCGTCGATTACTACTAACTGCTACTGCAGGACCAGCCTGGTCTTGCTGAAAGAGGCAGTGGACTACTGCCAGCCGTTGTTCAGGTGGCCGTGCAATCCCTGCTGCCCGTAGGGCAAAGTTAAGTGGAGAGCTATTTTTAGGGGGGGAGGTGATGTGCAGGTAAGCTAAAGTTTGACTGGGACTAGATATCAAGATAGAGAGCCTCAAGGAGGTACTTGTGAAACGAATAAGGGTATTTGTTGTCTTGTTGGGGGTGATCCTCCTTCTGGTAACAGGGGGGATGGCTCAAGAGGAGACTACGCCGGTCTTACCCAGTGTCGTTGCCATGGCGCAAGCCTCGGCAAGCGCTGCGGCGCAAGCAGCAGCCCGTGCTCAAGCAATCGCTACGGATGCTCAAAAACTACTGGATTCATTGAATATAAATGCGCTCGTAAGCCAAGCTGCTACGGCAAGTGCGGCGGCGCAAGCCTCTGCTCAAGCGACAGCTCTGGCAGAGACGCGGGTGGAAGCGCAGGTTGAAGCCCTTGCGGCGGCGTGTGCCCAGGCCCAAGCCGATGCAGAAGCGAGTGTCATCGCCTGCGCCGGAGCAGCTGCTCGCGCCGAGGCGTCAGCAGCGGCCTTTGCATTAGCATGTGCGAGTGCTCAAGCTAACGCAGGCGTCTCGGTGAGCGCATGTGCCAGGGCTCAAGCGACCGCTAAGGCAGAGATAGAGATAGTGATGGCAGCAATCGCCGTTGCTCAGGCTGAAGCCGAAGCAAGCGCTACAGCGTGTGCGGCTGCGGCCGTGGATGTACACACCTATGCAGCAGCAGTAGCAGAAGCACTGGCGAAGGCCGTGGCGGCTGCGGAAGCTCAGGCAAGCGCGGCTGCCTTCGTGGTATCTACTGCCAGAGCGGAAGCTCAGGCCACTGCCGAGGTTATGGTGTCAGCACAGGCCCGTGCTCATGCCGTCGCGAGCGCTCGTGCATACGCCGAGGCGCAAGCAAACGATTCTGCAGCGGCGTACTCTCAAGCCCAGGATGCAGTCGAACTCGTCCAGCAGAACATTCAGACGACCGTTCCGTGTGGGATGGTGTACACCGAAGTGAGCGGGGTTGTGGAAGCGATCGCCACGGCGGTTGCGAAGTCCAGCGCAACAGCAGCGGCAGCAGCACAGGCAACAGCTCTAGCGGATGCTTCTGCAAGCGCCCAGGCCGAGGCGGCAGCGTCGGCGTACGCCCGCGCAGAGGCTCAGGCAGAGGCAGCTGCTTTTGCTTATGCAGAAGCTCACGCAGCGGCTCTAGCTGTCGCTGAAGCTCATGCCTTGGCGATAGCCGAGGCAGAAGCCGCCGCGTCGGCTATCGCGGTCGCGTATGCTAAGGCAGAGGCACAGGCAGAGGCTGTAGCAGCGGCATATGCAAAAGCATATGCGGCAGCACAGGCCGCCGCATCGGCCATCGCTGGTTCCTACAGCATGGCTCAGGCAGAGGCCAGCGCTTCCGCTCGGGCCTGCGCAACAGCGACGGCCAAGGCACAGGCAATGGCAAGCGCAATCGCTCAGGCAAA
>JAUVLP010000223.1 GCA_030600655.1 Candidatus Eiseniibacteriota bacterium
GAGGAACGCGACGGCAAGCGGCCGCATGGTAGTGCAGCTCGATACGGCCGAGAGACTCGCAGGAACTCAGGACGATGTCGTTCTGGCGGGCGGTGACCAACTCCTCGTTCCCAAACGCCCGGATTTCGTGATCGTGACGGGGCAGGTGAACAACCCCACCGCATTCAAGTATGAGAAGAACAAGCGGGCCAGTCACTACATCCGGCTCGCCGGTGGGAAGACGCGATTCGGTGATTCCAGGGGCACATATGTGATCAAGGCGGATGGGTCAGTTCGTACTCGTGGGGGAGCAGCCGTGAGCCCGGGTGATGTCATCATAGTTCCGGAAAAACTGGAACGCTTCGCCGGGATGCAGTTCGTGCTCGATATCAGTCAGGTTCTCTACCAGCTTGGTCTTGCTGCGGCCAGTGCACATACGATTGGCCTGTTCTAGACGGGGGTGTTCAGATGATGGAGTTCCTCTCGTTGGCTTGGAGATTCCGGAAGCGCCTCGTCGGCATCTGGCTCGTCGTGATGGTCATTGTTCTGGTCCGGGTTCTCACGATGCAGGCGATGTACACGAGCGAGTGCCTTCTCGTTCCGCTGTCACTTGAGCAGGTTGACGAGCTATCGCAGTCGGGTCTCAGAATGCCATCCGCAAGCAAACTGTTCTCCGGTGGCGGCGGGCGTGACGACTACATGATCGTGGCGTTCCTCAGATCGAGGCAGTTGACGGATCGCGTAATCGAGGATCTTGAGCTCAAAAAGGAGCTGTTCTCTGACCGCTGGGACGCCGAAGCGAAGAAGTGGATCGGCCGCTCCGGAGGGGAGCCTGGGCGGCAGGCGAGCAGGCGGGGGATGTCGGGGCGCATCGACGTCCTGTATGATGAGTACACTTCGCTCCTCACGCTGCGTGTTCATTGGCCAACCCCGGATGGTTCCAAACGAGTTGCTGATGGCTATCTGAGCGTCGCGGACAAGATGCTCAGAGAGGCTGCGATCGCAGAGGGCGACCGTCGCATCCAGGAACTCGAGCGGGAGCTCTCGCTGACCGCTATCCACGACGTCGGTGTCTATCTGGCCGGGGAGATGACGGCCGCGATCTCGTCTCTCACCTCCATCCGAGCGCGGGCGATGTACGCTTTCCGGGTAATAGACCCGCCGGTGCTCCCGGATGTCAAATCCTGGCCTCCGCGGGGGTTCCTGATGATTCTCGCCGCGTTCGTGACCGCCGCCGTGGAGCTGGGCGTCCTCGCCGGGCTGTACCTTCGAGGCAGCGTCGGGCCGAATCCCGGGCAGGAGTGAACAATGCAGCACTGTCCGACCAGCCACCACCCACGTTGGATGGATCCCCTTGACTAGCGGCACCAAAGACACCCAGATAGCCTTCGCCAGCAGGGCAGTAGTGCTGCTCATAAGTCTGGCCGTGCAGAGCAGCCTCGCTTGGTTGCTCGGCACCGACGGCAGAGGATCCTACGCGGTCTGTCTTCTCTTCGCCACGCTTCTGGGCACAGTATTGAGCTTTGGTATCGATAGCGCCGGGCAGTACTATGTGGCCTCCGGAAAGATGAAGAAACGGGAGGCCGTCTGGAGCACCCTTGCAGCGCTGCTTGTTGCTTCAGCGGTCGCTATGGTCGTCGGCAGAACCCTGATGGAATTTGATCTGGCGTTTTTTGCGAAGGCGCCCCGCAGCTCATTCATGCTTGCCCTTATCGTTATTCCATTCTCAGTCATTGGACTGGGTTCCGTAATGCTATTGATCGGAATGGGGCGGATAACATGGATGGCCATTACGTCTGTGGCCACCATCATCGTACAGTTGGTTGTGGCTCTTACCCTGATGATGGGTTTCGGGCTCGGCGTCAACGGCGCGCTCATGGCGGTTCTCGCCGCAGGCTTCACCAGCGCGGCTATGGCGATGGTCGATTTCGCGCGGGTGGGAGCGCTCGACAGAACGCATCTCCGGCTTGCGCATTTCAAGGATCTGGTGACCTACGGTCTCAGATCGTATGTAGCAAAACTCAGCGCAGCGACCTACTTCCGGCTGGGAACAATGATTCTGGCCTTCTTCGCACCTGCTGCTGAGATCGGCATATTCGCTGCCGGGTCGGGTTTGGTTACGCGGATTCTGATGGTTCCCACCTCCATAGGGGTCGCTCTCTTCTCGAGAGTTGCGGCAGATGGGGAAGGGCGCCCAGAAACGGTGAGCCAGGCGGCGCGTGTCTCTGCCATCTTATCCGGCGTGTGTCTTCTTGCTCTGGCGCTGCTGGGTCGGCCGATTATCGCGTTGCTGCTTTCGCCTTCGTTCTTGAGGGTTGTTCCACTCATGTGGATTATGATCCCAGGTGTTTTCGTCCGCGCGGCGACGAAGCTTCTCATGTCCTACTTCATGGGTACCGATAGGCCGGGCGTGTGCTCG
>JAUVLP010000207.1 GCA_030600655.1 Candidatus Eiseniibacteriota bacterium
ATCCGAGTTCTTCAACACAGTCCAGGAGTCGCTGAGAGATGACATCATCCTCTCCATCGCACGACTTACGGACCCGATAGAGAGCTGCGGGATTGGGAACTTGTGCCTTGCCCGATTGGCTAGCTTGGTCCCGCAGGATGAGTTCCCTAAGCTTCATGGGCAGTTGAGCGAGAAGCTGTCCGCTTTGGCTGAGCAGTGTGTGGTCTTCCGCGCGTGGCGAAACCGCTCGATCGCCCACAACAGCCTGCCGGACGACCTTCAGGATGATCCACTCCCTGGATTCACGGTTCCCATGATTCAGGCTGCGCTGGACTCTATCTACGACGCAATGAACCTAGTCGGCGTGCATTTCACTGAGGCCCATACCGGATACGACAATGTAGCCCTCTTCGGTGATGGAGACAGAGTCGTTCAGATTCTCGAGTACGGTTACAGGTACCTTCAGGATCAGCTTGAGAGCTACACTGATCCGCCACCAGCACGGACGAAGGCCGGGTGGCTGCGCCGCTGCCTGGCTAGCGTATGCACCCGACGAGCTTGGCTGTCACGCCGGCTGCATTCGCACACCCCGCGCTACCCCGACGCTCGCGGCTGATAGGCGGTTCGTTAGGCTTGCCCGGAGGAATCGGATGCTCACTGACATGATTACGGCGTCGATGCTCTACGACTACGTTCAGTGTCCCCATCGGGTGACACTTGACCTGTTCGGCGACCGTGCGGACAGAGATGACGTGAGCGCATTCGTCGAGTTGCTGTGGAAGCGAGGCAACGCTTTTGAGGCCGAGGTGATACAGAGGACCGAGGAGCCGTTTCTCAGCTTCAGAGATGACCCTCCAACGGAGCGCGTTCGCCTGACGAGCGAAGCAATGGCCGCGCGAGAGCCTCTCATCCACGGAGGTCGCATCGTGTCCGACGACCTTCTCGGAGAGCCCGACTTGCTCAGGTTGCAGGGAGGCGGCTACGTGCCTGGTGACATAAAGAGCGGAGCGGGTACTGAGGGCGGAAGCGAAGACGATGATCGCAAGCCGAAGAAGCACTACGCGGTCCAGCTTGCGTTCTATGCAGACATCCTGCGACGCAAAGGGCACATGGGTGAAGGGAATCCGTTCGTCTGGGACATTCATGGCGCGGAGGTTATCTACGACCTAGGCAGCTCCAGGGGTCCTAGAATCAGAGCTAGCATGTGGGAGGAGTACGAGGTGGCGCTCGAGGCCACTCGGGCGATCGTTTCGCGGAGTGCTACCACAGCGGGTGCTTGGGCCGGAAGCTGCAAGCAGTGTCATTGGCGAAGCGCCTGCAAGCTACACCTGGAGGCGGCGGATGATCTTACCCTGATTCCCGAACTCGGGAGAGCAACCAGAGAGAAACTGAGTGGGGTGTTCGGGACCGTGGGCGATCTAGCGGCTGCCGAGCTTGAGACGTTCATTAGTGGCTCAAAGACCACGATCAAGGGTGTAGGTGCCAAGGTCTTGGCTCGACTCCATGCGCGTGCATGCCTGCAGAAGGAGGACGATCCACAGCCCTACTTCGTTGAGCACGTCGGACTTCCGGATGACCGCTTCGAGCTGTTCTTCGACGTGGAGACAGATCCCATGCGCGGAGTTTGCTATCTGCATGGGTTCGTCGAGAGAGCTGACTCCGATCCCGAGTCCGAACGATACGTTCCCTTCTTGGCCGAGGAACCTTCGGCCGAGGCAGAGGAAGCAGCCTTTGCCAAGGCGTGGGCGTACGTGGATTCCAGCAAACCATCAGCTCTGTTCTACTACTCACCGTATGAGAAGACCACATGGCTCCAGCTAGCAGAGCGGTACCCTGGAATCGCCACATCAGCACAGGTAGCCGAGCTCTTCGAGGCAGACGCTTCATTCGACCTCTACCACGACTTGGTTCGATCGAAGATGATATGGCCGACTAGGGGCCTAGGGATCAAAGATGTGGCGGCCTTCTTGGGATTCAACTGGAGAGACGTTGAGCCATCGGGTGCTGCGTCGATTCAGTGGTACCATGAGTGGGTAGAATCCGGCTCCGCCGAACTGAGACAGCGAATCCTGGAGTACAACGAAGACGATTGTGTGGCGATGCGAGTCCTCGCTGATGTCGTTCGAGGACTGCTAGCAGCGTAGGAGGATCTGGGATCGGGCACGCCAAACCAGCGTAGCAGCCGACGAGCCTGGGTGTCACAGCGTCTGCAAGGGGGCTTCCGCATCGCGTCAGCCAGCACACCCCGCGCCGTCCTTGACGCTCGCGGCTGATACGCGGTCCGCTAGACCGCACCCTCCTCAGAAGACGGAAGGCCCTTCGAGATGGAGAAGCAGCACTACGTTCCAAGGCTCTATCTCGAGGGCTTCGTAGACCCGCGCAGTCGAGCGCTGAAGGACCCCTACCTCTGGGTAGTGGATCTGCAGGAAGAGTCTGTGCGCAAGCGGAGTCCAAAGAACACAGCGAAGCTCAAGGGGTACTACGAGTGGGACGATGCAGACCCTGACCTCCCGAGGCTTGAGTCCCTCTACTCAACTCTGGAGTCGAATGCGGCGCCTGCCCTTCGGAAGATCGCGTCGCGCGGATTCAGACTCAAGTCTCAGTTCAAGATGGCTCTGCATTGCAGGCAGCAGGTTGCGCTTACCGTTCGCGAGCGATTCGACATCGCCCGGTTCGTTGGATTCCAGTTGTCGCGCGGACCTGGTTTTCGCGGCACGGCGCAGGATGTCCTAATCAAGCAGGGAGTGGAACACTTCGAGACGCAGCTCTCGGACGACGAACTCCTCAGGGGCA
>JAUVLP010000143.1 GCA_030600655.1 Candidatus Eiseniibacteriota bacterium
AACCACCAGCGAGAACAACCTTCCCCACTGTCAAGAAGACGCCTGAATCGGTGCGAATCTCCATGTGGTGACAGATGCCAGACAGGCAATCGAGACCCAGAATCTCATTGCGTCCGTTCTCGCCATCCTCTACTTCGCTGATGTCATCCGCCTCCAGCTCGATTAGGCAATGACCCTGCTGGTCAAAGCGTGCCGTAGCAACACCTGTTACAATACACTTGGGCCAGGAAAAGGTCGCGGTTCCCCTCCCTGAGTAGATCACGTCGGTCTCCAGCCAACAACCGGAGGAATCTGCCCCCCGCTCGCGTCTGTTTGGCACAAGGGCTGCCTTCACTCTCTTGAGGAACTCAATCAGCCTCATCGCTACTACTCTCCGGCCGGCCACTTGGCAAGCCACACATCAGTCGCGGGTACCAGACCCGAGCAACGGTGTGTCGTGCGCGGGAACGCGCGGTGCAATCGGCGTGATAAGCCCACCAGGAAACTACATGGGCTCATTGAACTGCTCTGTACTAGTCATCGAACCGAATCTCGTCGGAAATCTCCTTCACTCTCCTATGGTGTTCTTCGGAGCGTTGCTTTCTCACCTCGTGTTCGCACGTCTCCTTCTCTTCTTGTTCAGCAACTATTCTGTTCGTCTCCTTGACACATAGAATCAGGGTATCGCGATGGGTCCGCTGAACCTCCTCGATCGTGGTGCCGTCCAGGACGATTCTATCATCACTGGCACTCCCGATCCCAGGACGGTGCATCGTTGTGTAGCGAGGGGGATGATTCCAGAGTTCCGCGAATGTGTGCGCCCACCTAGATGACACGACTCGCGAGAGACGAAAGGGTACTCTGTAGAGAGCGCTGCCTCGAGTCTCATCAGACGATGGCTCAGTCACTTCGTCTGCGATGATCCCGACGATACGGACGGGCTCTTTCTGCTGTGATGATTCCGGCGGGACTTGCACATTGGCGTCCTTTCGATCGCTTGTCTCTCGGCTACCGATGGGCGGCGGCTTCGGACGCTCACCACGCACCGTGGCCAAGAGATCCTGGTATTGCGCCTCAAACCGCGGACCATCACGGAGGTCAATGTGGTACTTGCCCTTGAGCCAACCGGGCAGCGATTCCTCTCCACTGCCACGTCTCAGTAGAGGGATGAACTTGCGGTGATTGCGGTGTCGCATGATCTCAGCTGTGATGATGTCGTCCTCGTATCCTACGCCGCCCACGCGTGCTTCTGATCTGGCTCTGTAGCGAGGTGTGCAGACAATCAGGACGAAGTCGCTGTCGCCGATGGAGCGTTCCATGAAGGCAGGGAGCTGATCTCCAGGAACAGCAGCCCACTGGTCCAATGTGGCATCAACTCCGTCGGAACGCAGTCGCTCGGCAAGAGCCCTCGTCCAACCCCGATGGTCCTCATCATCCCACGAATAGGAAACGAACACCGTCGGTGGAACTCGCGTATCCCCTGTCATGTTGTCCTTTCATGCAGTCTAGCGTCAGCCGGATCCACACCCGCAGGCTATCACTAGCGGATACGCCGCCGACCAAGCATCAGCGCTTGTGCTAGCGTCGCCGAGAGTACCACATCATGCGTGTCTTGTCTTGGCTTGGCCTGACACCGCTCCAGCAGTCCGCACGCGCACCGCCATCGTCGGCGATTCCTCAGATGCCACCTGTGCTCCAGGTGAGGTGGGACTGCCTGGTCGTGTCTCTCATGATGCTCATCAGACACGGCCAACCACCTCGCACACCAACTATCGTGACCGTACATCAGACGTGAACCGCGGTCAAACCTCTTGCGGGAAGGTGCTCCGTATGCGCACTCACCCCCGCCGCCCAAAGATCTCCGCCTCCCCGAGAAGTGCCGCAACGCCGGCAAGCTGTGCGGGTTGGGAGCCGTCGTAGCAGCACAGAACGGCGTCGGCGCCCTCCACGGCGTGCACAAGCTGCGGTCCGGCGAAGAGCAGGACCACTGACTGCCGCGAAGCGGCAAGAAGCCGCGTGATCACGGTGGCAACGGTCCCATCGGGGCCGGAGTGCCCCTTCCATGCAGATATCTCGTCGAAGAGGGCGATGATGCAGAGCTCGGAGGTCGAGGCGTTGTCGATGATGCCGTTGGCCTTCTCCTCAGAGCAGTCCGCGTCGAGGATGGTGAGTTCCGCCCCGGGGAACTGCGACTCGAGCCTCTCCCGTAGCCAGGCCACGCCATCGGGTTGCTTCGGATCCGTGACCGCGACGAGTGACACCGCGCCCGATAGCGCCTCAGCAGGAAGAGGTATCAGACCTCGTTCATCCCTCAGAAGCGTCACACCGCGTCTGGCAATTGCCGCCGCCACAGTTGCGGGCTCCTCAAATGCAATCCCGAGGCTCTCTGAGAACTGTGCCAACACACCTCCCGGTACCGAACCTGGCATCGCACGCGATGCGACCCATCCAAGAAGCTCCTCAGCCCTGGCAATCGAAGCATCAAGTCGTTCCTCTGACAGCCGACCGCTCTCAGTTGCTTCCACAATGCCGTCTATCGCAGCCTCCACGTCCGCTGGCATCAGGAGCACATCCGCGCCAGCCTCAAGTGCGAGCACTGCGGCCTCGCCTGGGCCATAGCTCTCGGTGATCCCACCCATGAGGAGCGCGTCTGTCACTACAAGTCCTTCGAAGCCGAGTTCTCCGCGGAGGAGTGCAGTAGAGATGGCAGGTACCAGTGTTGCGGGCAGGCTGTCCGCGGCACCGCGGCGGCTCGTGACCAAACCTGTCTGCTTCTCCGGCGCTTCGTCGGCCAGATCGCTTCCGCCAGCTGCGGACACGGCGCGCGTGACGCTCGCATCCGCCCCTAACCCCGGATACGCCACGTGCGCCGTCATGATCGCCTTGACGCCTTCGTCGATCGCAGCTCTGAATGGAACCAGCTCACGAGCATGAATCGTGGCACTCCCCACTTCAACTACGGGAAGCTCGATGTGCGAGTCGCGTTTCGTGTCACCGTGGCCGGGGAAGTGCTTGGCGGTCGCCGCAACTCCCGCTGCCTGCAGACCCCGCACGAACGCACGTGTGAACTCCGCGACCATGGATGGAGCAGTCCCGAATGCGCGCACACCAATGATGGGATTCTTTGGCTCAGAGTCGACGTCGGCGACCGGGGCGAAGACGAGGTTGATACCCACACGCCGCGCTTCCGAGCCAGTCACCCAGCCCTGCGCCTGGGCGAGCTTGGGATCACCCGTGGCGCCGCACATGGCAAGCGATGGGAATGCTGTGGCGCCCCGGACCTGTTGGCCGAGCCCGCGCTCTAGATCGGATGCGACAAGGAGTGGAAAGGCGGAGCACTCAGAGAGCCGGCGGATCATCTCCGGCGTGCGGTCAAGCTGACCGCCGAAGAGGCAGAAGCCGCCTATCCCAAGATCGCGGATCTCGTGCTCGACGCGGGCGTACTCGTCATTGAAATCGTCCCAGGCCCGGTCGGAGATGTGGCTCATGATGAGCCGCGCGGCTTTTCCTCTGATGTCCACGTCCGTGCTCCCAACGTGTGCGCACTCTCGCGCATGTCAGTTGCCGGCTGATACCGGCGGACGTTAGATCCCCACGCTGATCTTGCCCAGAACTGCACCGATCTTGGCGCCGGTCGCAGCGGGCACGTTTCCGGGACCACCGCCCAGTGTCTCGTTCGCAAGGATGGCAAAGCCCATGGCCTCCTTGGCATCGGGGTCAACCCCAAGCGTCAACAGGCTCACGACCGGCGTCGGCGCGAATAGCTCCTCCAGCATCGCCATCACGGCCCGGTTCTTCACACCTCCCCCGCTCACCACGACCTCTGCGATCTCTGGGTCACGTGGAAGGAAGGCCGCTGCACCATGGATCGAGCGGGCCGTGACTGCCGCGGCCGTGGCCAGAAGGTCATTCACGTCGCTCTCGGTGAGTGTGGCCGGCTCTCGCCCCCCAAACACCATCTCAGCCAGCTCGCTCGCCACAGCACGACCGAAGAGTTCCTTCCCCGTCGATTTGGGTGGACGCGCTGAAAAATACGCCTTCTCAAGGAACCCGGCGACAGCCTTCTCATCAACCGTCCCTCGCAGAGCCCGCTCGCCGCCCTCGTCGTAACGCGAGCATCGAGCTGTAGCCGCCACAACGATCTCATCCATAAGGGCGTTGCCCGGACCCGTATCAAATGCGCGAACGCCGGCGAGATCCTCAACTACATATGTCACATTGGCAATGCCGCCGATGTTCACCATGAGACGCGCGCAGTCGGGCTTACGGAAGAGCAACCAGTCCACGAGCGGAATGAGCGGTGCGCCCGACCCACCGGCCGCCACGTCGGCCGTGCGGAAGTCCGAGACCGTAATGACTCCCGTCCGACGCGCGATGACATCACCTTCCCCCACCTGGAGCGTAACTCCGGGTCTGTCCCCTACGGGCGGATCATGGAAGATGGTCTGACCGTGGGAGCCGATGAGGTGGACGTCCGTGGGACGCATGCCGGATCTCTCAAGAAACTTGAGCGCAGCGTCGGCGAACGCCTCCCCCACATCGAAGTTCAGCCGCGCAACTTCGGCCACACCCGCCCGAGGGGCA
>JAUVLP010000021.1 GCA_030600655.1 Candidatus Eiseniibacteriota bacterium
TATCGGCGAGAACTCCCCGCAGGTAAGAGAGAAGGTCTGCGCAAGACTGGAATTCCTCGGCATCAAGCTTTCCAAGACGGAGAACCAGCGCAATGCAACCAGCATCGGCTCCGGCCCAACGGCGGTTCTCGTCATCAACACTAATGAAGAACTGGCCATCGCGCAGGACACGCGCCGCATTCTGAAAGAATCATAGAAACGCGCTGCAACGAAGCTTCATAGCAGCTACCATCACAGGAACAGCCCGGACCAATCGGCCCGGGCTGTTCTCTTCTTCGCCGCCGTGCAGCCAAGCGCTGTAGCGCCTGACCGCGATTCTCGCACCGGCGCCTAGATGTAGTCCTCGTACTCGGGAACATACATCATCGACTTGATGTGCTCGTGCAGGTCCTTCGGCCGCGGCAGGGCAGCAAGCCCCTGCTCGTACGCGATTTCCGCAACCGCCGTGGCGATCTTCGCGGAAACCTCGCGAATGCGCGACAGAGCCGGATAGACACGCCCCAGCTTGAGATCGTCCTCCGAGGCTTCTGCAGCGAGAGCCTTCGCCGCCGCATAGAACATCTCTCCGGTCACGCGTGACGACTCGCACGCCACGATCCCGAGTCCGACGCCTGGGAAAATGTAGGCGTTGTTGCCCTGGCCGGGCACGAATGTCTCGCCGTTAAACTCCACGGGCTTGAACGGGCTGCCGCTTGCGTAAATCGCCCGTCCGTTCGTGTAGGTATAGGCTTCCGTCGGAGTGCACTCGGCCTTGTGCGTCGGGTTCGAGAGAGCAAAGACGATAGGTCTCTCGTTCATCTCCGCCATTGTCTCGAGTACTTCCTTGGTGAATGTACTTGCCTGCGCCGATGCACCAATTATGGCAGTCGGCTTGATGGCCTTCACGACCTCGAGGAAATCCGTCATGTGCTCATGGTCATGCGCGAACGGCAGGTGCACGGCGCTGAGATTGTCGCGACCCTTCACAATGAGGCCGTCGACATCGAAGAACCAGAACCGCTCCTGCGCCTCCTTCTCCGAGAGCCCCTCCGAGACCATGGCGGCAACGATCTGCTTACCGCAGCCCATTCCAGCCTCGCCGGCCCCAAGGAAGAGAAGCTTCTGTTCTGTGAGCTTGCCGCCCGTGATTCTGAGCGCTCCGAGAAGCCCTGAGAGAACCACGCTTCCCGTCCCCTGAATGTCATCATTGAACGTGCAGATCTTGTCTTCATACTTCTCGATCAAGGGAAACGCCGTCGGGTTGGCAAAGTCCTCAAACTGGATAAGCGCGTGCGGAAAGACCGAAGTCGCAGCCGTGATGAACTCGTCAACGAATTCGTAGTACTCATCACCGCGGAGACGCCGCTTCTTCGTACCAATGTAGAGAGGATCATTCAGGAGCTCTTCATTGTTCGTTCCGACATCGAGTACGACGGGGAGACAATCGGCGGGATGTATGCCGGCGCACGCAGTATAGAGCGACAGCTTGCCGACAGGGATTCCCATGCCATTGGCGCCGAGATCACCGAGCCCGAGGATGCGCTCACCGTCGGTCACGACAATAACGCGGACATCAACGAGTGGCCAGTTTCTGAGAACGTCGGCCATGCGTCCTCTGTGCTTGTCGGCGATGAAACAGCCGCGCGTTCTGCGGAAGATGTGTCCGTACTTCTGACAGGCCTCGCCGACCGTCGGAGTGTATATGATCGGCATCAGCTCCTCGAGATTCTCCAGGATCACGCGGTAGAAGAGAGTCTCATTCCTGTCCTGCAGCGACAGCACGTGAATGTACCGGCCGAGGTCGGTGTCCTTCCTCCGGTAGTTTTCTACGACGCGGTCGACCTGCTCCTTCATCGTGTGAACGTACGGCGGGAGGAGTCCTCTGAGTCCGAGAAGCTCTCTCTCTTCCTCACTAAAAGCTGTGCCCTTGTTGAGACCTGCGTTGCGCAGTAGTTCAGTCCCCGTGGGGATCGAAGTCGTGCTCATCCGTGTGAGCCTGCGCCGTTTCCTTGTCACTTTCCCACCCTCCTCGTTGCGGAAGACATCTCCGGGAGATAGCCCGCACCCACTCGGGTCCGGGCTATCATTGACAACCTGTGCGCCACGGCCGGATGCCGCAGCGCCTATACGTAGTCCTCGTACTCCGGATAATACATCTGAGATTCGATATACTCACGCAAGTTCTCAGGCTTCGGCCTGCGAGCAAGACCTCTCTCGTAGGCAATCTCGGCAACTGTGGTTGCTATTGCCGCAGAGACCTCACGGATCCGCGTCAGCGCCGGATAGACACGGCCGAGAGCGAGATCCTCTTCGGTGACCAGTCCAGCCAGCGTCTTCGCGGCTTCAAAGAACATCTCGTCGGTCACACGCGATGACTCACATGCGATGATTCCCAGACCGACGCCGGGGAAGACGTACGCGTTGTTGCCCTGGCCCGGCACGTGAGTCACGCCGTCAAGCGTGACGGGATCGAACGGACTCCCACTCGCAAAGATGGCACGCCCCTTGGTCCAGGTGTAGGCCTGCTCCGCCGTGCACTCCGACTTCGAAGTCGGGTTCGAGAGCGAGAAGACCAGGGGTCTCTCGTTCAGCTCGGCCATGGCCTCGACAACCTCCCGGGTGAACGTGCCGGGCTGTCCGGAGACACCGATGATCCCCGTAGGTTTGAGAGCCTTCACCGCCGCCAGAAGATCCGGCATCGGCTCGTGCTCATGCGCATAGGGCAACTTGTGCGGCGCCAGATCCGTCCGGCTCTTGATCACGAGTCCCTTCGAGTCGACGTGCCAGGACCTCTTCCTTGCCTCGGCCTCGGGTAAGCCTTCTGCGATCATGGCTGACGTGATGAGATCCGCTATACCGATACCAGCTTCCCCCGCTCCAAGAAAGAGGAACCTCTGATCCTTGAGAGCGCCGCCGGTAAGCCTGAGGGACGAGTAGATCCCGGAGAGCACCACTGACGCAGTTCCCTGGATGTCGTCGTTGAACGCGCTGACCTTGTCGCGGTAGTAGTCAAGAAGACGGAACGCGTTGTTCGTTCCGAAATCCTCGAACTGGACCGTGGCGTGGGGGAACACTTCCCGCACAGCTCTGAAGAATTCGGCGATGAAACTGTCGAAATCCTCTCCGCGCAATCTGCGTTCCCTCGTCCCGATGTAGAGAGGATCGTCGAGGAGGCTCTGCGTGTTTGTTCCGACGTCGAGCGTGATTGGAAGACACTGCGAGGGAGCGACGCCGGCACATGCCGTGTAGAGGGAGAGCTTCCCGACAGGGATCCCCATGCCATTTGAGCCGAGATCGCCGAGGCCGAGAATCCTCTCGCCGTCAGTCACGACGATGATGCGGACATCTACGTACGGCCAGTTGCGGAGAACGTCCGCGATCTCGCCCCTATCGGCGAGGGTAATGAAAAGTCCGCGAGGGCGACGGAAGATGTGCCCATATTTCTGGCAGGCCTCCCCGACCGTCGGTGTGTAGATGATCGGAAGCATCTCCTCGAGATACTCAAGCACAACGCGATAGAAAAGCGTCTCATTCCTGTCCTGGAGCGCGATCAAATACAGATATCGATCGAGATCGGTGAGCATTCTTCTAAAGTTGTTCATCACGCGTAGGACTTGCTTTTCAATCGTGCATAGCTGTGGAGGAAGGAGTCCTCTCAACCTGAACAGCTCTCTCTCCTCCAGCGGGAAGCCTGGCCCCTTGTTGAGACCTGCGGTCTGCAGCAGGTCGACCCCGGTCGGCACCGATGTCGTGCTCATGCGAATGTGCTTTCGCCGTTTCGCCGCCACTCGACTACCCTCCCGTGCTTGGATGTGAGCGTCTCACCGACTCAACTCGACAACTTGGCAATACTAGCATCTCCAGACTCCGAAGGAGAACGCTCATTCGCCGTGGAAACCGATTCCGGCCGTGGAACCGGCTCAGCACGCCTGTCGGCTCTTCTTGAGCGATGATCGGGCAAGAATGAACAGTGCAACCAGAACCACATCCACGGCCATGTGGATCCACCAGAAGGTGTCCAGCGATCCAAGCTGGAAGTACGATCCAAGCTGAGCTGCAATGCCGAGTGCGAATCTCATCATCGCTATATTGATGATGAGGACGTGCTTCTCAGGCTCCTTCGACGCGATGTAGAAGAGCACCCCGAGACAGATCATCACGGCCCCAAAAGCGTGCACGTAGGGAATGAAACCCGTGAGATACTCGAGGCCAAAGAAATGTGCTATCCGCGGAGATCCGAAGAGAGCGGGAATCCCGCGGAAGACGATCTCGACCACGGCCGCAAGAATAAGAGTGAACCGAGCCATAATTGTCTCCTTTCTGCGCTCCGGAGCTCGGGCGTCGGCATCACGCCTCGGCTTCCGTGCGCAATGAATCACTGAGTATCCGCGAAGTCTTCATGGGATACACCCTCTGTTCAGCGTGGTCCCTCTGGAAAACCGAGAGACTGAAGAAAACATAGGACAGAACAGCCGAATGGAACAGCCACGCGAATGGGTTTCCGGCATGCCTGTAGCCTGAGATGAGCCTCCACCATCTTCTGATGAGCTTGCCGGTTGAGTAGAACTCCTTGTTGATTCGCTGGAATGCCTCGAACACCTGCTCGGGCGTCACCCGTTTCGGCATGATGACGAGATGGTCACCCTCATAGTGAGAGATATCCTCATCAATGATCCTTCCCTCATCGTGCGCCTGCTTGTGAAACGGTGTTCCGGGAATGGGGATCGCGATAGAAAGGAGAATGACACCTGGATCGATCTCGTCGAGCTTCGACGGCAGGCTCTGGTAGTACTCGGGCGTGTCCTCGTCGAGCCCGAGCATGAGCCCCGTGAACGTCATGATTCCGTGACGCCTGAGCTTGGTGAAAAGCTCCTCGTACTCCTCAACCCGATTCTGCTTCTTGTGAACCGACAGCAGACTGGGCTCGCTCAGTGATTCGAGTCCAATAAATGCCATGGTGCAGTTCGCTTTGGCAAGAAGATCCACGAACTCATCGTCATGAAGACAGTCGAAACTGAACTGGGTCCCGAGCGCCCACAACTTGAGCTTCGCGATCTCCTTCAGAAGCTCCTTGGCATACTCTATGTCGCCGCCGAGGTTGTTATCGTACAGCATCGCGATCTTGCGTTTGTGATAAGGAAGCCTGGACGTTGCCGTGAGATCTCGGATCACATCCTCGATGGGCCGCGTGCGGAAGGGGGCACGCTGGATCGTCAACTGACAGAAGCTGCAATCGTAGGGGCAGCCTCGCGTAGCCTCGGTCACTACCGGAACACCGAACTCGCGCTCAGCAAGGTCGTACCGCGGAGGGGGAATGTCGTCGAGAGGCGGTGCAAACGGTGCATCGTAGCGTTCCTTCAGCTTGCCCGCCACCATGTCCTCGACAACGCTGGGCCAGATACGCTCGGCCTCCCCGACAACCACGCAATCGACGTGAGGCATTACCTCCTCAGGGAAAGTCGACGCGTACTTGCCACCGGCGATCACAGTCTTTCCCTTCTCCCGGAATCTAGCGGCGACATCGTACGCGTGCGGTGCGCAGAAATCCATGAAGCTCAGGGCGATGAAATCCGCATCCGTCTCGTAGTCGATGGGACGCACCATCTCGTGGAGAAGCTCCACATCGACGATCGGCGGCGTCAACCCCGCCACGAGCATGCCGGACAGAGGCGGTGCCGGAGATCGTGCGAAGTACTCCTCCTGATCGCCCAGATTCTGGAACAGAACAATGATCTGAAGCTTCGGCTTGCCCACGATTGTGCTCCTTCTATCAGGACTCTCCCGGGTCGCGCCGCGGCTCGTCCGGATCACGGAGTTCACTCGCTATTTTTCGCATCGCTCGCTCAACGATCGCCGGCGCAGCTCCGCGAAGAATGCTCAGGATCTTCCCGCGTCTCGTCATGATGAGATCTCGACTTCCGCGCTCGATGGCGTGCACGATCGCTTCCGCAACCTCGTCCACCGGAGCGTACCCGGCCGAGGGTCTTTTCCCTCCCCCGACCATGACTTCGCGCTCGAATATCTCGGTATCGGTGTATCCCGGATAGACGATCATGACACGGATTCCACTGCCAGCGAGTTCCGTCCGGAGACTCTGGCTCGTTGCGATCAGGGCTGCCTTGCTGGCTGAATATGCCCCAAGGAAAGGAATGCCGTGAAGCCCAGCCACGGAGGCGATGTTCACTATGAGCCCGCTGTCCTGCCTCCTCATGAACGGAAGAACCTCCAGCATGCACTGGACGGCTCCGAAGAAATTCACGGACATGACCGAGCGAAAGTCCTCCGCCCGCGTGAGTCGCGTCTCTCCATAGATGCTGATGCCTGCGTTGTTGATGAGCATGTCGACGCTTCCGAGCCGCTCAACCGTGCCCCCGATGAGTGTAGATACATCATCTGCGATAGTGACATCACACTGGACCGCAACAGGAGCAGGTGTGTCCGGGAACTGTGCGGCAATCTCACCGGCTATGTCCTCGAGCCTGTCATAACGGCGCGCTGCGATAGTGAGCACGGCGCCCTTCTCCGCAAGAGACACCGCGAGCGCGCGACCTATGCCGGACGACGCACCGGTAATGATTACGCGCTTTCCGCTAATGCGCATCTTTTCCCTCCAGCTCCTCGTATAGCGCCTCGATACGATCTCTGTAGGTCTCGGCCACTCTCTCCCTCCGGATCTTCAGGGTCGGTGTGAGCATGCCGTTCTCCTGGCTGAACTGATCTCTAAGGAGTGCGAACACCGTCACGCGCTCGTAGGACGCGGCCAGCGCGTTCGCCCGCTCAACTTCGCTCTTCAGCAATTCCCTGACGGTATAGTGTTCGAGAAGCGACTCGTACGAGCTCCACGTTACATCATGCTCCCCGGCGTGGCGCTCGATCTCTCCCCTGTCCGGCACGATGAGAGCCACGATCGCCTTCCTGTTGTCTCCGAGAACGATTGCCTGAGAGACGTACCGGTTTCTCATGATCCTCTCCTCTATCGGCCCCGGCGAGATATTCTTCCCGTAGGAAGTGACAATGAGTTCCTTGATCCTGCCAGTCACAACAAGATTTCCGTCCTCGTCGAGTTCACCCAGATCCCCTGTGTGAAGCCAACCATCGCCTTCGAGTACCGCTGCTGTCTCATCTGGCCGGTTCAGGTAGCCCTTCATGACATTTGGCCCCCGGACCAGGATCTCACCGCCATCCGAGATCCTGACCTCCACGCCGGCGAGAGGCTTCCCTACCGTCCCAAGCCTGTAGTCCTCGGTGCGACCGCAGGAGATGGCGGGCGAAGCCTCAGTAAGTCCGTAGCCTTCAACGACACCAAAACCCAGTACGCGCAGGGTCTTCGCTGTCTGTCTGTCGAGTGGCGCCCCTCCCGACACGATCAGGCGCACTCTCCCTCCGGCGATCTTGCGAAAACGTGAAGCGATCAGAATATCGTACAACCAGGAGCGGATACGAAGCCATGAAGGGACGTTCTCTCCTCGGTAGAGGCGATTCGCCCGCTCATTCAGGACAGAGACCGCTCTCAACACCATCTGTCGCTCCATCCTGGACCCGTGCTCGATCTTCGTCCTGGCTGCGAGGTACGCCTTCTCGAGAATGCGGGGAACGGCGATGAGTACAGTGGGGCGAACGGATGCCAGGTCCCGCATGACCGTGGCGCGCGATTCAGCGTACGCAATGGCTGCTCCTGAGAACAGGAACGAGTAGTGACCGCACGTCCGCTCCAGCATGTGAGCCAGCGGAAGATAAGAGAGAATGGAATCATCGGGCGATATCCCATGCCTCTCGATAAGCGCCCGCGCGTTCGAGACGATGTTGGCATGCGTGAGGATTACGCCCTTCGGCTCACCGGTGGTTCCTGATGTGTAGACGATCGTTGCAACGTCGGCGGCCGACATCTCGGGTCGGTCGTCGCGGGCCGCCTCCGGGTCACCCGTAGACGCCGTTTCTGTTCGACCGAAGCGGATGCCCCAGTCGTCAAGAAAGACAACCTCCTCCAGGCGCACGCACTTGCTTCGAATGCTGCCAATTCCAGCGAAGAGATCGGCGTCGCCAACGAAGAGCACCTTCATGCCGGAGTCATTGATAATGTACTCGATCTGGTCCGGGTGAAGGGTCTGGTAGATGGGAACGACGATCCCACCGAGAGCCAGAACGGCGAGGTCGGCCACGACCCACTGGGGACGGTTCGGCGACAGGATGCCGACGACATCTCCCTTCTTGAGTCCGAAAGCAGCGAGTCGCTTCACCGCAATCTCGATCGCTCCGACAAGATCGGCGTAGGTGATGGCGACGTGACGCCCACCATCCCTGTACATCAGTGCCGTTCGCGCTGCGTGTTCTGCAGCAGCGGCAAGGACGGACCCGTGTATCGTAGTCGTCTCGCTACTCAAGACCCCAGGATCCCCCCATCTTTCTAAACTCACTCAGATAGTGTGAAAGATCCCCTCCAGAGGTATCGAGCAGATTGCGAAGAGAGGACATATCGATATCGACCTGACGCCCCGACGGCAGAGCAAGTGTGATCACGGCCTTCTGATGAACTGTTCCAAGGCGAATCGTGTCGAACCCGAGGGCACGAGATTTCTCCGGGAATGCTTCCGCTTCGGTTGCCGGCACCGTGAAGACGAGCTCAAACTCGCCGTGTGGTCCGGCGAGCATCATCCAGTAGGGCGTGCCGGTCCGGTCGCACAGGGCGAGCACGTCCTCAGACAGGATCATCGGCCAGTCGCACTTGATCTCGAAGCCGCAGCCGTTCAGGCGCATCAGCTGATCGAGGGTCGTCAGGACACCGTCGCTTGTGTCCATAGCCGCCGTCGCGTGATCTCTCAAGGCTCTACCTGCCGCAAGCCGCGCTGAGGGACGATAGTTGCTCTCCGGGAAGTACTCGTCGGGAAGTCCGCTCAATTTCACAAGTCCAAGCGCATTCCCGATACCCGCTCGCCCGGTGAGAAAGACCGCGTCCCCGGGCTTGACGCCCCGCCGCGTGAGCGCAGCGCTCTTCGGCACGATCCCGATCGAACAACCTGTGAGCGAGATCTCCGACGTCAGGTTCGAATCCCCACCCAGAATGAATACGCCGAGCGACCGGCAGGCATCTTCCATTCCTCGCCCCGCGCTCTCGGCGAAGCCGGAGTCTCTCCCGGACGGCGCAGATACGGACACGACCATGCCCAGAGGGTCCGCCCCCACCGCGGCAAGATCGCTCAGCGACGCCATTACCGCCACCCAACCCATCGTGTATGATTCCTGATAGAGACCCGTGTGGATCTCCTCCGCAACGGTATCGATAGTTATCGCAAGCAGGTGTTCGGGATCGCCGGGAAGCTCTATGAGTTCCGCGTCGGACTCGTGGGGAGCATTCGCCTGTCCAGGGGCTCGCGAGAAGGCCTTGACCCACGCTCCGATCGCCACATTCTCGAGGATGTCGTCCATCTGGTTCATCAGCAGCTCCTTGTTATCTAGCTGCGCCCGCGTGGTCAGCAGATCCCTGTCATCTCGCTGCGCGCCCGCGTCACCGGCAGCACATGATCCTCCCGGGAAGCACGCTGAACTCGGCTGACCTTGCGCGTACGACCTCTCCATCCGTCTCCAGTGCGAAAATGCGATCTCCCTCAACGAGTACGCGCTTCCCAGTCCACGACCGCGTCTTGGGCCGGCCACGGAAGCGCCGCCTGTGAAGCGCAGCGACCATCATGAGAGCCTGGAATGGACTGAGCCGCTCGCAGAGGTTGATTCCGAGCTGCCCGTCATCCGGCTTGATCGGCGTGTCGTAGCACATCGATCCTGCGAAGTGTGGGTTCTTAATCACGCCAAGGCTCGAGACCGAAAAAACCCCCTCCTCTATTCCGTCAATCACGAGGCGGCAATTGATGTCGTGGTAGGTCCCCAACGTCTGGAGGACAGAGGCAATGATGGCGGCGTCGACTGAGAGCCTTCTCGCCGCTCTAATGAAGCTCGTCGGCTCATTGAAGGCCGCGTTGGCCTCGGCCGTGATCCCCACGCTCGCGTTGATGATCGCGTGGACCGTGGTTCTCTTCCCATCCTGCCCCTTGAAGTCGATCTGGATGACATCACACGGCGTTGCTCTGCTGCAGTCGATTCGCACAGGAACGCCCTCGATGAACGAGTCGGGGCTGAACGGCTTGTGGAAGTCGTTGCTCGATCCCAGGCCCACGGCTCCGAAAGCGAGATCAGTCACATCGTTTCCGAGTTCCATGACGGCGTTGAGCAGAAGGTTGACCGTGCCATCACCGCCGGCGGCGACAAACGTGCGTTCTCCCTTCGCCGCCGCCTCCCGGACTGACGTTGCAACACAATCAAACGGACCAATCTCCTCGACATCGAGTACGCCTGCGCGTCGTTCGAGTTCGGGCGCCACCTTCTGCCAGCGGGCCGCGGCGCGACCGTAACCGGCACGTGTATTCAGGAATACTAGCACGGTCCTCCAGCTATACCTGGCCCCGCTCTGGCCTCAATCTGAGTGCCAGCTCCAGGAACACATAGAAGACAACAAGGAACGGCGCCCATTCGATCTTGTTCGAGGCGGTGATCGCCAGGCAGTAGAGGACGAGTGCGCGGACGCCGTTTGCGATCGGACCACCCGTCTTGTGCTCGTCCCTTGTCCGGTGCATCGCAACCTGGGCACAGAGATGAAGAACCAGTGCCGCACCAAACATGACGACACTCCACACATTCACACCCACGAGCACCAGTACCCACGCAGCAAGCGCAGCGGAAAGACCTGCAGTCACGTCGCCGTAGACGGCAGCCGGGCGCCAACCGAACACAACCGGGAAGGTCCTGTACCCGGTCTCCCTGTCTGCAGAGATGTCCTTGAAGTAGCCCATCACGACGAAATTCACATAGCCGAGGAAGGTAACAAGCACGGCGAGTGCGAACGCTGAAACAGTAGGAGCACCCGGACCGGTGAAGAGCGCAGGGTGGTATCCCCTGTCCACAAACCTACCCATGATCGGCAGGATTGCGACTATCCAGGCATTCCAGGGTGGCCCCCCCCACCACGTACGCTTGAAATACGTGTACGTCAGAAGCCCCACCACCCCCACGATCCCGATGATCAGAATCACGGGATTCAGATAGGCAAGGACAAGCACGACAGCCGTGAGCCCGATCATGCTGACCGTCAGGATCTGACGCCGGGTCACGATGCCTTGCACCAGAGGACGATACGGCGCAGAGAGCGAGTCGGTGTCTGTCTGGAAGCAATCGGTCAATGCCTGACCAAACCCGTACGAAAGAAAGAAAGGTACAAACGCGAGTAGAATCCGTCCACAGGTAAGATCCGGAATGAAAGAGAGACCGACCAACCCGGCCGCGCCCGAGATGAAGAGCAGGTAAGGACGCATCGTGATGACATAGGCCTGGGCGAACTTTGGACTCCAGAATGGCAGAACGCGTGTTGGCATGTCAGATGACTCCCAGCTTTTGGCCCGCGAGTCTGAACTTGTCCAGCGCTCTCCGGAGCTCTTCCCCGCTGAGGCTCGCCATGACACTGACACGGATGAGGGATGAGCCCGCCGGAACTGCCGGCGGCACGATCGGGTTGACGATGACACCCTCGTCTTCCAGAGCCCCCGCCATCTGAAAGGTCTTCGCGTCATCTCCGATGAGAACCGGTATGATAGGCGTTACCGTCTCCTCCAAGCGGAAACCCGTCTCGGCAAGCCCGCTCTTCATGAACTCCGTATTCTCTCTCAGCCGCTCAAGAAGCTGCGGCTCCTCTTCCATCACATCCAGGCAGGCGAGAACCGTCGCCATCGATGCAGGAGGCGGACTCGCTGAGAAAATGAACGGTCGAGAGTTCAACTTGAGGAAGGTGACGACATCGGCGTCGGCGCAGACGAACCCCCCCGTCGTCCCCAGCGACTTGCTGAAAGTGCCGCAGACGAGGTCGAACTCTCCCTCCATGCCGAAATACTCGAGCGTCCCTTTCCCCGTTTTCCCAAGCACGCCCATGCCGTGCGCGTCGTCCACCATCGTTGTGGCACCGTACTGCTCGGCAAGCTCCTTGATGCCGGGAAGATCGGCAACTGTTCCCTTCATGCTGAAAACGCCGTCGGTAACGATAAGCATGTTCTGATCAGAACTGCACGCCGCGAGCTTCTCCTCGAGATCCGCCATATCGTTGTGCTTGTAGATCCTGACCTCGGCATCGGTCAGACGGCAGCCTTCGACGATACTGGCGTGGTTGAACTCGTCGCTCAGAATGACGTCACCGCTGGCAGTGAGCGCGCTGACCACACCCATCATTGTCATGAAGCCGGTGCTGAAGACCACGGCATCCTCTGTCCCCTTGAACTCGGCCAGTTTCTTCTCGAGTCTGGCGTGGAGACTCGTGGTGCCCGTGAGAACCCGGGAGCTGCATGCGCCCGTGCCGTACCTCTCCACCGCCTTGATGGTTGCCGCGACCACTTTCGGATGGGTCGCCAGCCCCAAGTAGTTATTGGAGCCAAGCATGATGAGTTTTCTGCCATTCATCGTGACCGTGGGAGAAGCGGCAGGATCGAGAGTGCGCAGATAGAAGAACTCTCTACGCTCCTTGAGAGACTCGATCCATCTGCTGAATTCGTGGCACTTGTCGAAGAGAGGCACCTGTCGACTCCTCCGTGAGAAACGTGCGGGCTTCGAGATACCGACAGGAGTGAGAGTATCCTCACGCTGAGGCACATTCAAGCCGAAACTCGGCGTCGTGAATCCCTGTAGTGTGCAGCCCAGCGGCAGATCGGCCACATGCACTATATCGGTGACGATAAAATACTAGCGCATTTATCTCTTGCCAATCTGTGAATATTGCTGTACAATGATGATAGTTAGTTCCAGCGAGGATTCAAACCTCTCTCGTTCACAGTGAGAGGAAACGCGATTCTCGCTGGGCTGTTTAGTGCTGATGACACATTCGCTGCCGGTCGAACAAGGGCCGGCGTTCTCACAACGAAAGGTGGAACACCGATGAAGCGCATGCTCATCATTGTTCTAGCGCTGCTCGTCGTCTCGAGCGTCGCGTTCGCCGGGAAGATGCTTCCCGACGCCAAGTTCTCGACCGAGCTGTACGCCCCCATGAGCTCCCGTGACTACACGGAAGGCTTCGAGGGTGCATTCCCGCCAACCGGTTGGACGCAGGGCATCACCAATCCCGCCTTCACCTGGCATCAGTACACGCCGGGCGGCGAAGGCACGTACTGTGCGACTTGCTTCTACGATCCCGCGCTCGTTCCTCAGCTCGAGACGCTGTGCTTCTCGCACACACTCGTTGTTGATGAGCTCCACCTCAGCTTCCTCGCCATGTCGAGCTACTACTGGGGAGTCGACCCGTACCAGAACTACGACATCTATGTGACGGTCGATGGCGGCGTCGTGTGGAGCTTCCGTGCCGACGGCACGACCAATAACTACGTATGGGACCCCTACGACGTCGACCTCGCCGCGTTCGGCTTCATCGCCGGTCAGACCGTCGATATCTGCCTTGTGTACGAGGGTTCTGACGGCGCGCAGGCCGGTTTCGACGCCATCAAGATCGGTGAAGAGTACGTTCCGCCGCCGCCGCCCGAAGGCGACGTTTGCGAGACAGCCCTTCCGATTCCGAGTAATGAGTTCAGCATCGACGGCAGCAACGTCGGCTTCGCCAACGACTACCCGCTCGCGTCCGGCAGCTGCACGGGCTACAGCGCCAGCGGCCAGGATGTCGTTTACTACACGTACCTCGAGATTGGTGACGAGTTCACGGTCACGATGGACACGGTCGGCGACTGGGACGACTCGATCTACCTGATCACCGACTGCGCCGACCCGTTCGGCAGCTGCGTCGCAGGCGACGATGCGTATCCCGACATGTCGACCTTCACCTACTTCGCCACCGAGGCCGGCACGTACTACCTGATCGTCAGCGCCTACTCCTCCGGCACCGGTGACTACACGATCTTCGGCTTCAACGGCGGCAGCACAACGCCCGTCGAGGAGTCAAGCTGGGGCAGCATCAAGGCTCTGTACAGGTAACACTTCTGCATTGCCTCGGCTACGGCCGAGAGTACTGCAGGCCGACAGGAAGGAAGGGGCAGGGGATATCTCTCCTGCCCCTTCTCGCGTTCCTTAACACTCACATTGCGGTTGACCCGCGGGATGCAACGTGGGTAGAGTGAGTCCATCCTCACCATTCGTATGGCATTCAGTTGTGGTTTACGAAGTAGTGGGTAAAGTGAGCGAAAGGAGGTGCACCGTGGTCAGACTGTATGCGTTGACCGCGACGGCGTTTCTGTTCATTGGTATCTGTCTCGTTGGGTTGTCCGCAGCGGGCGACCGGCCGGAGACCGACAGTTGCGAACTCCGGACATGGGCTCTGGTCTCGGGCGCTCCGGAGGGAAACCCGCTGGTGACGTCGACGAGCTACCGGCTGAGGTGCCGGGTCGGGGGTCCGTTCGTCGGGAGCGCTGAGAGCACATCGTACGCGCTGTGGGGCTGCGGCGCCTACACACCGGTGGAAGCGGTGTTCTTCGCATCGGCAACGGAGCCGATGTGCGTGACACTCCGGTGGAGTGTTCCGTCGCTTGACGGAGTCCAAGGATTCCACGTCCACCGCTCCGAGTCTGAGCTGGGATCGTTCGAGCAGATCACGACTTCGCTCATCGACCCGGCGAACCCGGGCGTATATGAGGACCGGGATGTTCTTGCACAGATAGAGTACTGGTACGAGCTGTGGGTCGTTGAAGACTCTGGGCTGGAGTACTGCGCAAGCCAGTGGCCAGCATCCGCCACGACCGGCGGGCGGTACGTAACGCGATTCCAGTCGTTCACACGGAGCCCATTCCGCGATCAGACGGCGGTTGCATTCGAGATAGGCGAAGTGTCGGGTCCGATAGAGCTGGCGATCTACAACGTGTCGGGGAGGCTGGTTCGGACACTTGTGTCCGAGTCCCTGTCGCCGGGTCGATATGAAATTGCGTGGGACGGCCACAATGAGACCGGCCAACAATTGGCTTCCGGCGTGTACTTCTGCCGGTTCGACGCTGGTGGCCTGCACGAAACTGCGTCCGTAACACTTCTGAAATAGCGCGACGACTGGAGGTGGAAAGATGTCGAACGTACAGAGACACATTCTAACTGTTACGGCGTCGATTCTGTGTGCCATGCTTCTGGCGGCGCCAGTCGCGGCAAAGGACATGGCCTTCTCTGAAGCGGCGCTTGTGGACGGCGGCGTAGCTGATGGGACGATCTATGGCGAGACCGCCACCGGCGACCGCGGCATCCAGGAAACGATGTGGTTCCAGGGATTCCTGGCGGACGTCGACACGGGTGATCCGATCAACGGGACAGTGGACATCACCGCGGAGATTCTCGATGCAGCCACCGCCGGCACGAACGTCTGGGGTCCGGAGCCCCATAACGGCGTGATAGTCACCGAGGGTTGGTTCAACATCGAGCTAGGTTCGACCGATGCGCTTCCGGACTTCGATGATCCTCCATACTACCTCGAACTCACGATCGACAGCGAAACGATGGACGCGCGGCAGAAGCTCGCAAGCGTCCCGATGGCGTACCATGCGGCCACGCTGGATCTTCCGTTCGAAGAGACTATCAACACAGGCACTGATACGGGCTTCCGTGTAATCCAGGAAGGCACTGGTCCGGGCATCGCGGCCACGAAATCTGGTGGCGGCTTCAGCAGCGCTATCTACGCGCGAAGCTATGATATCGGCTCTGCCATCCACGGCTACGGTCATAGCAGTGGCTCTGCAATCAAGGGTGAAGCCCTGGGTTCTGGTCTGGCCGGCAACTTCATCGGTGACGTCAACGTCACCGGCGATCTGACATGCAACGGGTTCCAGTTCACGGCAAGCCCCACACTCGGCCATGTGCTCACGTCAGACACCTTTGGCAATGGAGTATGGCAGGCCCCGGCGGGAGGTGCCGACAGCGACTGGACGATCGATGGCAATGACATGTACACGGAGATCACCGGCAATCTAGGTATCGGAACAAGCGGCCCGACGAAGAAGGTTCACATCGTGGGCGCCGGACATGACGACCTGCTATTCGAGACCACCGCGGACTGGGGCAGCGTCGAGTTCAAAGGGAAGACATCGGCTGGAACAAACGACTACCTCACCCTGACCAAGTACGGCCCGTCGGCCGCAGGAACGATTGATGGAATAGCGCTTGCCGGGAAGGGGCTCGTGGCATCTGGCACGTCGTCCGATGGTCTGTTCGTCGGGGTCATGAGCAGCGATCCGATGTACTTCCTCACGTCCGGCGACGAACAGATGCGGCTCACATCTGACGGGTATCTCGGGATCGGCACCACCGCGCCCGATGCACAGCTGGAGGTCTGGCGCAACACCACCGGGATCGTGTTTGAAAGCGTGTCGAATTCGATAGCACCTCAGATCAACCGTATTGACTGCAACGCAAACCTCGATGTTGGACAGGATCTTCTTGAGCTGGAGATCGGGAGTGGCTCATCGTCCACCTGCCAGTTCATTGAGTGTGAGATATCACCATCGGACGTCAAGTTCCGTGTCAATGGCAATGGCGAGGTGACGGCTGATGGTTCCTTCACCGGCGGCGGCGCCGACCTGGCCGAGATGATCGCTGTGAGCGCGGGCGCACACACGGCTGAGCCTGGTGATGTAATGGTCATCGACACAGCGAGTAAGCAGGCAGTTGCGGTAGCATGGGAGGCGCGTTCAGCTCTGGTCGTGGGCATCTACAGCACGAAGCCGGGCTTCATCGCCTCAACGCGCGACTGGGACAAGCAGGGACTCGAGGAGGCCGGGAGCTACACCATGGATGAGATGGCCGAGGAATTCGATGAGATCCCGCTCGCCGTGATCGGTATCGTGCCGTGCAAGGTCTCTGCGGAGAACGGTCCGATCGCGGTCGGCGACCTGCTCGTGACGTCGGGCACCCCGGGTCATGCCATGCGCGACTCCGACCCTGCCATCGGTACCGTGCTCGGAAAAGCACTGGAGCCGCTCGCAGGCGGAACCGGCGTGATCAAAATCATTGTGACACTGCAGTAGCGGTTGTATCAAGAGTGGGGGCTCCCGTCAGGAGCCCCCACTCTTCTTTGCCCTTCCAGTTGTTTGCTCAGCCCTTCTTGGCCACCGCAAGCGCGACTCTCTCTGCAGTTATCGGCATCGACTTGAGACGCACCCCGAGGGCATCGGCGACCGCGTTCGCGATCATGGGCGCTGCCGGGATCATCGTGTGCTCCCCCACTCCACGCGCGCCGAACGGGCCGTCGGGCTGAGGGACTTCAATGATGATGGGTATCATCTCGCGCGGTACGTCTTTCGCCGTGGGGATCTTGTAGTCAGTGAAGTTGGGGTTCAGAAGACGCCCCTCGTCGTCGAAGCGCATCTCCTCATATAGTACAGTCGCGAAACCCTGAAGAAGACCACCCGTGATCTGGCCCTTCACAAGATCCGGATTGATAGCGTGTCCTACATCGACGGCGAGCGCTGTCTTCAGGATCTCCATCTTGCCCGTCTGTCTGTCTATCTCGAGAACCACACCGGCCGCACCGACAGTGTAGTGCACGTTCGGGTGACCTCCGTGGCTGGTCTCCGGGTCGGACAGCGCCGACGTGAACTCCGGCATGAACATCCCGCTTCCCATGATCGGGCCACCGCGGGACGTTCCGTCCTCCATCTGGATTCCGGAGATCACGAAGTCTCTGAGAGGCAGCTCAAACTCCGGCTCTGTCCGGCATTTGACCTTCTCATCTTCGAGGTAGAGCGAGTCCACATCGAATCCGTGCGCGCGGTTCACGACATCAAAGATCCTGTCGCGCGCCTCCACGGCCGCATCCTTCACGGCATTCCCACAACTCCACGTAATGTGAGAACCTACGGTCTGCCACTCATAGGGATTGCGGTCGGTATCCGGAGTTTCGACGCGGATTCTCTCGGGTGGAACCGTCAGGATCTCGGCCGCGATCTGTGCCATCACGGTGAGATAGCCCTGACCGATCTCCATTCCCGAGACCAGCACGTTTACGCTTCCATCTTCGCTGAACTTGAGGAAGGCGGACGACGATGCGTTCGGGGGCATCGCGGGTGCTTTCCACATGAGCGAGAAGCCCTTCCCGATCACCTTGTTGGGATCAGTGGACTCCTCGTTCCTTCCCCACTCTATCGCATCTGCCGCCTTGTCGATCGCCTCCAAGAGCCCGCTCGGGTTCATCTTCGCTCCGTAGGCTAGCGTGTCCCCCTCCAGAATCGCATTCTTGCGTCTGAACTCGACGGCATCGATCCCAAGTTCGTTTGCGATCCTCGTTATGTGCGACTCAAGACCGAAGTGGAACTCGGAGTAGCCGAAGCCCCGGTACGGGCCTCCCGGCGGCAGGTTCGTGTAGACGCAGAGTGAATCGATCTTGACGTTTGGGATTCGGTAAGCGCCTGTCGCGGAGAGACCGACGGCATTGACCACATTCGCGCCATACTCAACATATGCGCCCGCGTCCCAGTACATGGTGTACTCGATCGCCGTGAGCGTTCCATCCCGTTTCGCCCCCATCTTGAGCTTGGCCAAGAGCCCCTGGCGCTGGTAGGTGTTGTAGAACTCCTGCTCGCGCGTCCACCTGAGCTTGACCGGATGTCCCTTGACCGCGGTCGCAAAGGCGGCCACGAGGATCTCCATCGTCACGCCCGCCTTCCCACCGAAGCCACCACCAACATACGGGGTAACGACGCGAACGTCCTTGTGCGTGAGCCCCAGGGGCGCGAGGGTCGAGGCGAAGACATCGCGCTGTGTGTGCGGGGACTGCGACGCCGACCACAGTGTCAGCCTCCCGGAGAGATCGTAGAGCCCAACCGCCACATGTGGTTCTATCGCGCAGTGCGCATAGCGTGGGACGGTGTACGTATCCTCGAGAATGACATCCGCCTCCGCGAACCCCGTCTCAACATCGCCCTTCCTTGTCTTCCGCAAGTGCGCGATGTTCGTGTCCTTCCTGGGGAAGAACCAAGGCACTCGATCGTAGTCGGAGAGACCTGGATGTACGAGATCTGCGCCGTCTTTGATCGCCTCTGCTGGATCGAATATCGGTGGAAGCTTCTCGTAGGTCACCTTGACGAGTTTCGCCGCGCGCATCGCCGTCTTCAGATCGCGCGCAATAACCCCGGCCACCTGCTCGCCAACGAACCGCACCCGGTCCTGCGCGAGAATGTAGCGGTCCTTCATGTAGAGCCCGAACTTGTACGGGAAGTCCTTGCCCGTCACAACCTTCAGCACACCGGGCACAGCCTCGGCCTCGGCCGTGTCGATACCCTTAATGAGAGCGTGCGCATGGGGGCTTTCCACAATGACCGCATGGAGAAGGTCCGGGCCGAAATCGATGTCGTCGACGAACGTGGCAGCGCCGGTTACTTTCTCAAGCCCGTCAATCCTGGTCGCGGGCTTCCCGACATACTTCAGTTCTTCCATGGTAGTATCCTCAGAGTACCTGACCGTGGTCGCCATTGGGAAGGATCACGGGATCATGTGTCGTAGGCAGTGTCGCGAGTCTGTCGCGAGTTGTGTCGCAGGTTCACTCACCCTTCTCGACGAGTCGATAGAACACCCTATCGGCAGCGCCTTCACGAGCCAGCAGTTTCTTCTCAACCAGAACCTTGAGGTCTCGCTCGAGCGACCGTCGTGAGACATCGGGACGAAGAGCCTCAAAATCACGGATCACCAGTGTTCCGTGCTCCAACACATACTCAAGAGCTTCCCCTTGTCGGTCGGACAGCCCTTGGCTCCGAACCATCATGTCCAACCTGATCACACGTTCACCGCGGTCCCGCACCTCTTGCATCTGCGTGGCCAGCCCCCCGGCGAAGTACTCCAGCCACCGTGTCATGTCCATGTCGCTCTCACGAACACTCTGGATGGCAGAATAGTAGCCAGGGCGATTCCGATCATAGTACTCGCTGATCGTGAAGAGCCGCTTGAAGTCATAGCCTGTCCTGTAGAGACAGAGCGTTGAAAGCAAACGTGCAGTACGTCCATTGCCATCAAGAAACGGATGGATGTGCACTAGCTGGAACTGAGCAATGCCGGCCACCAGGACCGGGTGTGATTCCTGTTCGTTCTGAATCCACACCATAAGATCGGCCATCATCACAGGTACATCATGAGCCGGAGGTGGGATGTAGATAACGTCGCCGGTCACAGAGTTCACAACGTAGTTCTGAACCTCCCGATACTGTCCGGGAGCGGCGGAGCCCCCGCGGACGCCATCAACCAAGCGCTTGTGAATCCCTCTTACCAGCGCCTCAGTTACTGGATCTCCACTGTCCAGGTAGTCCGCAACAAGTAAGAAGGCCTTGCGGTAGTTCAGCAGCTCCTGCGCGTCATCTGGGTCTGCCTCTGGAACCGGTTGCCCCGACAGGATGAGCTCCGACTGCTCAAGTGTCAGATGTGTGCCCTCAATGTGCGTCGTGTGATGCGCCTCGAGGACAAGCGCGCGGTCACGCATCCGTCCGATCCATTCCTCAGACAACTTCGCTGCGTCCAGGAAACCACGTGCCCGCTCTATTCGTGTGAGTGCAGCGGCAATCGGATTGGTGATTTCGAAGACGGGCGCGAATCCGCTCATCTTGTGCTCTCCTCATGGGATGGTGTACCGCAGCGTTGCTTCCTCAGCTTCGGGCTCCCAACATACTTGAGCTCAGCCATTCTGCCCCCCTCCGCCCTTTCCTCCCACCTCGAGCACGGCCTTGACGATCGGATCGTACCCGGTGCACCTGCAGAGGTTGCCGGAGATGGCTTCCTTAACCTCGTCCTCCGTTGGACTCGGGTTCCTGGCCAGAAGCTCGGTAGCGGCGAGCACGACGCCCGGGGCGCAGAACCCGCACTGGAACGAGTTGTTCTCGATGAAAGCCTGCTGGAGTTCTGTCGGACCGTCCTTCGAGAGTCCCTCGATGGTAACGATATCGCTACCGTCTGCCTCGACCGCGAGAATGAGACAGCTTCTGACGCTTCTTCCGTCAAGCAGAACCGTACAGCTTCCGCAGTCTCCCCTCTCGCATCCGATCTTCGGGCTCTTGATCCCAAGCCTCTCACGAAGGACCTCGAGAAGGGTCTCATTCGGGTCGACGTCGACGCTTCGCCCTTCGCCGTTCACATTCAGTGTGATTGTGTTCTTCATGGCATTCCTCTGAGTGTCGGCTGCATCCGGCTCCTCGCCTCGAGCAGCTCGCGGCGGGATCCCACTCCTAGATCAGCCGTGCACCGTAAGCGGGCCCGTCGCCCGCGAGTCTCGCGACCGCCGCCCGCAACCCGCGTTCGAACATGATCGGAAGCATGTGCTCGCGGTACTCGCGGCTTGCGCGGATATCCGCTATGGGCGCGGTCTCATTCGCAACCAGCCTCTTTGCATCACCGATGAGCGCCTCGTCCATAACCTTCCCCCTGAGGAGTTCTTCGATCCCGGGTGCACGCACCGTTGTGGGCGCAACGGCCCCGAATGCGACTCGGTACTCGTTGTCGGGAAGGGCCAGGACAGCAACGCTCGCTTGGGCCAGATCCTCGCCGCGGTAGCGGCCAAGCTTGACGTATGCCGCGCCATGAGCCTTCGGAGGAACGGGAAGTGACACCGATGTCACGATCGCAGCACTCCCGAGCGCCGTGGCCTTCGGCCCCGTGAACCACTCAGTAATAGGGACGACTCTCTTCCCGCTTGGCCCCATGACGTGAACGCTCGCGTCGAGAACGAGAAGAACGGGACCACTGTCGCACGACGGCACCGCCGAGCAGATGTTCCCCACGATGGTCGCCCTGTTCCTTACGCCAACCGAAGCAACCGTCATTGCCATCTCGTACAGGAGTGGAGCGCTTTTCCGAATGAGCTCGGATTCTACGAGATCGGTGAAAGTCGCAAGAGCTCCAACACGAAGTACATCCCCCTCACACTCGATTCCAGCCAGCCCCGCGATTCCCTTGATGTCGACAACAAGCCCGGGGGTTATGAGACCATCCCGGAGCCCTGGAACAATGTCGGTTCCTCCCGCGAGCACGTGTGCGCTGCTCCCATGCTTGTCCAGGATCCCGACAGCCTCCTCGATCGTTTCGGGTTTCACATACTCGAACTCATGTGCTATCGGCATGCATTGCTCCTTCTATGCCGTCCGCTACTTCGGTTGCAACCCGCGCCGCCGGTCACTCCGGCGGCTGCATCGCTCTACTTCGGCGGCAGCATCGCCACGATGCGACACATCGACGACTCGAGCTCGATCCCACGAAGCGGGAAGCACCCTATCCAGCAACGCTCATTCTTGATCTTGTCGATCTCGCCACCCAGATTCTCGGCGTGTACGAGACCCTTCGGGAAAAGTTTGAGATGCATCACCTGGTAGTAGATCTCCGGCGGGAACATCTCGTCCCAGCTCTTGCCGTAGTCCTTCCGAAGCTTCGCCTCGGCCTTCTCGAAAAGACCGGGATGCCAGTCCTTGATGATGGTGTTCATCGGATGATCGGCGCTTCCGCAATCGACGCCGATCCATTTCAGGTTCATCTTGAGCGCCCACTTGTGAAACTCGGGGTCGGGCCCGGGGTGTTTCACAAAGTAGCGGATCTCATCTGAGCGTTTCTGATCCCAAGCGTACTTATGATAGCCGGTGTTGATAATGAGTATATCGCCCTTCCTGACATCGACACGGTCGGTGATCATCTCCGGTGAGTAGAGACTGTAGTCCTTGACGGAGTCCGATATATCAACTACGACACCGGGACCGATCCACTCGCCGAGCGGCACATCTCCGATCGTGCGTCCGCTCGGGTGAAAGTGGATCTCACCATCCATGTGCGTGCCGACGTGATTGCTCGTCGTGATGATCTGCCCATTCGCGCCCTGGCCCATGTGCGCGCCGGCGATCCGTTTGAAGTACTGGATACCGAGAGGCATGTAGCTCGGCCACGGTGGTGTGTGAATCGACAGCCGTTGCGTGAGATCGTAGACTCTGACATCGTCCATGAACTCGAGGAATTTCTTGGTGTTCATGTCATATCCTCCCTGAATGATCGTCTCCCCTACCTCAGTGCGACTCCTGCTTCGGGATCACTTCGTCAGACTCTTCCTACTCCGCAAGCCGCGCGGCCAATCCTTCGAACGCTTTCGTGAAGGGCTCCGCCGATGCGGTCAGAACTCCTGCTCCGACCTGCCCAATGCCGGGTTCCCGGTGCGCAACCCCGGTGTCGATGAACGGAAGGATGTTCTTTGTGATGACCTTGACGACATCGATCCCCGTCGGCGTCCCACGGAAGTTGAGATAAGGGATCTGGTAGACGGTGTTCTCCGCAGCGGCGATCTCATACATCTCGAGCGTGTACTGGATCGCATCCGACGTCGTACCGCCCACAAACTGCACGATCGCAGGTGAGGCGGCGATGGCGAATCCACCGAGTCCGTTCGTCTCCGTGATCGAACTATCGCCTATGTCCGGATTGGCGTCCTCGCTTGTGTAGCCCGGGAAGAAGAGCGCGTCCGGGACATCAGCTGGACCCACGAACCACTCGTCTCCAGTGCCGGAGAGCTGGATCCCAAAATCCGTTCCGTTTCTGGTCATCGCGATGACGACACTGCTGCCCGGTACATCGCGCGCAGCATCGAGTGTCACCTTGCACGCGGGCATAGAGAGATTCAGGAAGAAGTGGTCGTTACCGTTGATGAATTCAAGAACCTCCACGGCGGCCTCGCTGTCGCTGCACGACCGGACAATTGCGGGCGCCAGAACACGGTAGAGGAGCGACGTCGCTGCTCTGTTGCGGTTGTGGACCTCATCTCCCATGTGGAGCGCCTGCGCCATCAGGTTCTTAAGATCGATCGGGCCCACTCTCGCAATCGCACCATCGAGCACCGGATAGAGCACAGCATCCATCCACCGGAGCTTCTCGATGACCTCGGAGGCAAAGGCGCCGTAGCGGAGCACCTTACCCAACCCTTCATTCATCGTGCAGTACGCGGCATTACCGAACTCCTCGTTCTTGAGAACGAATACGGGCATGGAGGGCATCACGATTCCCGCCATCGGGCCGACCGTACTGTGCTCATGGCACGGCGCATACTTGATCTCACCCGAGGCCGCAAGTCTCTCAGCCTCTTCCGGCGTCGTCGCCTTCCCCTCGTAGATCAGTCCGCCGATAACGGCTCCCCGCATCGGCCCGCACATCCGCTCCCACCCAATCGGCGGTCCGGCGTGGAGAATCAAGTCAGGCGTCATCCCGGGGATCACGTCAATAGCACGCGCCAGACCAACCAGCTGCGGCATGCCCCGGAGAATTATATCCATGACCTTCGCGTTCGCCGCATCTATCTGGTCGGCGTGCTCTCCTATGATGCGGCGCGACTCGTCCGACACATCCATCGGCGGACGCCAGTCAACCTGCACCGCCGCGGCCCCGACTTCGTCCAGGCTCTCCTTGAATGATGAGAGACCTATGTTCACAACCTTGAGCTCTTGTTTGAAGAGATCGCTCACCGGCATCATTCCACCCCCAGCTTCCGGGCAACGAGCCCTGCGATTCTGCACGCGGACAGGTTGGATTCCGCGATGACGGCCCCGGCCCCTTCAAGAGCATCGCGTACGGCGCTCCGGTTCTGGGGATCCCGGTCAGTCCCGGTGATCGAACAGACCACGGCCACCTTGCTCGCCGCTTCCCGCACGGCGTCATCGAGTTCGGACGCAGGATCCAGGTTGGAGCCGTACCCAAGGACAACATCCAGGAGTATGACGGCCACCTCCGGATCGCCGGCCTCATCCAGAATTCGCTTCACTCGAAGCGAGTAGTCGATCATCGGATGTGGGCGACCGACGGTGAACTCGTCGGAGCCAAGATCTACGATCGTGTTCGCAACGCTCCGGAGCGGGTCGTCAAGCTTCGTCGCACGCCCGGACGGAACATTGGAGTGAACGTCGTCCAGGCCGACATCGGCGAAAACGATCTCCGCCTCTGATGCGAACGTCCCGCCGCTCATGAGAGCGCGGACGTATCGCTGCCTGTTCGACCTCTCCGCCACGATTCTCTCGACGAGTTCGGCCTCCCGATCATCGCCGCCGAGGAGCAGTCCCCTGACGCCGTCCGGCTCTCTCCCGACCGCAACTGTCACCGCACGAAACGCCGCCTCAGCAAGCGTACGGCAGCCGTTCGGACCTTCAGGCTCAGTTCCCAGGAAGACCGACACGACCGGCTGCTCTATCTTCGCGAGCTTCTTCCTGATCCTGTCAAGAACCTCACCGTCCGGCGGCTTCGACACGAGAACGATCACCTCGGTCTCCGCATCATCCGAGAGCGCCTCGAGACCGTCCAGAAAGGTGATGCCGCCGACAGCGTTCACAACATCGTGCCCGCCTGTTCCTATCGCTTGAGATATCCCCGATCCAAGGTTCGAGACGAGCGTGCTCACTTCCTGCAGCCCCGTTCCAGATGCCGCCACGATCCCGATGGGACCCCGGTTGACGGCATTTGCGAAGCCAAGAGGAACACCGTTGATGATCGCCGTTCCGCAGTCGGGCCCCATCACAAACAGGCCCAGGCCGTGCGCGCGGGTCTTGAGTTCCACCTCGGTCTCAAGCGGAACATTGTCGGAAAAAAGCATCACGTGGAGTCCACGATCGAGCGCCCGTGCCGCAACATCCCCGGCGTACCGACCGGCCACGGAGATGAGAGCGAGATTCGCGTCCGGGATGACATCCAGTGCACCACTAAGACTTTTGGGCACAAACGCCTCACCGTCGTCGCCAGCGCCTCTCACATTCTCGAGAAGCTCGTCGACGGCGATCAGTGCCGCTTCCGCTACCTGATCGGTCTCGGCTCTTACGCCTATCAGGAGATCAGTGTCGCTTGACCTCTCAAACTCGGGTGTGAGAAGGTCCGCAGCAGCAAGAATCGCCCGGTTCTCGTTCGTTCCCATGACGACTGCCGCATCGGCAACGCCTTCCATGTGAGAGAGTTCTCTCGCCACGTTCATGAGCGTGACGGAATCGAAGTACGCACCCTTTTTGATGCGTCCCACTACGACCATTGTGCCTCCCCATCGTGCTGAATGCTGATACCGGTCCGCCCTGCGGTCGCCGAGGAGAAACGCGCCGGCCAGGACATGAGCGTCATCTGAAGACCCACTGCGGTATCGGCGCCGGACGTCGCCCCAACTGAGAAGAGATGCTCCGCACACCTCCTCACATCCCTGAATGCGCCAAACGAGAGTGTCGCCACCAGATTCTTGACACCCTCTGTTACGAATCCGCCTTCGGCAAGATAGAGGAACGTGTCCGACAGAATGTTCCCGCTGCGGGCAGTCTTGAAGATGCGTGCGCGGAGAAGCGTGAGGTCACGGTCGGACACCGGCCCGGCGGCGCCTCGTCTTGATGATGCGCCTGGGATACCCACCG
>JAUVLP010000095.1 GCA_030600655.1 Candidatus Eiseniibacteriota bacterium
AGGAGAGGATAGAACGTGTTACCAAGCTGATGCTGTTCGCGTGGCTTCTGACACTCCTCCCTCCGCTCGTAGATTTGCTACTGACCGGTGCCGGCCAGCAACCGGAGCTGATCGGATACCTTATTCCCAAGAACCACACACTCACCGAAGCGTTCATCAACCTCCTGAATCCTTTCTATCACGGTTTCCAGGGAACAACAGCGGGTATCAGGATCGAAGCGGCCGCCGGCTGCATTCTGGCCGCGGTCTACGTCCAGATCAAGACCGGGAAGCTCGGTCGCGCACTCTTGACGGCGGTTGTTGTCTATCCGACGATGTTTATCTTCTTCACACTGCCATCGATAACTCTGGCGGTGACCCGTCTGTTCGGCTCTCAACTCGCCAATGTGTACCAGCTCTTTTTCTCCAGGGCCGACGTCTACAGAGCGTTCGCCGATGTCACCCCATTCGCGCTATCCGATCTGTCGAATTCCCTGGTCGACCTCATTTTGATCGTCCCTCTGTTGGGCCTGTGGTACAGGATGTATTCTCCTCAGGGATTCAGAGACGCCGTTCGCTCGGTTGATCCTGTCACAACGCTCTGTCACGTCGGCGCAACCGCCGTTGGAATCGTTCTCGCAGCACGACTCCTGATGGGTTCGACCGGTTTCGTGTCGGTCGCACACGCCTTCGACGTCATAGCGCTGATCGGCCTCTTGGCGGCGGCGTTCTTCACGGCGCAGACCGCAACCGCAATGCGTCTCCTGCTCGGCGGAGCCACTCTGCTTCCCGCGGCCGCCAGAGATCGTGTCTCCCTGACCGGGATGATCTACGCAGCGCTCGCTGTTTTCTTCTCACTCTCCGTCAGCTATGTCGCTCTCACATACGTCGTGGCCACGTTATCCATATACTTCCTCTACTACGCTCCTCCGCTTCGTCTTTCAAGGTACACGCCTCTCGCCGGCTTCATGATGGGAGCCGTTGCGCTCTTCGCACTGAGCCTCGGATACACTGCCTATGCGGGTGAGCAAACGGCGCTATGGCTCCCGAAAGGCATCGTCGCCCTGGCTCTGCTGGTCCCCGCATTGGGCATGCTGTCGCGGGACATATGGCAATCCCGAGCTGAGGAAGGAAGCTCGTGGGATCTCATGGCCGTCCTGAGCGAAGGGCGTGCTCGCGCACTCGCGGGAATCGCTCTTCTCATAGCCGCGCTCCTCCCCGCTCTGCTTCTCAGGACTCCTGTGCTTGCCGTTCCTGGAGCCATCGGCGGCGGCGCCGCCCTCCTTCTACTGCTGCGCGGACAACCAAGGCGTGTGCCCGGAGGCCTGGTAGCCATAGCGCTTGTCCTGACGGTAGCCGGATTCGCAACCGGCGTCACGGATTCGACCTTCCTTCGACAGCAGCTGGCATCAACGAGCTTCGCCGACGCCATGAGACGCGGGGGCAATTTCGAGTTCATGCAGAAGGCTGATGCCACAGAAGAGCAGGGACTCGTGAATGAAGGGATCCTCCTTTTCCGTTCGGGAGATATGGAAAGTGCGATCGATCTCTTCAGAAAGGCGATAGAGATCAACCCTGAGTACGTTCACGCCTACATAAGTCTAGGCTCGGCCCAGCTCCGCATCGACCAGTTCGAAGCCGCCGAGCGTTCCTTCCGTCGGGCTCTGGAGTTCGACGACGAGAACGCCCTCGCGTATCTCGGGCTTGGGCAGACGTACCAGCTGTTCGGCAGTCCGGATGACGCCATCAGATACGTTGAACGGTCCCTTGAACTGGATTCGGAGAACGCGGAGGCGACCCTTACACTAGCGCTGATCTACGCGGGCAGGGAGGAGCACCAGAAGGAGTTCGAGGCGCTGACAAGAACTGTCGCGCTCGACCCGCAGAACAGCCCGGCCTACTCCCGTATGGCTGACATTTTCCTTGCGAACCGGATGTACCCGGAGGCAGTGAGGGCACTGAATGCCGCGGCAGCGGGCCACACGCTGGTCGAGCACATCCACACCCGACTCGCCGAGGCACACTACTCAATGGGAGATCTTGAAGGTGCTGAGAACGAACTCCGCCGAGAGATATCATTGAGGCCGAAGTCGGCATCAGCACGGGCCAGTCTGGCTCGCATTCTTGATAAGGTCGGCAGAACCGACGAATCCATCTCCGAGTGGAAGGCGGCCATCGATCTCACTGAGAACGCACAGCTGCGATCGCTCTTTGAGATGGAACTCGCCAAGCTCACGGACTGAGCCCCGTCTCGGACCAAGAGAGAAACAGAGAGCGGGGGCCACATGGCCCCCGCTCTTCCGCTGAATCCGCCGATCATCGCTATTTGAGAAGAACCATCTTCGAGGACGCGAAATCTCCTCCGACTTCGACCCTCACGAAGTAGATGCCTGCAGCCGTCTCGCGGCCTGCATCATCAGTCCCGTCCCACATGATCTCGTGCTCACCAGCCTCACGCTCTTCATCCGCCAGCACCGCACGCACCACGCGCCCGGCCACGTCGTAGATCTCTACGTTCACGGCACCGGCAGCGGGCATCCGGAATTCGATGGTTGTCTTGGGATTGAACGGATTCGGATAGTTGGAGACAGAGAGTCGCCGCACAACGATATCGTCGATCCCGGTCCCCGGCATGTTGCCTGAGATCGCAACATCGTCAACGTACCAGCCATCCTCGGTGATGTACCCGTCGGAATCGAGCCTGAATCTCACCTTGAAGGTGCTCGTGCCGACGTAGCTTGCGAGGTCGATCTGTACCTCGGTCCAGTCCCCAAGATAGCCGTCGTACGACGCGACCTCGATCCAGCTCGAGCCTCCGTTCGTGCTCACCTCAACATAGCAGTAGTCGTATCCGGACTCGGTGTCGTACTTGTGCCAGAATGAGAGAAGACCCGTCGTCGCTTCGGACAGGTCAACAGAACTCTGAAGCGCAATGGTCGTATTGACGCTGTTACCGTAGTCCCCACCCGGACTGTCGGTCATCGATGTGGATGGACTGTAGGATTCGCTCGTTGTCGTTCCCCAAGCCCCCGTCCACATCGCGAGACCCGATTCGAAATCGTCGAAGAAGACAGGTGTTGCGAGGACGAAATTCTCACTCGACGTCGTGCCATCGGACACGGTAACGTCGTCGGTCGTGGCAGGCGTGTAGCCGGACTTGGTTGCTTTCATGTCGTAAGTGCCGACCGGAATGTAGCTGATCTCGTAGTAGCCGGTGCCGATGGCGCTCACGGACGAGTAGCCCTCTATGTCGGTGAGCTCAACAGTCGCGCCACCGAGCGGACTCATGTTCTCGTCGTAGACGTAACCTGCGATCGTCCCGCGGGGTGGCGGTTCAAGCGAGAAGTTGACGATCACAAACGTGTCAAGGCTCGCCGAGACGTTGTAAACCGTCTGCGTCGGATACTCGGCGGCCGTGCATATGACCGTGTAGGTCCCCGACTCGACCATGCGATGGTAGTCGCCGACTGCCGGATCCGTGTAGACGTCCTTGCCGATCTCGGGGATGCTGATTGTGGCGTAGATTGGATCCCCTGTATCGCCGTCGGTCACGAGGCCGCGAATGCCGCGCCCCGACATGCGAGCCTGGTGAAGCATCGCATCACGATTGTCGTTGAAGATCGGAGTGATCTGCGACGCTGGCGGATCCTTGGTTGTGGATACTTCGATGGTGGTATCGATCTCGCCGCGCACATCGTAGCACCAGTCCTGACAGCTCCCCTTGATAACGTACCAGTCAGCGCCGTTGGTGACGGGGAGACCACTGTACGAACCGTACTCGTTCGAAAGCGTAATGATCATCGGCTCGTCGGGCGTCGGGTCGTACGTGTGGTCCCAGAGATAGTTCACATAGACGGCCCCGGAGTGAAAAGTGAGAGACGTCACGGGATTCATGCCGACATTGAAATCCCTGAGCGCCCTCGACTCGGCGCCCCTCCAGCACGTACCCGCATTGGAACCGTCCGGACTGTAGTAGTCGCGGTTCAGATCGATGCCGTCGGCATTGTAGCGCGAGCCATTCTCGTAGCCGTCAGGGTTTAGCATCGGGATTATCCAGATCTCGCGTTCATTGATAAGCCAGGTGATATCCGGGTCGACACCGTAGTTCTCCAAGAGGTACTCGATCATATAGTAGCAGACCTCAGCGCTGATCGTCTCATCTCCATGGTGCGCCCCGATCCATTGGATCTCAGGCTCGAACTCCTCAACACCTGGATTGTCCGTGATCTTCATCGCCCAGAGCTCACGACCCTGAACGCTCTCTCCGATCGAGATGAGCTCAGTGATACCCGGGTAGCTTGTCGCCCATGCGGCCATGTCGGACGTCAGCTCGGCGTAGCTGTGGTACTCGCCGCGGTCGACCAGACGCAGGGAGTGGACGTCGGCGATCATGTTCTCGACGACCACGACTGGCCGGTAGCCGTTTGCCCGGAGGACTTCTATCTCCCCCGGAATCGCCGCGATCTGTGCCACTCCGTCCCACACGGACATGATATCCATGTTCAGATCGTTGAGACGATGGATGTCTTCCCGGGAGAGGATCTCTACCTCCACCATCGCCGCATCGTCCCGCGGATATGCGGACGAAGCGGCCGGGAAGACCAGGAGGATCAAGAGCGCTGCTGCAAGCGCAAGATGCCACATCCGCATTCCAATGCTCCTTCCAGACAAGGCCCGTCCGACGCAGGCGGCCGACGGTAACACCGCCGGCCACCTACTCCACACGGAACGATCAGAGACGCTCTACTTGAGGAGCGCCATTTTCCTCTCTGCTGTCTCATCCCCGGCCGTCAGCTTAGCGAAATAGATGCCGGAGGCGAGGTTTCTACCGTCATCGTCCCTACCGTTCCAGACGACGGAGTGCGGCCCGGCAGCAAGCTCATCATTCACGAGCGTGCGCACCAGCCTTCCACTCACGTTGTAGACATGAAGCTCAACGCGACCGGCGTTGCTCGGCACATTGAACTGGATGCTCGTGATCGGATTGAACGGATTGGGCATGTTCTGGCTGAGTGTGAGCTTCGCGAACTCGGGCGTACCGTCGTCCGGCACGCCGGTCTCGTCAAAGTCGAACCACGCCATGATCCGGTCGATCAGCACGCGATTGTTGTCGGGCGGTGCGTAGACGGGATTCACACCCTCGAACGGGAACGCAAGGAAGACCACCTTATGACCGTTCTCTGATATCTTGACCGCCTTGTTTCCGCTGTCCGCCGAGAAGACGACATAGTCACTCGACGCCGGCGTCACGCTGTCACTCTCGGTGACCGGGAACGGACCACCGAGAATGCCGAGCGACATCCCATCGGATACCATGTCGCCGGCGACGCCGCTCATAACGAATCCGGACGTGTCGTTCGTCCATGAATCGATGTGCAGGTAGTCGGTGATAAATGTGTTCGTGCTGCTGCGACTCGACAGGTAGTTCATGCTGGCCAGGCACAGGTTTCCGCCGGCATCGAGATAGTCGATCATCGCCTGCTCATCGCCTGCAACGATCGTCATCGCGTCTCTGCTGGCGGTGGTCCAGAACGTCGCATAGAACGACTTCAGAACCGTCGCGCTCGGCCGCCCCTTCGTGTTGCAATCCCACGTGTATGGCGGATAACCCGTATCCGTGAGTGCGTCCTGGAAATACGTCTCGTACAACATTGGCCCGTCGTCGTCGACGAGCAGAACCGAAGTCAGATCGCAGAAAGCGGTAAAGTCTATCTCCTTCGCCAATCCGGTGGCATCGCTCTCCACAGACATCGTCATAGTTCCGATGTCCTGGTACGTGCCGTTGTAGTCCGTGATATGAACGTAGAGTGTCTCGGTAGCACCGACCGGAACGAAGAATGAGTGCGCTCCCATGTAGCAGACGCCGTCAGGCGTGCAATAGAGGGAAACCCAATTATAGGGATCACCCGGGAAATCGTTGGTGAAATCCACGTTCAGATTGTCGTCGGCCGTCCCGGTGTTCTGCAGGAGGAGCGTGTAGGTAGCCTCGCCCCAGTAGTCGATCTCCTCCGCCACCTTGTCGGCCACCATCTCAAATTCATACGGGTCCGGCATGAACGCTGACTGAACGATCTGCTGAGGAGATGTATCCTCTATGAAGACGATGATGTGCATGTTGAGCGGGTCGTTCGTCGAGTTCGTAACGCCGCTGAAATTCTTTGTGAACACGACCGAGTCTCCGGCCGCGCTGAGCGTCGTCACTGTCTCAGGAGCCAGCATGTCGCGGACCGTATACGGGTACGACAAACTGACCTCTTCGTACACCACGAACTGCGCCCTGAGATCACCCAGCCCCACCGTGTCGGTGGCCTTGAACTTCGCAGTCACCCAACCTTCGACTGTGCCGCGCGTTCCCTCAGCTGTGATCGAACCGCTGCATTCGATCTCGATCGGACTCGAAACCGCAAGCCTGCTGTTGACTATGGGGCGGTAGACATCAATGATTGTTGAACCGGCCCCAATGACATCCTGCACAGCGTCAAACTCGACGTGCGGGATTCCGCCAACGCCATAGTAGCTGGCACGGGCGTAACACTCACCCGTCGCATAAGCATCACTGACGTGGTAGTAGAGCACCACCAGTTCACCAGTGCCCTTCTCTTCCTGAAGCTCGACGAGCGCCTCACAGGCGTTCGGACAGTAGCCACAGCCAGTCGACCCGAACATCTCTGCCAGCACCGTCCTATCGGACGCAAGCGCTGAAAGTCCGGAGATCATGAGAACTACTGCCACCAGAACAACGATCACCGATCGCCTTGCCATACTTTTGCTCCTTCCGCGGCGATACCGCTGCAATTGCTAGGATCCTCCCGCCGATCGCTGTGGCGACAGTGTGCCTGCCCTATTCCTGTTGTCAACTCCTCTTCCTGCTCAGCCTCCGCAGCAGCTTCCCGCCTGCGGCGGCCTCTCTTCATCTATCGCGCTTCCAGTCACGCAGATTGGTCGCTACCGTACTTCCAGGCGCGCAGACTGGACTATCTCCATGGTGTCATCGTTCTGGACAAATGCTATGGCGTCCAGATTCGCCGGATTCCAGCTTGCGTCGATCGTGACATCGTAAGCAACCTCAACGGAATCCCCGACCGTGGCCAGTGTGAAAGGCACGTCGTTAAGGATATCCCGCGCGACGAACGGGAAGAGCTCGTGCGCGAAGTTGATGTCGTTCTCCAGGACGACCGTCCTCAAAACGTATGTGCCGTCCGGGAGGGGATCCATTACTCTCACCTTTGCCGTGAGGCTTGCCCGTGCTCCGCTCAGGTCGCCAGTCAGCCGCATGGAAAGCGGCGAGTCGATAGCCCGTCTGAGTTCGATCTCAAGCTCATAATTCACCTGGGCCGTAGAAACGGAAGCCGACCCCTCGACGATTCTCCCGCCATCGAAGACGGCGATTGGATAGGAGACCTCCCCCCCAGGAAAATCCGGGTTGTCCGTATACCAGTCGATCCTGGCGATCATCTCATCTGTTCCTACCTGTGTATCATCGTGGTACGCGATGACACAGAGTCTGTCCGCCCCATACTCGTCCATCAGATTGTTGAGCGCCTCTTCCCCGAATGGACAGTTGACGCAGGCGAATGTCGTGATGAACTCCACCAGCACATTTCTGTCCACCAGGCCACCGGCAGTCCCAACCGCGAATAAGCAAGTGTCGGGCGGACTCTCATCATCCTTGTCATCGATAGCGACAATGATGAAGACGTGGTCGCCCTCGGCAACGTCCTCGACCGTGAGAGCGTCATCCTCCGTAGCTCCCGTCACCGTGTCGTCGTAGCTCCACTCGAACTCCACTATGGTCCCATCATAGTCACCACTCGCCCATTCAAACGTCACGTCGTCACCGGCCACGACTTCTCCGCCGGACGGACAGCCGGTAATCGTCACCCAGGGCAGCAGGTTGATCTCGACAGGGTCAGCGAACCAATCACATCCTCCCTGAGCCGCTATCCACACCACGGTCAGGGCGATCATCGAGACAAGCTGACGCAATCTGCGTTTGAGTCCAGTGTTCGTGTTCAGCACTCGCTCCCCCTAGAAGAACACGCTGAGCTTCAGGCGCGCCCCCTCAAACTCAGGTTCCTGGTAGCAAACACCGCCACTGCATTTGAGGCCCCCGCGCTCGCTCCCCACGCTGATAGAAAGTTCGAAATCGTCAGCGACAAGCTTCTTCACTTCTGTCATCATCCAGACGCTTCGCTCCTCGGTCTCATCGTTGCTGGTCTCGACCACGGTCGCGAACGTCAGGTCGTAGCGTGGATAGACGGTTGCCGAAAAGATGTAGTCCTCATGCACGTCACCCGTCAGCTCCTCCGTCTGCTGCGCCTGAAGCTGAAGCTCGATGTCCCCTCCGGATTCCGAAGACAGGATGACCTCACCAGCCACGGTCAGGTGCTCGATGAATTTGCCTAACTCATATTCCCTGGACCAAGCCCCGGCCAATGAGATACTGCCTCCGCTCTCAAACCAGCGATCGACCTGCCCGAAAATCTCCCAATGAAGGAGCTCGGCCTCATGATTCCTTGCTTCCGATGCACCGGCCATTGCCGTCGCACTATCCCCAAGCGGCATACTGCCCTCGACAAGGAATCCTCGCTCATCATTGAGATCAGGTTCGTAGGTCGCGCGATTCATAAGAGCCCAG
>JAUVLP010000069.1 GCA_030600655.1 Candidatus Eiseniibacteriota bacterium
CCCTGTCCCTTGGCTATAACAAGATCAGCCTCGGCGAACCGTGTTCTTACGGCTTCCGAACAATCATCGAGGATGGTACCCGGCGCATCGGAGCCGTTCGACAGAACACTGACGATCTCCAGAAGCCCGACCGACCGTGCATCCTCAATTGTAACATCGTTCAACACGGGCCTGCCACGCACCACGAGCGTAACTCTCTCGGGCGACAGCTCTTCGATGAGGATCCGATCGAAGACTATCTCCCCCGCGTTGTCGGCAATGTAGAGAATGTCGTTTGCTTCCGCCGCAGCAGATCTCAGGAGTTCGAGCGCACCCCCGGAGAGCGGCTCCCTCAATGATTCACCGATCGAGCGCTCCACATCGATTGCATCGGCGCTTCTCCCCCCACCGAAATCGATGATATTGCCCGCGATAGCCAGCCTGACCGCCGTCTCGAATGGATCATCCGACCCCACCACTTCCTTCTTAAGACGTGGATAGAGTTCGAGGACGAGATCATTGAACTGCCGTTTGACAACCGCATACGGATCGTCGATCCCCGTCTCTTTCCTGATGACTCTGTGAATGAGCTGTCCCATCTCCGGCGGCGTCTTCGACATATCCATGGTAGATACTTCTCTCGCGACCTCTCTCAGAACACGTTCGTGAACCGATGGATCGTCCGAGGCGAAACGAGATGCCTGCAGAGCCTGACGCAGGAAACACGGGATGCATTCGGTGTACGTTTTCATGTGGCAACCTCCAAGATTGCAAGACGTTACCACACACGTGCCACGCCGGACAACCCATGCATCAGTGCTACAAGAAACAGCCCGGCCCCCTCGGGGCCGGGCTGTGTGCGCAGCCCATGCGCACGGTACCAGGTCAAGCTTTGCTGCGGGGCGAAACTCGCCGTTCTCCTGCACTATGGGCCGCTGAACTCAGGCCAACATCACTCCGTGCGTCCCCCTCGCTAAACTCCAGCCACAGCTCCGAGGGTCCTCTCTGTCCTGCCGGCGGCGGGCCGGCGCTTACGTCTCCGCGTGCCGCCGTAGGGTCCCGGAGGAACAGGGTTGCTCCTGTCAAAGCAATGCGTGCAGTAATCGTAGCTCTCCCAGAACGCCTGGTCGAGCTCATCGGGTTCGAACGCGACGGCCGTGCCTCGTTCGACCAGCTTCTCAAGGAGGCAATTCTCGGACTCGTCATGCCAAGTGTCATGGACGATCATGAGGTCTGAATCGCCTATGAAACGGGCCCCCCCGAGTTCCTTCACGGTGAATGCCATTGTGTCCCCCGTTCTCTGCCAGCTTCCAGAGCATCTGTATGTCATTCACCTTACATGGCAAGGTATGTTCCTTGAAGCAAGAGCGGGACACGGAAACCTGTAAGTGTATATGCGACAACCAGTTGAGAGAACATGATTCCGCCGGCTGGAGCCAACCCCGTCGGCGGAGAGGGCGTATCCGTAACCTCTGCATTCGCAAACATCTGCAGCACAGGCGTAACTGCTGACGCCATATCGAATTAGCCGTGTACCATCAACGTAACATCTGGAACTCAGATGTTCCATTCGCGAACAGAAACTCTGCCGCGATGTGACCCGGAACCAAAGATCTCTCTACCGGCACCCCTATTTCCCTTCGACGGCCGTGACAAGCTTCTTCACAACATCTGCAAACGTTGCTGCGCCGGGTGAGCTGCCCGACAGGTAAGCCTGAAGCTCCCCTGCATCTCCAGCCAACACCATTCCCGGGTCGATCGGCATGCTTCCCAGAAACGGAACACCCATGTCGACAGCCATTCTCTCTCCACCACCGCTGCCGAAGAGATCACTGCGCGTGCCGCACTTCGGACAGATGAATCCACTCATGTTCTCGACAACACCGAGGACGGGGACATTCACCTGTCTGACGAAACTGATAGATTTCCTCACGTCGCTTATCGCCACAGCTTGGGGAGTCGTCACTATCACAGCACCGTCGGCATCAGCGACGAGCTGCGCGACACTCAGCGGCTCGTCACCCGTGCCCGGTGGAGAATCTATGATGAGATAATCGAGATCTCCCCATTCGACATCCTTCAGAAACTGCTTGATGACCCCGTGCTTGAGAGGCCCACGCCATATGATGGCATCGTCCTGAGTCCTCAACATGAAACCGACAGACATCACCTTTACACCTTGATCCGTCATGACCGGACGGATGGTATCGTCAACTGCGGTGATATCCGCTCCCTCCAGTCCCAGAAGACGCGGGATGCTCGGCCCATGAAGATCGATGTCGAGCACTCCGACCTTCCTGCCGAGTTCGGCCAACGAGACCGCGAGACTCGCAGCGACCGAGCTCTTGCCCACGCCACCCTTACCGGAAAGCACGAAGAGCTTGTGCTTGATCCGACACATTCTTCGGGCCAGTTCCTGCCTTTCCTTGAAGTCCTTGTCGGTTTCGCTCTGTGTCTTAGCCTTGGCGGAACAGGTCTCCGAGCTGCACGACTCGCAGGACAGCTTGTCATCCGACATCACTACCTCCACTAGGTGGTTCTTGAACCTGCTCTAACGATTCCACACCGTCATCACAAAGCGTTTCAAGACAACGGCTTCAGACATCCAACATTCCAGATACACGTGCCCACAAGTCAATGATACACGAGGCCGCTCCCCCATCCGAGTACTCAACGACACTCTGACCCGCGACCTGTGCTGCGGTTACCGCGTCATCGTATGGTACGAGTCCAACGACAGGGATCTCTTTGCCATGACACCATTCCTGGATGCTCTGAGCCGCCTCCAGATTGATGTCCCACTTGTTTATGCAGACGGCTGTGGGAATCTGCAGCCCGGCAGCTACCTCTGCCACACGCTCAAGGTCGTGCTGCCCGGACAGCGTTGGCTCAGTGACAATGAGCGCCAGACTGACACCCGTTATCGAAGCGATCACCGGACAGCCAATCCCCGGGGATCCATCGACGACGATGAGATCGAATCCCTTCTCCTTCGCCACACGTCGGGCTTCGGTTCTTACGCGCGTTACCAGTTTCCCAGAGCTCTCCTCGGCAATACCGAGACGTGCGTGCACAAACGGACCGTGTTTCGTGTCTGAGACGAACCATTCCCCGCTTTTGACTTCCTCCATCGCGATGGCACGACTGGGACAGAAGTGTGCGCAGACACCACAGCCGTCGCATGCCAGGGGATCGATAGAATAGACCCACTCGTCGCCCACGTGTGCGTGGCTGACGGCTTCGAACCGGCAGACCTCCAGACACTTGCCGGAAGCATCACATCTCTCTTGATCGAGGATGGCCGTTACCCCACCGGAGAAGGCGTGGGTCTCGACCACCGATGGCGAGAGAACGAGGTGCAGATCGGCCGCGTCCACATCGCAGTCAGCGACAACCTTGCGCTTGGCAAGCGAAGCGAATGAAGCGACAACGCTGGTCTTTCCAGTGCCGCCCTTTCCGCTGATGACAACGAGTTCCTTCATCTCTTCTCGGCCTCCCTCGTGCGAGTGAGGACTGCGCCCGCCAGTGTCTCCAGCATATCGGCATATCCGGGAACCGTGACAACAGGCATCTCGCCACGCGCGTACGCTTCTGCAACAGAACGGCTATGCGGAATTTTCAGGATTACATCGAGGCCTTCTTCCCTGCAGTAGTCCTCAACGCCTGAGTTACCCACATCACTTCTGTTGATGACGATGCTCGTGGTCAACCCCAGCTTCCTCACGGCGCCGACAGCAAGTTTGAGATCGTTGAGGCCGAATGGCGTAGGCTCCGTCACCATAACCACCCAGTCCACCCCGCGTATCGTCTCCACCACGGGACATGATGTCCCCGGGGGGGCGTCGAGTATGACTACCCCTTCCGTCGGAATGGCCTTCTTGACGGCACGTATTACGGGCGTTGCCATCGCCTCTCCGACTGCAAGCCTTCCCTGCACGAAACCCAGTTCACCGGCGCTGCCCCGCTCAACAACACCGACGACCCGCGGCACCTCCGTGATGGCGCCTTCAGGACACACGAGCGTACACCCCCCACATCCGTGACAGAGCGAGGGAAATACCATCACCTTCTCCGGCAGACAGGCCAGTGCATTGAACCGGCAGATCTCACAGCACCTGCCGCAGTTCGTGCACAGCTCCTGGTCTATCGCCGGGACCGGGATCGAGACGTCTTCCGAACGCTCGATCCCAGGTCTCAGGAAGATGTGTCCGTTGGGCTCCTCGACATCACAATCAACGTACGTCGTCAGATGATCCTTCGCGGCAAGCAGGTGTGCGAGTCCCGTGGCCAGGGTCGTCTTCCCTGTGCCACCTTTGCCGCTCGCAATGGCTACCTTCATTGAGGCTCCCTATTCGTCGGCCGCGGCCTCAAGCTCTGCCAGTCGCTTGCGCACATCCTCGAGCACGCTACCCAGGTACTCAGCCTGCGCCTTGAGAGCGGTCGCTTCATCGGGCGCAGCGCCGACCGGTGGAACGGACGGCTCGACCGCACCGTCGCCGCCATAACTCCACGGCGTCATCCGCGGTCCGCGCATCCATCCCGGCTGTCCCGTAGCATAGTACATGTTCCGCCAACCACGACCGCCACCACCACGACCTCCGAAGCCACCACCGCGACCAGCAAAACCGCCGCGTCCGGCTCCCATGCCAACCCCGAATCCTGCGCCTCCAGTACTCACGTAACCCGGCACATCATTCCCTGCACAGTAACCGGCTCTTCTACCCGTCATCGGTCCGAATCCACTCGGTCCCGTTCTGTCTCCTCTAGGCATCGTACCAACCTCCTGTTGTTGTTAAGTCCAATGGCCATTCACATCGGCCGCATCACTAGGCGACAGTCCTCCCAGCTTGATCTTCTCAACGGCTCCTTCCACTGTTCCCGTCACCGACGTGATGACCTTCACGCCGGCCTCCGTGAGCGTTCTGAAGGCGTTAGGGCCGCAGTGGCCTGTCAGCACATACTCGACCCCAAATCCAGCCACGCGCGCCGCCGCCTGTATACCAGCACCAGATCCTGCTTCAACGCCTTTCTCGTTGTCGATCGCCTCGAACTCGCCCGTCTCCGTATCGACGATCACAAACCACTTCGCGCGACCAAATCTGGGATCCACGTCGCTCGCCATCTCCGGTCCACGAGATGTCACTGCTATTTTCATTCTCCTAGCCTCCTCCATGTCTTCTTCCACCTTGACGTCCTCTGCCGGATCCACCGCGACCAGCCCCACGGCCCACACCGCGACAACCCGGCATTACGAATTTCTTCCCTGACAGATCACCGTCGACGAACGCTCTCAGAACATCCTCAACCTCACCCGACACCCACGGAATGACCCGCACATCCTTCCATGCGAGAAGCCCAGCCAACCTGCCGGAGATCGCCCCGCATATCAGAACATCCAAGCCAAGATCTCCGATGAGACGTGCGCGCCTCATCATCCCCCACCCACCGAGCTGCACCGTCTCGATATCAGACCGTTCCGTTCCCGTGAGCTCAACCACCAGGAGCTGCTCCGAAGCATCCAGTACCGGCGAGATTTTGCTGCCCCATATAGGTATTCCTACGCGCATTTGCCACTCCTGAAAGCCGTCGACTCGCATCATTTGCCGCTCGGTGTGATCAACCCCCGAGCCATTACAAAGCATCCCCCGTGCCAGGAGAGCGCCCGCTCCTTCCATATCCTCTAACCTCTGATGTCAGCGTGTGTTAACGTGGTGACTGGCTAGTCTTGCTTGAGGTGGGAACCCCACAAGAGTTGCGTAATGGCAACCCATCACTGCCGCCGAGTTGCGCGCCTGCAACCCGCTACAACAACCCCAACCGCTTCATCCGCCGCCAGAGAGTGGTCTTGTGGATGGCAAGTTCACGCGCCGTTGCAAGACGATTGCCGTTGTTTCTCTCAAGCGCCGAAACGAGGAATTGTCGTTCCAGGTCCTCCATGGAGAACAGGTCACCAGTCTCAGCAGATACCGCGCTGGACTTCAGATAGACCGGCAGGTGCCGGAGTTCGATCTGTCCTGATCTGCAGGTGACAAAGGCGTGCTCGACGATATTCTGGAGCTCTCGGATATTGCCGGGGAAGTCGTGGCCCATGAGTATGGACATCACGCTGCTCGAAACACCCGAAACATCACGGTTGCGGAGACTGTTGAACTTCGCGATGAAATGATCGACAAGAAGCGGGATGTCATCCTTGCGTTCGCGCAGAGGAGGCACCTCAATGGTCACCACGTTTATGCGATAGAAGAGGTCCTGTCGAAACTCCCCCCTCTCCACGAGTTCAGGAAGATTTCTATTGGATGCTGAGACGATACGGACATCTGCAGTGAGCGTCTCCGTCCCGCCGAGTGGTTCGTATGTTCCGTTCTGAAGCACCCTCAGAAGTTTGCTCTGCAGTGCAGTCGATATGTCGCCGATCTCGTCAAGGAATATGGTGCCCCCCTCGGCGAGGGCAAAGCGTCCAAGCTTGTCGCGCCTGGCGTCAGTAAAGGCTCCGGCCTTGTGGCCGAAGAGCTCGGACTCAAGGAGCGTGTCTGGCAGAGCCCCGCAGTTGACCACAACCATTGGCCCCTCGGCCCGCTCACTGAGACTGTGGATCGCCAACGCGAGAAGCTCCTTACCCGTGCCGCTCTCGCCTTGGATGAGAACGGTGCTGCCACTCTCTGCGATATCGGGGACAATCGCGAACAGTTCCTGGATGCGCTCGTTCCTTCCGATCATGTCGGCAAACGTGTAGCGCCTCTCCAGCTCCCTCCGGAGCTCCTGCTCAACGCTGAGATCTCTGAAGGTCTCCACCCCACCAATGACTCCTCCTCCATCGTCCTTGAGGAGTGCCGTGGACACACTGATGGGCACCCGCTTTCCTGCCGCATTGATGATGTAGGCCTGCCGCTCGGCGACACGTTCGCCCGTCTCCATCGTCTCCCTGAGAGCACAGGCAGACTCGCAGATACTTGCTCGGAACACATCCCAGCACTGACGCCCGATCGCGTCGCTCCGCGATGTTCCCGTGATCTCTTCCGCAGCCCGATTAAAGGATCGGATTCGCCAGTCGGAGTCGACCGTGAACACTCCTTCTCCTATGCTATCGAGGATCACGTCCTCGCAATCGGCATCACCGTGTTTTGATTGGAGTTTCTCGCGCTTGATTGCCATAGTAGTGGCCTTTGCACCAAGGGTTGCGTTCCTGCAACTCATATACAAGATAGCCTCCTGCATTTAGAGAGTCAAGCTCGGATGTGAATGAGACCCTCACGGGCCTGGATCTTGCGTAACTCCGCATGGATCCAGGAGCCGAAGAAGATCAGCTTTCTAGCCGTGCTGTGTGGGTCGAGCTATGCAAGTGCAGCATATTACGACTCCCGTTTCCTTATTGACTTGCTATCAGGATTGTGGTATCGTCAAGCTGTCTGTGTCGGCCCCGGCTTAGAGCGTCTGCTCGAGAGGCGCTCTGTAGAGTGGTTGGCGCGTAGCCAACCCACAGAATTCGGAAAGGTAGGACATTATGCGGATTTGTGCAGTAATTGCTGCAATCGCACTTCTCGTCGTGCCCGTCGCCGCACAGCGGCATATGGAGTTCCTGGGCTCACCGATCCTTGATCCAATTCCGCCCGATGGCTCCGAATGGCACGAGCTGCACCCAAACTTCTGCTTCACCGACATCCAGGATGGATACGAGGACAACGGAGATGGTATCGTCAGCGTATGCGATGTCATCATCCTTGGTGGCGTCCGCTACCACATCGACTGGACCGGACCCACGTACTACCTCGTCCCCACAATCCCGAGCGATCCCCACTGGGTGGAGCCAACAGACCCTGAGCCGGGCGGCGACCCGACGGGCGAGATATGGCACGAAGTGCACCCTGTCTTCTGTATGGAATGGGAGATCATCAACTGGGAAGACAATGGCGATGATGTCCTGAGCGTGTGCGACATGGTCACCTTCCACGACGGCTCTGTGTATCATGTTGAGGAGATCGGCCTCAACATCGAGATTACCGAAGAGCCAAGTGCTACAGAGAAGAGCACGTGGGGCAAGATCAAGAGCATGTTCGGCTTCTAGAAGCGCTACACAACTGATTCTCGAGAATCAGGGGCACGACAAGACACGAGACCCCGCTCGGACAGCATGCACCGGGCGGGGTTTCTCCATTTGTCGGCACCACTCTGCGATGAGCCGATACCTCGACGCTACTTCGCGATGCGCCCAGAGACCTGGCGCCATTCGAGCACGCCGCCATAGAAACGTTGAATGTCACGGAAACCGGCCCGCGCCGCATCTGTCGACGAGTACCGGCTCCGGATACATGTCGGACCGTAGCAGTAGGACACAATGGGTACGGTAGCCCGATCGGCTTCCGGCCAGTAGCGATCCATGTACACATCGAGCGAGTCGGCGACAAGCCTCGATGTGAGAACGACAGACCCCGGGATGTGCCCCTTCGCGTAATCCGACGAGTGGCGCACATCCAGAAAGACAAACGACTCCATCGGAGAGTCAGACCACGGCCAGCGCTGCTCCCGTTCGACGAGGACCTTGAGCTCCTCCCCGCCGATGAACCGTACGACGGGAAGGTCTTCATCCGCAATCCATCGACTCCAGCCGCCCGGGAAATACTTCACTCCGGCGGTGCCGGCTCGTCTGAGAAAACAGTAGCCAATCGCACCGCTCCCGGGGCTTCCGTCTCCATGGATGATGAACTCGTCCTGCAGATTCACTGGATTCGACTGGCGCGGACCAAGAACTGAGAAGATCTCCCGGCATTCATCAGCAGAAAATAGAAGGCCGTCTTTCCCAATGAACTCGCCAAAGTCAAACTGGAGGCTGTGCGGAATATGGCCCACCCTGCCCACCGGACCGACCGAGGGATCGTCCACGGGGCCTTCCCAGTCAGCGTGGCTTCGCGTATCAACGATCTCGAATCCCTTCACGCCGTAGATGCTCTCCACGTATTCAGACGACGCAAGGAACTCTGTGGCAGGGACCATTGACCAGGCCACAGACGACAGTGTCCGCACGGTGGTCTCGACACTCCCACCGGTGGAAACCCAATGCTCGTATCCTCCGTTCAGAAGCATGACCTCCTCGGAACCGGAGACCTCAAGCGCCCAGAACATGAGCCCGACGTAATCGGAGCATGTATCCTCTCCGTAGCATACGATCGTCCCTCGACCGCTAAGACCAGCCCCGCCGAGCGCTGCTGACAGGCGGGCGATCTCACCCTCGCGCTCCGCGATAGGAAGGCCTTCCGCAGGAATGGAGATGGCTCCGGGAATGTGCCCGTCAAGGTAGAGTCTGGAAACGCGCGCGTCCACAACAACAACGCCTCGCGAAGTCAGGTGGTCCCTGAGCCAATCGGCTGAGCAGGTGACATCTGGGTAGATGGGGTCGGGCACATCCTTGTCCTTCGCCCACGGCGGCCAGACTGCGTGTGCGTCCTGGAACAATCCTGACAGGACAACAACAGAGAGAACTGTCGCAACAACTGCGCCCCTCCAACAACCGCGCTTCTCTGAGTGCGCCACGCTGAGAGCACTTTTGCGTTCCCGGCTCACGCTACTTTTTCCCACTCTCTTCCCTTCCCTTCCGGACCGCAATCGCGATGCACCAACCCAGACCGCCATAGAGCACCAGACTCACCAGTATGCTCATGACCCATGCTGTGACCGGCATCACTTGCCCTCCTTCTTCTCAAGCCAAGGCAGGCGGGTGAGGACGCCGGCAATGATGATTATGACGGCAACAACGCCCCAGCCACCCACGAGGAGCGCCCATGTGGGATACTCCTCGTATGGGACTCTCAGCTCCTCAACAATGTTCGCGACAAGCGCCCAGCCCAATGCCAGGGGAATCAGCCACTTGATGAAGAGATCCCACCACCAGCCGATCTTGAAATCGGATACCTCATTGATGTACGCCCTGAGCTTCTTGGTACCGAAGAACCAACCAATTGCGATGCACTCCAGAAATCCAATGACCACAAGCCCGTAGTTGTTCATCCAGTGGTCAACGATGTCGAGCCAGTAGAGACCGGATCCTGTTGTGTAGACGACACCTACGAGGAAACCGAAGGTGCAGAATCCAGCCGCCGCTCCGTTCTGTGAGATGCGCCACTTGTCCCGCACGCCCGAAACTACACCCTCGACGATCGAGAAAGCTGAATCGATACCGAGAGTGAGAAGTGTTATAAAGAATATCGCTGCAATGAGAGGTGCAGCCGGCATGAGGCTGATGGCCGTAGGGTAGACCACGAACGCCAGGCTCGGACCACCCGTCACAACCTCCCCGACCGGCACGCCCTGCGCCTGAGCCAGATAACCTAGAATACTGAACACGGCGAAACCCGCAAAGAAAGCAAAGCCCGCATCGGCGAAGCTTGTGATAAAGGCGTTGTTGGTGATGTCGGAGCGCTTCGGCAGATAGCTCGCGTATGCGGTAAGAATACCGAACCCAAGACTCAACGAGAAGAAGACCTGTGCATATGCCTGTAGCCACGTTTTGCCACTCAGAAGAGCACTGAAATCGGGCGTCAGATAGTACCGGATCCCATCGAGCGCCCCAGGAAGCGTGAGTCCACGGATCAGAATAAAGAGCGTCAGGAGAACCGGAAGCGGGACGGTGATCATAACCACCTTGCCAACTCTCAGGACGCCCTTCTTGATTATCCAGTAGATGGAGATCCAAGTAGCGGCCAGGCCCAGGAGCACGGGCCACGATATCCCTCCGAACTCGCCCGGACCAGATGAAAGCCTGAGGACACTGTGGAAAAATTCCTCGGGCGCGTTGCCCCATGGCTGTTTGAACGAGTAGATCAGGTAGTCCCAACACCACCCCATTATGACGGCATAGTAGAACGAGATAGAGGCTCCGATGCCAAGGGCCCACCAGCCTATCATCTCGAAGCCCGGCTTGACCTCCCGGAGAGATCCTGGAGAGGATTTCTGGTACCTCTGTCCAAGCGCATACTCGAGAATCATCAGCGGAACACCTGCCGTGAGAAGCGCGACGATATACGGAATCAGAAACGCGCCTCCGCCATTCTCGTACGCGACCATAGGAAAACGCCACAGGTTGCCAAGTCCTATCGCACTGCCGATCGCCGCCATAATAAAGGCGGGCCTGCTTGCCCACCTCTCTCGACGAGCCATAAGTTCCTCCTGGAAGAAAACCCTCCGGACATGTTAATTCAGTCTATACTCTGCGTGACAGTGGTCAAGTGATGAATCCGGTGGGGATCCTGCACTCTCAAAGCAAGAGGGGGAAGAAAGATGGTTCCTTCTCCCCCCTCAATAGTATTTCGTTCTCTGCGTCCGTATCTAGCGCTTCCTGCGCCTCGTAATGGTACCGACAAGGCCGAGAAGTCCGCTACCCATGAGAAGCAGCGTGGCAGGCTCTGGAACAGGATTGACCTGCTCGAGCGTACCGATGGTCATATCGTCGAATCCGAAGTAGTCGGCGCTCGACCCGGTGTTGCCAAACTCGATGCGAGTGAATGTGTCCTCGGTGTCGTAGAATCCGTAGAATCCAAACGCCGCAATCGGCGCATCGAAATCAATGGCGAAATCGGAACCGGTCTCCCAGTTCGGAAGCGATAACGGAAGCGGGGCCCACCGTGCCGGTGGACCCCGTTTCCCGTGTTTGTATCAGATCCGGATCCTATTTCAGAAGGACCATCTTCGTGCTGCCCGTGAAGCCGTCCGCCATCATCCGGGCGAAGTAGACGCCGGATGCCACAGAACCACCATGGTCGTCGCGGCCGTCCCACGTCACGGCATGCCAACCCGCGGTCTCCGGTCCATCCACAAGAACCTTCACCAGCTGACCGGCAACGTTGTACACCGAAAGCTCCACGTGACCCGAGGACGGCATTGCGTACGTCACCGTTGTCATCGGGTTGAACGGGTTCGGGCTCACACCACCGAGAACGTACGTGCGGGGGATATCCATATCATCCACCCCGGTACCGCCACTACCTGTCACACGAACGCACCAGTCGTTCAGCATGCCGACATCCGCACCCGCGTTGTCGCTGGCCCAGATGCTCCACTCGCCACCTGCGTTCTCTCCGATCAGGTCATCAAGAGAGCCCGGGCCGGTGACGGTAAGGTCTCCAGGATACCACCCGATGATGTTGTCTGCGCTGCCACCCGAACGGTCATGCAGACGCACCGTCGTACCCTCAGGAGATGTGATCTCTACGATCAGATCTCCGATGTACGTGTGGGTGATGTTCACGTAGATCTCAACCCCGCTGATCTCAACGTCGTCAGGGAACGTCAGGTAGTCGTAAACGCCTGCCGGACTGTTGTCGGGGATCGACAGTGACGGGCTCTCACAATACTCGTATGTCTCCGTCGGCGTCAGGACCATGTCGACGCCGGAAGTCACCACACCTTCGCTCACCACCACACCTTCTACTACACCCGTCGACCAGTCAGTCTTCGTAGCCGTCACCGTGTACGTGCCGGCGTACATCTCCGAGATACTGTACTCTCC
>JAUVLP010000045.1 GCA_030600655.1 Candidatus Eiseniibacteriota bacterium
GATCTTCGCCGCGAAGGACATGGCGTCCTCGGGAGTAACCGTTCCGTTCGTCCAGACCTCGATTGAGAGCTTGTCGTAGTCCGTACGCTGTCCGACTCGCGTGTTCTCAACCTCATAGTGAACCCGCTTGACCGGAGAGAAGACTGAGTCGATAGGAATGAACCCTACCGGCGCATCCTCGAACACATGTTCCTCAGCCTGGATGTATCCCCTGCCCGCATCGATCACAATGTCCATCTCCAAGCTCGCATCCGGCCCTAGCGTTGCGACGTGGAGCTCAGGATTCATGATCTCAATGTTTGGGTTCGGCGCAAAATCAGACGCCTTAATCTCACCTTCCGAATCGGCCTTCAGGTACAATGTCTCTGGACCGTCGCTGAGAAGCCGAACGTCAAGCAGCTTCAGATTGAGAATCAGCTCCGTCACGTCTTCTGTAACGCCCGGCACGACCGAAAACTCGTGCAGGACTCCCTCGATCTTGACACCGGTTACCGCTGCGCCCTGAAGAGACGAGAGCAGCACGCGCCGGAGCGAGTTGCCGATTGTGACGCCGTACCCGCGCTCAAGCGGCTCCGCCCTCAGCTTCCCGTATGAGCCCGTTATCGTTCCTCTGTCCCAGACGATGTCGTCTGGCATTCTTAGGTTCTTCCACTTCATTGTCCGCCGGCCTCCTCGATGCGTTGGCCACCGTCACCGCAGTCAAGAACTACCTGGAGTAGTAGTTGACGATGAGCTGCTCATTAACGGGTGTCGGAATCTGAGCTTTTGACGGGAGGTCGAGCACGCGCCCAATGAATTTCTTGGGATCGAGTTCGAGCCACTCCACCGTGCCTACGCCGGCCTTGCCGTCCACTGACTCCTTGATCTCAGGGATGTTCTTCGACCTGTCCCGCACGGTAATCTCGTCTGTTGCCTTAACGAGATACGATGGGATATCGACCTTCCGCCCGTTGACCAGGAAATGCCCATGCACGACGAGTTCGCGTGCTGCGGATCTCGAAGGGGCGAAACCCAGTCTGTAGATAACGTTGTCCAGTCTCAGTTCCAGGAGACGCATAAGATTCACGCCGGTTACGCCTTTCTGGCGCTCCGCCTCCTTGTAGTAGTTCCTGAACTGCTTCTCGAGAACGCCGTAGATCCTCTTGGCCTTCTGCTTCTCTCTGAGCTGCAGGCCGTACTCCGTTGTCTTGCGCCTGCGTCTCGTGTTGCCGTGCTCGCCGGGGCCGTACGCTCTTCTCTCAAAGGCACACTTGTCGGTCGAACAACGCTGCCCCTTCAGGAAGAGCTTCATCCCGTGGCGGCGGCACTGCTTGCACCGCGGACCATGATACGTCGCCATCTAGTGATCCTCCGTCTTCTATACCCGTCGCTTCTTCGGCGGTCTGCAGCCGTTGTGAGGAATCGGCGTCACGTCCCTGATCGCCGATATCTTGAGACCTGCAGCCTGCAAAGCACGAATGGCGGCCTCGCGACCAGGTCCGGGTCCCTTCACCTCGACATCAACCCGCCTCAGACCCATCGGAATCGCCTGCTCCGCGGCGTTTGTCGCCACCAATTGCGCGACGAAACCCGTGCTCTTCTTTGAACCTCTGAATCCGACCTTGCCTGCACTGGCCCACGAAATCGTGTTTCCCTTCGAATCAGTCAGAGTCACGATCGTGTTGTTGAAGCTGGCCCTTATGTGCGCGACACCATCGGGCTCAACCTGCTTCTTCTTGCGCTGAGCCAACTTGACCTCCTACACAGATGAGCTACTTCTTACCCGGCGCCTTTCTCTTCCCGGCAACCGTCTTCTTCGGTCCCTTTCTGGTACGGGCGTTCGTCTTCGTCCGCTGTCCACGAACAGGAAGACCACGCCTATGGCGCCAACCTCTGTAACTGCCGATATCCTTCAGACGCTTGATGCACAGGGAGATCTCAGTCCTGAGACCGCCCTCCACGCGGTAACTGCTCTCGATGATATTCCTAATGCGCCCGATCTGGTCAGTCGTGAGATCCTTCACCCTCTCGTCCTGATCGATCCCCGCCTCTTGAAGGATTTTCACCGACGTCGTTCGACCGATGCCGAAGATATATGTGAGCGCAACGACGACCCTCTTATTATCTGGTACGTCAACACCTACAATGCGCGCCAATCGAGGTAACCTCCCTTTTCCGTTGCTATCCTTGAACCTGCTTGTGCCGCTTGTTCTCGCAGATGACACGGATCTTCCCGTGTCTCTTGATGATCTTGCAGTGCTCGCAGATCTTCTTCACTGAAGATCGCACCTTCATAAGTCCTCCCGGTCAATCGTTCTATGCGTGGATCCTACTTGTATCTGTACGTGATGCGTCCCCGTGACCAGTCGTAGGGAGAGATCTCTACTGTCACCCTGTCCCCGGGAAGAATCTTGATGTAGTGCATACGCATCTTCCCTGAAATGTGAGCCAGAACCTTATGTCCGTTGTCCAACTCGACTCTGAACATGGCGTTCGGTAGCGCCTCATTCACTACGCCCTCAACGGTGATGCCCTTCTGCTTAGCCATCAACTCTCCCAGATCATTCCTTCATCCGGAGTCCGCGCATCGCCAGGCAACGCTAGGCGACGGTCAGTATGTCGGCCCCCTCTGAACCTACTGCCACCGTGTGCTCGAAATGCGCCGACAACCGGTTGTCGGTCGTCACAACCGTCCAACCATCCTCCAGCGTCTTCACTCCCAGTCCGCCCGCGTTGATCATTGGCTCGATCGCGAGCACCATGCCGACCTTGAGAATCGGCCCGAACCCGCGGGGACCGTAGTTAGGAACCTCGGGCGGCTCGTGCAGATCCGTCCCGACACCATGTCCCGCAAGCGCCCTTACTACGGAGTAGCCCTTCGACTCCGCGACCTGCTGAATTGCATTCGAGACATCGGAGAGATGTACACCTTCTCTGACAACCTCGAGTCCTGCCATGAGAGCATCGAGCGTGGTTCCAACCAAGCTCAACGCCTCCTCGGACGCCTCTCCCACGATGAAGGTTCTCGCGCCGTCGCCGACATATCCGTTCTTCCGAACGCCGATATCAATGCCGACAATGCTCCCTCCCTCAAGAACCCTCTTCCCCGGGATCCCGTGCACGACCTCTTCGTCCACCGAAGCACAGATCGTCGCGGGGTAACCGTGGAAACCCTTGAACTCCGGGGTTCCCCCATGACTTCTTATGAAAGCCTCGATCTCTCTGTCGAGCTCGCCTGTCGTCACCCCCGGCCTGACCAACTCGGCCGCAAGGTCGAGGGACTGCGCGACCAGTCTTGCGCTCCCACGTATGAGCTCGATCTCTTCACTGCTACGTATATTGATCATCCTGCCACCTGCGGTCCGCTCTTGCGATGGAGTATCTCCTCTATCGCTTTCTGAACCTCATGGATAGGGCGGCCAGCATCGACCGTATCAAGTCTGCCTTGCGACCGGTAGTACTCGATCGTCGGATGGGTCTCACTCTGGTACTGCTCAAACCGATGCTCAATCTTCTCCGGTATGTCGTCCGACCGGCGAACGAGTGTTCCACCACAAGCATCACACAAGCCGGTGGTCATCGGTAGGTCTGTAGCAAGATTGTGCACGCTTCCACACTCCGGACATGAAACGCGACTCGACAACCTCTCTACCGCGTCATCTTCCTCTATGTCGAGCAGGATGACCAGACCGATGGTCTCTCCTCGGTCCTCAAGCAGTTGGTCCAGCCCCTTCGCCTGAGGCAACGTCCGCGGAAAACCATCCAGAATCACGCCCACTCCAGGCCCCTTGCGATCGAGAAGCTCGCCGGCAAGCGCCAGCATGATATCGTCGGGCACGAGGGTACCGGACTCCATGTACTCAGCCGCTCGGACCCCAAGCTCGGTCCCACTCTCAACCGCCTGTCTTAAGAGGTCTCCGGTCGAGAAGTGCTTCACCCCCATTGCTGAGCCCATTCGCTTTGCCTGAGTACCCTTCCCAGCACCGGGCGCTCCCAACAGAACGACAATCACAACTGCCCCCCCCTGCTCTCGTATCCCTCTCCCATGTCCGAAACCACAGCGGAATCTGGAAGATGGCCCCTAGCGCCTGCGTCCTCTCAGCTTACCCTTTTTCATAAAGCCATCGTAGTGACGCATAAGGAGGTGCGATTCGACCTGCGACAACGTATCCAGTCCAACGCCGACGACGATGAGAAGGCCGGTGCCGCCAAACATAAATGGCGCATGGAGCTTCTGCATCAGGAAGTACGGCAAGACCGCGATGAACGCCAGGAAGATGGCTCCCGGAAGTGTGATCCTGGTCAGGACGCTGTCGATATATTCGGCTGTCTTCTTGCCCGGACGCTTGCCGGGGATGAAACCTCCGTACTTCTTCATGTTATCCGCCAGATCAACCGGATTGAACACGATCGCCGTGTAGAAATACGCGAAGAACACGATTATCAGTACGTACAGAGTTGTATGAATCCACTGGCCCGGCTGCAGAGCGGCCGCTATGTCCTGCATGAACGTGTTGCCCGTCATGAAACCAGCCAACGTCGCCGGGAACATGATCAGTGCCTGCGCGAAGATGACCGGGATAACACCGGCAGTGTTGAGCTTCAGTGGTATGTGCGTGCTCTGACCACCGTAGACTTTTCGTCCCACCACCCTCTTCGCATACTGTACCGGGATCCTGCGCTGCGACTGCGTCATGATAACTACGCCGGCTATGATACCGACCATGATTGCGCCCAGGAAGATCAGACCGAAGACGTTCAGTGTACCGGATCTGACGGCGCGGAACGTGTTCAGCCAATCGTGCGGGTACCTCGCCACGATACCGATGAAGATAATGAGAGATATGCCGTTCCCGATGCCTCTGTCGGTTATCTGCTCGCCGAGCCACATGATGAAGACGGTACCCGCTGTCATTGTGAGCATCGTAAGAAGCGTAAATCCGAGACCCGGCGACGGTACGATAGGCAGCCCCTCCACCGCAGGCAGATGCTGCAGGTACGTGCTCATCGCGAACGACTGCACGAGCGCCAGCATCACGGTCCCGTACCGCGTGTACTGCGTGATCTTCTTCCGCCCTTCCTCACCCATCTTGCTCAGCTTCTCGAAGTACGGAATGACTGCCGAGAAGAGCTGCAGAATGATCGACGCGCTGATGTACGGCATAATGCCCAGTGCGAAGATAGTGGCGTTTGAAAAGGCGCCTCCCACGAACATGTCGTAGAGGCCCAGAAAGGAACCCTGCTGGGATTTGAAGTAGATCGACAGCGCGCTCCCATTGACACCTGCAGTCGGCACGTGCCCGCCGACCCTGTAGACAATCAGGATCATGAGCGTGAAGAGCACACGCCGCTTCAGCTCGGGGATCTTGAAGATGCTCTTAAGGCTCTGAAACACGTTGGGCATGACTGGTGCCTTTCTCTGCCTTACTTGATCAGCTCGACAGTGCCGCCGGCTGCTTCAACTTTCTCGCGCGCTTTCGCGCTGATTGCATGAATCTTCAGATTGAGCGGTCTCGAGATCTCGCCGTTCCCCAACACCTTGACCGGTTTCCTCGAACCCGAGACGATACCGCTCGCACGAAGCACATCGACCGTAACCTCACCTTCCAGACCCGATCGTTCCAGATCACTAACATTAATGATCTCATGCGTCTTTCTGGTGTAGTTCCTGAAACCCTTGATCGGCACCCGTCGCGTGAGAGGCATCTGTCCGCCCTCAAACCAAGCAGGTATGCCACCACCTGAACGGGATTTCTGGCCCTTATGCCCACGTCCGCTTGTCTTGCCACGCCCGGAGCCCGGACCGCGACCGACGCGACGCCTGGACTTGTGAGCACCCTCAGCAGGCTTGAGCTCATTCAACCTCATCGTAGTGTCATCCTTGCTCGTTTGGGTTTGGGTTCTGCAAGCTTATCCTATTCGCTCAGCTCCTCAACCTCGAGAAGATGCAGCACCTTCGTTATCATACCTCGCACCTGAGGAGTCTCAACCAGCACGACCTCCTGGTGCATGCGCCTGATCCCGAGTGCCCGGATCGTCCTCTTCTGCTTCACGCCACGCCCGATGGTGCTCTTGATCTGGCGGATCTTGACCTTACGCAACATGATCCGCCCCCTTGGACGTGCCGAACATCTCCATGACGCTCAGCCCTCTTTCCTTCGCAACATCTGCGGCGGAACGCATCTCCTTCAAGGCCTCCATGGTGGCCTTGACAACATTGTGTGGCGTGTTGGAACCCAGTGACTTGGCCAGCACGTCCTTCACACCCGCACACTCCATGACCGCACGGACCTTGCCGCCGGCCACGATTCCCGTACCTGGGCTTGCCGGCTTCACAAGAACTCTTCCGGCTCCAAATCTGCCAAGCACTTCAAACGGCACGGTTGAGCCGATCATTGCCACCGTGATCATGTTCTTCTTCGCTACTTCTGTGCCCTTGCGGATCGACTCGGCAACATCGTTGGCCTTGCCAAGCCCAATACCGACCTTTCCCTTGCCATCACCCACAGCCACCAGAGCGTTGAAACCAAATCTCCGCCCACCCTTCACAACCTTGGCAACACGGTTAATGTGGATGACGCGCTCTTCGAACTCAGGAACCCTGGAATCACGACCTCGATCCCGGCCTCCTCTACCTCTCGGCTGTCTCATAGCCATCGAACGTAAACTCCCTCCCGAAGGCGACCAGGCTAGAACTCTAATCCGCCCTCACGCGCTGCGTCCGCCAGTGCCCGGACACGACCGTGGTACAAATAGCCGCCCCTGTCGAAACTGACCAGCTTGATTCCCTTGTCGAGGGCTCTGCGTGCCAGAATGGTACCGACGACCTTGCTCTCGTCAGTACGCGTGTGATGGCCGCTACCCAGCACCTTCCTCACATCCTCGCACAGCGTTGACGCCTCCACGAGTGTTACGCCCTTTGTGTCGTCAATGAGCTGGGCATATGTGTGCTTCAGACTCCTGAACACGCTCAGCCTCGGGCGAGATGTTACACCAGTCACTCGTTTCCGAATGCTGCGCCTCCGCCGGGCTCTACCTACACTTTTTGCGTTTGTCCTACCCTTCATTGCTTCTCACCAGCCCTATCGTGGTCTTAAGACCTCTGTGGTCTATGTTCCAGTTGATACTGCCAGCTTACCTGCCTTACGCCTCACATGCTCGTCGTGATATCTGATGCCCTTGCCCTTGTAGGGCTCCGGTGGGCGGAAAGCTCTGATTTCAGCCGCTGCCTGGCCAACGACCTGCTTATCGATGCCCTTCACCACGATTCTCGTCGGCGCAGGAACTTCAATCTCGATCCCCGCCGGCGTCGTGAACTCGCACAAGTGCGAGAACCCTAGCTTCAGAACCAGTTTGTTCCCCTTAATCTCGGCGCTGTATCCCACGCCGATGATATCCAGGTTCTTGATATATCCAGCGGAGACCCCGGTGACCATATTCGCGATTCTCGCGCGGATGGTTCCGTGTAAAGCTCGCGCCGCCTTCATATCAGAGAGACGCCCGACGGTCAGTATGCTGCCGTCGATGCTCACCTCTATGGAGTCCGGTATATCCAGGCCCAATTCTCCCTTGGGACCCTTCACCTTGATCTCTCCCTCGCCCACGGTTACCGTCACCCCAGCCGGGATCTCTATGGGTAACCTGCCTATTCTCGACATCCAGATTCTCCTTGCTCCGCGATGTGCCCGACCAGGTCGATCGCGCTACCGTCTCCGACGACTACCAGATCGTGCAGAGCAGCTCGCCCCCAACATGCTCTCTGCGGGACTCCCTGCTCGTCAAGACCCCCTTGGGGGTCGAGATGATAGCGGTCCCGAAATTGCTTCTCACTCGCGGGATCTCGTCCGCACCCACATACCGCCTGAGTCCGGGCTTCGAGATCCTCTTAATCTCGCTGATGATGCTCTTGCCTTCCGGTGTGTACTTCAGATAGACCCTCAGAGTCCCCTGCGGTCCATCTTCTCTCACCTTCAGGTCCTTGATGAACTTCTCTCTCAGAAGCGCCTCAGCAATCGCGATCTTGAATTTCGATGCTGGGATATCGACGCTCCTCTTGCTCGCCCTGCATGCGTTCCGTATGCGAGTCAGCATGTCGGCGACCGGATCGGTCATCATAGTTTTTCTCTCCCCGGGCCCGTCCGCGTCACTTCTCGATCCGCGATGCGACGCGCGGCAGCCCTTCAGTCTGGCCTATCTCGTCTCATATGTTCAGGCTTCGCCGGTCTCGGCTTCTCAACCGCTACACCAGCTCACCTGCAAGCCTGCCTGACAACCCGTGAGCAGCTCACCAACTCGCCTTCACCACTCCCGGAATCTCCCCGTTCAGAGCAAGCTCCCGGAAACATATGCGGCAAAGCCCGAAGTCACGCATGTACGCGCGGGTCCGGCCACACCTGTGGCAACGGGTGTACGCACGCACTTTGAACTTCGGTGTCCTCTTCTGTTTCTCAACCAAGCACTTCTTCGCCACTTCACACCCCTTTGCCGCACTACCGCACGAATGGCAAGCTCATGAGCTTCAGAAACTCAAAGGCCTCCTCGTCCGTGTTCGCGGTGGTCACGATTGTGATGTCCATACCCTTCATCATGCTCACGCTGTCGTACTCGATCTCGGGAAAAACTACGTGCTCCTGAAGACCGAATGAATAATTGCCACGACCGTCAAAAGAATCCGCAGGCAAACCACGGAAGTCACGGATTCGCGGAATGGCAATCGTGACCAGCCTGTCAAAGAACTCATACATGCGAGTTCCCCGCAGCGTCACCTTGCAGCCGATCGGCGTGCCCTCTCTGAGCTTGAAATTCGCGATCGACTTCTTCGCCCTGGTCATCTTGGGCTTCTGCCCAGTGATGGATGCAAGTTCTTTCATCGCACTGTCGAGGATCTTGATATCGTCCTTGGCCTCAGACAACCCCATGTTGACGACGATCTTAGACATGCGAGGCACCATCATCCGGTTACTGTAGTTGAAACGCTTCGTCAGCGCTCCCATTACTTCACTCCGGTACTTCTCATCGAAACGTGTCATCGCTCTGACTCCGGTATCCTTCCCCCACCAACCAGGTTGCGCTGCCGCCCCTATCTCCGTTCGATCATCTCACCGCACTGCGCGCAGACCCGGGTCTTGCTGCGATCGGCCAGGATCTTCGTCCTGATCCGTACACCCTTGTTGCACTTCGAACAGACAAGCTTGACGTTGGAGACGTGAACCGGGGCTTCCTTCTCAATGATACCACCCTGGTCACCTTGACTCCTTGGCTTCGTGTGCCTGTGGATGAAATTCACGCCCTCCACGACAACGCGATCCGACTTAGGGAGCACTCTGAGAACCTTGCCCCGCTTGCCACGGTCGTTACCAGCAATGATTTCAACTATGTCATTCTTTGCTATCAGCATCCTCGTCCCTCGATCTTGCCGATCCCTCCAGGGTGTCAGCCTAGAGAACCTCAGGCGCCAGCGCGACGATCTTCATGAATTTCTTCTCACGAAGCTCCCGCGCGACCGGCCCGAATATGCGTGTGCCAACTGGCTCATTCTGAGCACTGATAATCACGGCAGCGTTATCATCAAACCGGATGTAGGACCCATCCCTGCGTCCAACCTCTTTCCTGGTCCTGACGATGACTGCCCTCACAATGTCCTTCTTCTTCACGTTTCCGCCTGGAATGGCGGACCTCACGCTGGCGATAACAATGTCGCCCACTCGAGCGTACTTCCTTCTGGAACCACCCAGCACCTTGAAACAGCGTACTTCCTTGGCTCCTGAATTGTCCGCCACCTTGAGTTTTGTGTATTCCTGGATCATAGTTCTGCCTCTTCCCAGGCAAGGGTCACCGGCTATTCAGCCCGTTTGACGATTTCCACAAGACGCCACCGCTTATCCTTGCTGAGCGGCCGGGTCTCAACAATCCGGACGACATCACCGGTCCGACTTTCATTACTCTCATCGTGCACCTTATACTTGGCCGTACGCTTCACGAAACGGCCATAGAGAGGGTGCTTGACAAGTCTGGTCACCGCAACAACAACGGTTTTCTCCATCTTGTCGCTGACCACCTCGCCGATTCTCGCCTTGCGTCGACCCCTCGTCTCAGTCGAGGACATACTCTCCCACTCCGTTCTCAGATTCCGGCGCCGCGCCACGTCCACGCGCACCTGTGATCCTGTTCGGCCTATTCAGTCTGCTGGACACCGCCGGCGGCAGGTTCTCCACCCGTCGCCTCACGTTCCTTCAGAAGGGTCGTAAGCCGCGCGACATCCTTCCGTACCTCACGAATCCTGAGCGGATTGCTCAGCTGACCGGTCTTCTGCTGGAACTTCAGATTGAAGAGCTCTTCGCCTGCTTCGCGCAAGCGCTGCTCCAGCTCTATCCGGGTCAGACTCCTCAGTTTTTTTGCCTTCACAACCGTCGCTCCTGATTCCTAGATTTCCCTGATCGTGAACTTTACCTTCAGGGGTAGCTTGTGGCTGGCCAAGGCCAGACACTCGCGTGCCAGTGCCTCGTCCACACCCTCGAGTTCGCAGATGATGCGGCCAGGCTTCACGACGGCGACCCAATGATCGAACGCGCCCTTGCCCTTCCCCATTCTGGTCTCAGCCGGCTTCTTCGTGACCGGCTTATCCGGAAAGATCCTGAACCAGAGCTTGCCTTGGCGCTTCATGTGCCTGGTAATAGCAACTCGCGCCGCCTCAATTTGCCTGGATGTGATCCACCCCGCCTCGAGAGCCCGCAAACCGTACTCGCCGAAATCGATCGATGTCGCACCCTTCGACATGCCGGTATTGCGGCCCTTCTGCTGCTTTCGGTACTTGGTTCTCTTAGGCTCGAGCATAACTGTAACCCTCGGTGTGCTTCAACCTACTCCTTGTCACCGGCACCAGTCTTGGCCGTAGTGGCTTCGGACTTGCCGTGGGAAGAGGGCCTGCTGGGCCGCCCCCGCGAGTCTCCGCGGCTGCGCGTATCCCGTCTCGGCCTATCGCTCCTGCCTTGATCCTTCCGTGCCCCTCGATACGGCTTCCTGCCACCGCGATCTCGATCTCCGGATTTGGCCTGAGTCTCTTCCTCAATCTGGTTGCCAAGCTTCTCACCCTTGAAGATCCAGACCTTGACACCAACGGTGCCGTGACTGGTCTTCGCGGTGGCCTTGGCAAAATCAATATCTGCGCGCAGCGTATGCAACGGCACGCGCCCTTCACGGTGCTCCATGACGCGTGCCATCTCAGCGCCTCCGAGCCTCCCCGCACATCTGATCTTGATTCCCTTGGCTCCGAGCCGCATTGCCGACTCCGAGGCCTTTCGCATCGCCCGCCTGTACCCCATTCTCTGTTCGAGCTGCCTGCCGATGTGTTCTGCGACGAGTTTGGCATCGAGCTCAATCCGCTTGACCTCAAGGATATTGATCTTGATCTCCTTGCCGGTCAGATGCTCGAGTTCTTTGCTCAGTCTCTCAACTTCGATGCCCTTCCGCCCGATCACGATCCCTGGCCGCGCCGTTCTGACGTTGACCACGACCTTGTCGGCCTTCCGCTCGATGACCACATCGGAAATACCTGCACGGGAAAGCTTCATCCCGACGTATTTCCGGATGGTCAGATCTTCCTTGAGGAGCTCGGCATAGTTCTTCTTGGCAAACCAGCGGGACTTCCAAGTCCTGTTGATGCCGAGCCTCATACCGACTGGATGTACTTTCTGACCCACTCTTGCTCCTCCGTCCTACGCCTTCTTCTCGCTCTTTGCGCCCACCACGATCGTGATGTGGCTGGTTCTCTTGCGAATCATCGTCGCCCTACCCATAGCGCGCGGCCTGAATCTCTTCATTGTCGGACCTTCATCAACGAAGGCAGTCTTGATAAAGAGGTCAGACGGCTCCAGATGGGCGCCTTCTTTCGTGTTGTTGAAGACGTTCGCAACCGCCGACCTGAGCACCTTCTCCACCGGCACTTTGGCGGCACGCTTCACAAACTGAAGCGTGTGAAACGACTCCTCAACACCTTTGCCACGGATGAGGTCGATAACCTGGCGAACTTTCCGTGGGGCCATGCGTACATGCATTGCTCTCGCGCGTGCTTCCATCGTCCGTGCTCTCCAGCGTTGCTCAATCACTGCCAGCCGACGCCATATTGTCCGTGCCAACCGGCGACACCTGGTGCAGGCTCAGCGAACTACCGTCTCTTCGCCGTCGCTTCCCTGCTGCGATGGGACCTGAACGTCCTCGTAAATGCGAACTCTCCGAGCTTGTGGCCGACCATATTCTCCGTGATGTAGACCGGGATGAACTTGTTTCCGTTGTGCACGGCAATAGTGTGACCAACGAATTCCGGAGGTATCACGGAGCTTCTTGCCCAAGTCTGGACCACGCGCTTCTCACCCGCCCTGTCCAGTGAACGGACCTTCTTAAGAAGCTTCTCGTTAATGAACGGCCCCTTCTTTGTCGAACGACCCATTGGGCTCCAGCTCCTCCCTAGGACTCCCTCTATACCGGCAGACGCTCGCCATTCGCGCGCTTCAGCGCGCTCCAAAGCGGTGTCTACCTTCTCTTCTTCTTTCTCGACGCGACGATCATGCGGTCGGACGACTTCTTCCTTCGCGTCTTCCCACCTTTCGCCGGTACCCCCCACGGCGAGCAGGGATGCCGTCCACCGGACGACTTCGACTCGCCACCACCCATCGGATGGTCAACCGGGTTCATCGCCACTCCACGCACCGATGGACGCCGGCCCAACCACCTCGAGCGCCCGGCTTTGCCGAGGACGATACTCTCGTGTTCGAGGTTACCGACCTGCCCTAAGGTCGCGTAACACTCTGCGTCGACAAGCCTCACCTCTCCCGAAGGAAGCCGCACATGCGCGTACTTGCCTTCGCGCGCCATGAGCTGTGCAGACGTTCCTGCTCCACGCACGAGCCGACCACCAGCGCCACGCCTGAGCTCGATATTGTGTATCGTCATGCCCAGAGGGATCCGCCTGAGTGGAAGGGCGTTGCCCGGCTTGAGCTCCGCCTTCTCGCCCGAGGAGATCATGTCCCCAACCGAGAGCTTGTCCGGCGCCAGGATGTAACGCTTCTCCCCGTCAACATAGTGCAGGAGTGCGATCCTGGCCGACCTGTTAGGGTCGTACTCGATCGACGCGACTTTTGCCGGCACATCGTGCTTGTTGCGCCGAAAGTCTATGATCCGATACATTCGCTTGTGTCCGCCGCCACGGTGCCGACATGTGAGTCTGCCCTGATTGTTCCTGCCCCCCGTCCTCTTCTGGGGTTCAAGAAGCGACTTCTCAGGCGTACTCTTCGTAATGCTGGCGAAGGAGGACACCGTCTTGTACCGGAGTGTTGGCGTGACCGGCCTGAATCTCTTGACAGCCATCTTGAGTAACTCCCAACTCTCACCGTTTTCTATGCGTGCTCGAAGAACTCGATCGAATCGCCTTCCTTCAGGGTCACGATCGCCTTCTTCCATCCGGCACGCCGTCCCTCAAACCGACCGAGGCGCTTGAGCTTGCCGGACACCGACATCGTTCGCACGCCGAGGACCGTAACACTGAAAAGCTCCTCGACGGCTTTGCCAATCTCGATCTTGTTGGCATCACGGGCGACGACGAAGACGACCTTGTTGTACAGCTCCCGGCCGCGTGCCGACTTCTCCGTGATCACTGGCTCCAGGATTATGCTTCTCGGATCGCGCTTCATTCTCCAAAGACCTCCTCGACAGCGCCGAGGGCGCTTTCCGTCATCACGACGATCTCAGCATGCAGGAGATCATACGTGTTCAGTTCCCGAGCCAATCCGACCTTAAGATTCCTGATGTTCCGTGAGGACATGAGAACCATCTTGTCGGTGTCCTTCATCACCAGAAGCGTTTTCTCTCTGGTAATACCCATGTTCTTGAGGATACAGGCCATCTCCTTCGAACTCACGGATGACAGCTCAAAGTCCTCGATGATACGGATCTCGTCCATGGCGACCTTCGTAGAGAGGGCCGATCTGAGAGCGAGTCTCCGGATCTTCTTCGGAAGCCGCATGCTGTGATCTCGCGGCCTGGGACCAAAGGCAAGGCCTCCACCACGCCAGTGCGCTACACGGCTGGACCCGATTCGAGCTCGGCCGGTTCCCTTCTGGCGCCACGGCTTCCGCCCACCACCGCTGACTTCACTTCTCGTCTTCGTCTTCACGGTGCCGGTCCGCTGATTCGCAAGATACGTGCGGACGGCCTCATGCATGACGTGCTCGTTGGGCTCGATTCCGAAGAGAGACGCTGAAAGCGCCACCTCCTTCTTCTTCTGCCCTTCTCTGGTACTTACTGCCAGTGCTTTCAACATCTTCCAAGCCTCATTCAGTGTTGGTCGTCCGTCCGCGACAGACTACTTGCCGACGTTCGGTTTACGCACCAGTACGAAGCCGTTGCTACCACCGGGAACAGCGCCCCGAACCAGCAGCAGGTTCTTCTCGACATCCACTGTGACTACGTCCAGGTGCCGCACAGTAACGCGGCTGTTGCCCATCCGACCCGGCAACTTTCTTCCCTTCCACACCCTAGCCGGCGTGGCACTCTGCCCTATCGATCCGGGACGTCTATGGTTCCTGTTGCCGTGCGTCTTGCGCCCGACCGAGAACCCGTGCCGCTTGACCACCCCCTGGAAACCCCGCCCCTTGGAGTTGGCTGTAACATCCACCACATCTCCCGGTTTGAAAATATCGACCAGGATTTCCTGCCCGACCATGTAATCAGTCGGGTTTTCCACCCGGAACTCTGTCAGCTTCCGACGTGGAGCAAGCTTGTGCTTGGCGAAGTGCCCGCCGTACGGCTTGTTGGCGGCCTTCCTGCGCATCCTGTCGAAACCGAGCTGGACTGCCTCGTAGCCGTCGGTCTCTATAGTCTTGACCTGGGTCACAACACAGGGACCGGCTTCTATAACGGTTACGGGCACTGCTGTGCCGTCCTCGTTGAAGATGCGCGTCATGCCGAGCTTCTTACCGATAATTCCCTTCATCATTCCTCTCCCTGCACTACCGATGCAACCGATGTAGCCTCTTCACGCGTACACTTACTCGACCTTGATCGCGATATCCACCCCACCCGGAAGATCCAGATCCATCAACGCGTCGAGGGTCTTCTGAGTCGAGTTAGTGATCTCTATGAGCCGCTTGTGTGTGCGGATCTCAAACTGCTCGCGCGACTTCTTGTCGATGTGCGGCGAGCGCAGAACCGTGTAGAGCTTCCTCCTCGTCGGAAGCGGGATGGGCCCTGATATTAACGCCCCTGTCTCCCGCGCGACGCGGACGATCTCCGCCGCGGACTGGTCCAGCGTGGCGTGTTCATAGGCCATCAGGCGAATGCGAATTCTCTGGCCAGCCACTGCGTTCCCTCCTTTGATGTCCTCTATTCGATAATCGACGTAATCGTTCCGGCGCCAACTGTGCGACCACCTTCACGGATCGCGAACCGAAGACCGTCCTCCATCGCTATAGGAGTCACCAACTCGATCGTCAGCTCCACGTTGTCACCAGGCATTACCATCTCGGTCCCCTCAGGAAGCGTCGCCACTCCTGTCACGTCCGTCGTACGGAAGAAAAACTGCGGACGGTAACCGCTGAAGAAAGCCGTGTGACGACCTCCCTCTCCCTGAGTCAAAATGTAAGCCTTGCCGGTGAACTTCGTGTGGGGTGTCACGCTCTTCGGAGCGCAAACTACCATCCCGCGATCCAGATCTTTCTTCTCTACTCCACGAAGAAGAAGACCTACGTTGTCGCCGGCCTGACCCTCATCCAATATCTTCCTGAACATCTCCACACCCGTGCACACCGTGTCGCGCGTCTCGCGGATACCCACAATCTGCACCTTGTCGCCCGTGTGAACCACGCCACGCTCGATACGACCCGTGCCGACAGTCCCTCGACCCGTGATCGAGAACACGTCCTCGATCGGAAGAAGGAACGGCTTGTCCACCTCACGTACGGGGTCAGGAATGTACGAGTCGAGTGCGTCCAGAAGCTTGATAATCGAACCGCAACTCTCGCACTCGTCCTTACCGCAACCACACTCCATCGCCTTCAAAGCTGATCCCATGACCACCGGAATCTCATCCCCGGGGAACTCGTAGTCGCTCAGAAGCTCCCGTATCTCCAACTCCACAAGCTCCAGAAGCTCTGGGTCGTCAACCTGGTCTATCTTGTTCATGTAGATAACGATGTACGGAACTCCAACCTGACGAGCCAGAAGTATGTGCTCCCGCGTCTGAGGCATCGGACCGTCCGCTGCGCTCACTACCACGATCGCACCGTCCATCTGCGCCGCGCCAGTGATCATGTTCTTCACGTAATCCGCGTGACCAGGACAATCAACGTGTGCGTAGTGACGCTTCTCGCTCTCGTACTCCACGTGGCACGTCGCTATCGTGATACCACGCTCACGCTCTTCTGGTGCCTTGTCGATCTGGTCGAACGGAACGTACTTCGCGAGACCCCGCTTCTCCAAACAAAGAGTCATCGCTGCCGTCAGTGTCGACTTGCCGTGATCCACGTGACCAATCGTCCCTACGTTCACGTGCGGCTTAGTCCTCTCAAACTTCTCCTTCGCCATCTCTCCCCCCTTACAAGGAGTCGTTCCTGATGTTCCTCATATTATACGAAGTTCGGCGGCTCCTGCTTGTGAAACCTGCCTCGATGTGGAGCCCACGACCGGGATTGAACCGGTGACCTCATCCTTACCAAGGATGCGCTCTACCTACTGAGCTACGTGGGCGCCGGGACAAACCTACAGAACCCCCGCGCCCCTCCGGTCGCGAACGAGCCGAACGAGTAGTATACGGTCTGGTTCTGCATCCGTCAACCAAATATCTCATCCGGACCCAATAAAACTGTCCGAGGAGTGAAAAAGGCGCTCCGGGGGATCGGTTCCCCAGCGCTCATCCGCCTCGCAGCACCACACTCCCAAGTACTGCACTCCTGGAGCGGGAAACGGGATTCGAACCCGCGACCCTCAGCTTGGAAGGCTGATGCTCTAGCCAACTGAGCTATTCCCGCTCATTTCTTCCACACTCCGGAACGGACCCCAGCGATGGTGGGGGGGGGAGGATTCGAACCTCCGAAGGCTTCGCCGACAGATTTACAGTCTGTTCCCTTTGACCACTCGGGAACCCCACCTTGTCGTTTTCATACAGAATAAAAAATTTCCGCTATTAACCGTGAAGCCAGCGGAGGGACTCGAACCCCCGACCCACTGATTACAAATCAGTAGCTCTACCAGCTGAGCTACGCTGGCATATTAAAACCTTGTATATAGACTTTCAGATAAAAAATTTCGCGCGTTATCAGTCGTCAAAGTATAACTAATACGCCTTC
>JAUVLP010000089.1 GCA_030600655.1 Candidatus Eiseniibacteriota bacterium
CCCCAACTTCCCAAAAACATGCCGCGACGCTCGCCCGGTTCTTTGTCCGAACGTGCACCGCGGTAGCCGACCGCATAGTCATCAGCGACAGATTAGGCGCAGACAGACTATCTGTCTAGTCCTAAGTTGGGAAGAATGGCAAGATATCGGGAGGCCGCTACTTCTTGAGGGAATACGCTACGCCTCCGCTCCCCCAACTGCCTTTCGGTACATCGCGGATTATGACCGTAACGACTTCCGCAGGAGCACCCGACGTGCGGACTATCGCATCGGTTACCTCAGATATCATGCGCTCTTTCGTTTCAGCGTCCCGCCCTTCGATCAACGAGATCTCAACCAGCGGCATTCGCGTCTCCTCTTACGTTCGGATGGCTTCTCTCATGAGCTCAAGTCCGCGCTCCATCTTCGTTGCTCCTTCGGAACTCAGCGAGACAAGCGGGGATCTCAGCTCGGGACTGTCGATGAGACCAAGTTTGTGCATGGCATACTTCACGGGCCCCGGATTGGATTCGACGAATAGTGCCTTCGCGATCGGTCTCAGGCGGTGGTGCAGCTCGGCGGCACGCTTCGGATTCCCGGGCCATGCATTCACCATCGCAAGCACGAGGCGCGGAACGACATTGGCGGCGACCGATACGACACCGGTCGCTCCGACAGCCATCATGGGAAGTGTCTGGGGATCATCCCCGGACAGCACAGTGATGTTGCACAGTTCGACGATCTCGCTCACTTGGTCCACCGATCCGGCAGCCTCCTTTATCGCAACGATGTTGCTCACGTCGAAAAGTCTGGCGACTGTTTCCGGCAGCATGTTTGTTCCGGTTCGTCCGGGCACGTTGTAGAGGACGATCGGGATGTCGACCGATTCTGCGACAGTGCTGTAGTGTCGGTACTGTCCCTCCGGAGTGGGTTTGTTGTAGTAGGGCGTGATGATGAGAGCTCCGTGAGCCCCTGCCGCCCGTGCAGCTGCAGTCAGCCTGATGGTCTCAATGGTCGAATTCGATCCGGTGCCCGGTATGACATGCATCGAATCACCGACCTCCTCGAGACAGACGTCTATGAGACGCAGGCGCTCACTATCGTTCAGCGTTGCGGCTTCTCCGGTGCATCCCGCGGGTACGATCCCGTTGGTGCCTGCATCTCTGTGCAGACGCAGAATCCGCCTGAGTGAGAGCTCATCAAGCGAACCGTTTTTCATGGGCGTGACAATCGCCACCAGTGATCCAGAGAACATTGCTAATCCTCCGAGAGTTGGAGCTTGCCCCAGTAGATGATACGTGCGTCGCCGGATAGTGACACATCGCAGAAGCCGTGTTCGCTCATGTAGAAGCGAACAATGAGAGGTTCCCCACCCTGAGTCATCACAACCGCAGGTGAGGTGATCTTGTTGAGCGCCGCCATCATAAGCGCCGAGGCGACAGCTCCGGTCCCGCAGGCGAGCGTCTCATCCTCGACGCCACGCTCGTAGGTACGCAATCTCAGCGTGCCGTCGGGCTTCAATGTGACGAAGTCCACATTCGTCCCTTCGGGGGCGAATGTAGAGTGGTACCTGACGAAGCGTCCCCTTTCAAAGACAGGATAGGCCTCCACGTCGGGGACCTCGATCACGGCGTGCGGCACTCCCGTATTGACTCTGTACAGTGCCAGAATCTCGCCGTCGAACGGGAGCGTTGTATCCATGATGATGGCGCGCGGGTCGGGCAGCATCAGTGTGACGCTGCCGTCCTCATGAACCTCGGCGCGATGAAGTCCTGCGCTGCTCTCGAATTCTATCTCGCGCCCGGTGATTCCCAGCTCGCTCGCGAATCGCGCGACGCAGCGGCCACCGTTGCCGCACATGTCTGCTTCACTGCCGTCTGCATTGAAGTACCTCATCCGGAATCCATGGTCCCGGCTTTCACCGAGCAGGATTAAGCCATCCGCTCCGATCGACATCCTCCTGCGGCAGAGCTGCTTCGTCAGCTCTCTGACATCACGGCCAATTGCCCGTTTCCGGTTATCGATGACGATGAAGTCATTGCCTGCCCCGCTCATCTTTGCGAACTCAAGCTCCACGCGTTTCCCCCGCTCTATTCTCCGGTTGCATCGTGAGGATGTGTTTTGTCTATCAGAGGAAGCTCCAAGGGTAGGTCCAGGTCCCCTATGCTGTCGCCTGAGGCGCTGACGAGCGCTCCGGACTTGAAGATGCCTCCGGTCTCCTCTTCCGGCACATAGAGCCCATCAAGGTCTGTGTCGATGAAGGCCACCATCGAATACGGTTCATCGACAGGTTTCACATGGGCAATAAGAAATGTGCCATCGTCGGTCGTGAGAGCCTCGTACTCGCAACGTGAGTAGGCTCCGGATGAATCCGGTTGCGGGATGTGCCGGCAGGCCCACACCGTGACGCCGGAGGCCCCCTCTCCCGTCAGAATCACACGTCCTCCGATCCAGGCATTGTCGATCGTTTCGCCTGTCGAGAAAGCGAATTCGAACGGAACGCCCATGGCCACACCGTGGAAGTCGGCAGCGCTCTCGGTGACGCGCACGATGTAAGTAGTGAAGTTGGAGAAGTCGCTGGCGGGACGCACCTCGAGGGTGGTTCCGTGCCAACGGAAATTCCTGAACTCGATGTCCGGCGCCACGGAGAATGCTTTCTCAGCGGAGCGCCGGTCCATCTCTTCGCTGAAACTTATCTCAATCGCTGCTGAGGGCTCAACCATGAGCGCACCCGAAAGAGGACGCGAAGATATGACTTCCGGCGGCGTCGTGTCGGGAGGTCCGCCCGGCGGAAGACCGGACCGCGCACATCCCCAGACGGCGGCGCCTGCGATGATAGCGACAGTAACTTGTGCAAGCCGGCCACACTGAAGTTTCATCTACCTGTTCTCCCATGAGGCCGAGTACGAGTTCTAGTCAACCATGATCGCCCTCTGTGTGCCTACGCCTACTTCCCCATGAGGTCGAGCATGATCGCTTTCTGTGCGTGCAGTCTGTTCTCAGCCTGGTCGAATACCACGGAGTGGGGTCCGTCCATTACCTCGTCGGTAATCTCATCGCCCCTGTGGGCGGGCAGACAATGAAGCACGATGACATCGTCCTTCGCATGGCTCACCAGGTCGGCGTTTACCTGATATGGTTGGAATCGCCGCCGCCGCTCAGCCGAGTCATCCTCTTGTCCCATGCTCGTCCAGACATCGGTGTAGATGACGTCGGCTCCCGTGACGGCCTCAACCGGGTCGGTTATGAGCTTGATGTTGGCGCCCTTGGCTCGGGCGGCCTCAAGCAGCGCTTCGTTTGGCGCATATCCGGAAGGCCCGCCGATCCTGAGTTCGAAAGGCATGTTTCCGGCCGCGTTCACCCAGGAATTGGCGACGTTGTTGCCGTCTCCGATGAAGGCGATCACGCTGTTGTCCATGCTTTTGTTGTGCTCGATGCATGTCAGTATGTCGCCCATGATCTGGCATGGGTGGTTCAAGTCGGTGAGACCGTTGATCACCGGAATATCGGCGGCCGCTGCCAGCTCAGTGCAATTTGAGTGTGCGAAGGTCCGTATCATGATTCCGTGCACGTACCGCGAGAGGACCTTTCCGATGTCATGCGTTGATTCCCTCTGGCCCATCTTGATCTCTGCATCTGTGATGTACATCGGGTGTGCTCCCAATTCCACCACTCCCACTTCGAAACTCACCCTCGTTCTGAGGGACGGCTTATGGAATATGAGGGCGACCGTCTTCCCCGAGAGATCGCTTGTCTGACCGCGCGCGCTCTTGAGCTTCGCCGCAAGACTCAAGAGCTCATCCATCTTGCCACGATCGATATCCGCAATCGAAATGAAGTCCTGCATTCTACCCTCCGTTCAATTCTGCGTGCCGATGGTCTTCCATATTGTACTCGGTGCCGGCGACAAGGTCACGAACATCAAGCTCTTGGGTGCGCCTTGCGGTAGACCTCCTTCAGCCGTTCTGTCGTCACATGAGTGTATATCTGGGTACTGGACAGGCTTGCGTGTCCAAGGAGTTCCTGCACCGCTCTGAGGTCCGCACCGGCATTCAGCATGTGCGTCGCGAACGTGTGGCGGAGCACATGGGGGCTCAAACGGTGAATCTCCGATACTTCCCCCAGCCTCTTCTTTACCAGCCGCTGTACGGTTCGCGCACTCACGGCCTTACCTTGCCGTCCTTCAAAGAGAGGATCCTGAAGAGTCCGCGTCTTTCCTTCCTTTGATGCGAGGTATTCCCGGATGGCATCACCGGCCGCCCGTCCGAGTGGAACGATGCGTTCCTTTCGTCCCTTTCCCATTACTCGCAGCGTGGCGCCGCGGTGGTCGACGTCGCCTGTCCTCAGCGTCACCAGTTCGGAGAGGCGTATGCCGGTTCCGTAGAGCGTCTCGAGAATCGCTCTGTCTCTCAACTCGGTGGTGCCGGATTCCGGTGGTACGATGAAAAGCAGGCTCATCTCGCGTTCGCTCAGAAATGCGGGGAGTCTCTTCATTACCTTGGGAGCGGAGATACCGGCGGTCGGGTCGGCGGACAGATACTCTCCGGAGATGAGAAACCGCGTAAACGCTCGCACGGATGCCAGCTTGCGGCGAATGGAACGCCGGGCGAATCGGGAAGCAGTCATGAACGAAACAAACCGCCTCACGATGCGGGGCGTCAGATCCTGTACGGTCGGTTCATCGCTGTGGGCTATCTCCGTGAGGAATTCCAGAAACTGATCGACGTCGCAACGGTACGCGGCGATTGTATGCTCAGAGAGATTGCGGTGCTCAAGCGATATCAGGAAATCAGCCAGAAGCGGTTCAAGACGGTGGGTCTTTCTACGGCTCTTCCGTTTCGTGGCGATCTTCGTTTCAGCTCGGCTCATCCCCGACGCCCTCCGAGCCGGGTAGCATACGCTCCCCGCACTCCAGACACAGAAGTTCCTTGTCGCCGCCCTTCGGTTTCTTCTCGACCATAAAGCCGGTCTGGCAGGACGGGCAGGTTACGGGTACCGGTTTGTCCCATATGGCATACGAACACTTGGGGTACATGCTGCACCCGTAGAATACGCGCCCCCTCTTTGTGCGACGCTGTACCAAAAGACCGGGGCAGTCATCCTGAGGGCAGGAGACGCCGGTTGGAAGAGCCATTGTGTTCTTGCACTCGGGGTATTTCGAACACCCCAGGAACTCACCGAAACGTCCGTGCTTTACAACCATTGGCGCTTCACACTGATCGCACTTTATGTCGAATTCCGGTGGTTCCTCTCCCTCCAGCGGTGACGTGAACTTGCATTTCGGGTAGGCGGAACAAGCTAGGAAACGACCATTGCGACCCCACTTCTCCACCATGACAGAGCCGCACTTTTCGCATTGCTGATCCGTTTCCTTGATGAGCGATTGTTTGAGATCGGTTGTCCGTCCCTCAACCTCATCGAGTTGGGAACGGAAGGGATGGTAGAAGTTGCCTACGACCTTGATCCAATTGTCTTCACCAGCTTCAATCCGATCCAGCTCATCCTCCATGCCGGCTGTGAACTCGACATTGAAGATGTTCGGAAAGGCCTTCCCAAGAAGATCCCACACAGTTCGTCCAAGCTCGGTAGGTCTGAACTGGCGCTTCTCGACTGCAACGTACTTACGCCGCTTCAGGGTGTCGATGATGGCAGCATAGGTGCTTGGTCTGCCTATCCCGTTTGATTCGAGTTCCTTGATGAGCGAGGATTCCGAGTAGCGCGGTGGTGGCTTCGTGAAGTGCTGATTTGGAGTCATCGCCAACAGCGAAAGCTCTTCCCCCTCATCGAGCTGCGGAAGCTCCCTGACGTCCTTTCGGATGAGAGGGTAGGCGGCCGTCCAGCCTGCGAAGCGTACGACCGATCCGGTGGTGCGGAACATGTGTCCCTTCGACTCGATGTCAACGGTCGTGTTCTCGTAGACTGCTTCTGCCATCTGCGTGGCCACGAATCGTTGCCATATCAACTTGTAGAGCCGGAGTTGGTCCACGGAAAGATGCGCATGAAGCGAGTCGGGGGTAAACTCCACGGAAGTCGGCCGGATGGCCTCGTGCGCATCCTGCGCCTTCTTATGTGCCTTGAATCGCCGTTCCTTGTCGGAAAGGTAGTCTTTCCCGAACGATGCCGAGATGTGGTCACGTGCGTTCGAGATCGCTTCATCCGCCATCCTGGTGGAGTCGGTTCGCATGTAGGTGATGAGACCGATGTTCTCTCCATCGTCTGAGATAGGCAAGCCCTCATAGAGCTGCTGCGCCAGCATCATCGTCTTCTTCGACGAGAATCTTAGTCTGTTTGCTGCTTCACGCTGAAGAGTACTCGTAATGAAGGGCGGAAGCGGTTTGACTCTGCGCACGCGCTTCTTGAGGGACGAGACTGCGAAGTCGCTTCCCTCAAGAAGCGCGATTATGGCGCGTGCCTGCTCGCCGTCGTTGATCTCTATCTTCTTGCCGTCTATGCGCTCGAGTCGAGCCTCCATCTCGACGCCTGCTGCGTTTGCGAAGATTGCGTCAACCGTCCAGAATTCGACCGGGTCGAATGCCTCTATCTCCGTCTCGCGCTCACATATGAGTCTCAGGGCGACCGATTGAACACGTCCGGCAGAAAGCCCATAGTAGATAGTCTTCCACAGAACCGGACTCACCTGGTATCCCACCAGGCGGTCCATCACGCGGCGCGCCTGTTGTGCGTCCACTTTGTTCATATCGATGGAGCCTGGCTGTTTGATCGCAGTCAGAATGGCGGATTTCGTTATCTCGTTGAAGACAACGCGTCTTGTCCTGTCCTCCGGCAACTTGAGATACTGGGCGATGTGCCAGGCGATCGCCTCTCCCTCCCGGTCGAAATCGGACGCCAGGTAGACCATGTCCGCGGTCTTTGCCGCATCCTTCAGCTCCTTGAGCACCTTCGCCTTGCCGCGAATCGTGACGTAGGTTGGAGCGAAGCCGTTCTCGACATCGATGCCGATCTTCTTCTTAGGCAGATCACGAACGTGCCCTATCGACGCTTTGACGGAGTAACCTCTTCCGAGGAACTTTCCTATCGTCTTGGCCTTGGCTTTCGACTCGACTATGACGAGGGACTTGCCCATCTTCTCTCCTGCCTGCAATTCGTATAGCCTATGCTCTGATCCTGCTGTTCGGGCCGGATGCGTCGAATCTAGTCGTTACGCCCGCAGCATTTCTTGTATTTCTTCCAGCTCCCACAAGGGCAAGGGGAGTTGCGTCCAATCTTCGATTCGACATGCACAGGCAATTTCTGCGGGCCACCGCTGCCGTCGGCCGCCTTCTTTCTTCCGCTCACAGCCGGCGTGAGACCCGAACCTGCCGGCTGTGCCGCCGGCGCTCCAAATGGCGGCACCGGTGTTGCGGACATGGATGTGCGAGCGCCGTTGTGTACCGCGTTCTGTGCGTCTGCGTGGCTCGCCTTCTCGACTCGGACTCGCTCAACGGGCTCAGGTGGCGCCTGAATCTGAGCGCGAAAGAGGAGCTGAACCGATTCCTCCTGGATGGTCTCCACCATGCTCATGAACAGATCAAATGCCTCCCGTTTGTATTCCACGAGGGGTTCCCTCTGGCCGTAGGCACGAAGGCCAATACCTTCCCTGAGGCGATCGAGTTCGTACAGATGGTCGCGCCAGCCGCGGTCAAGGATCTGAAGAAACACCAGTCGTTCGAGACGTCGCATGACATCCGAACCCAGCTGTTCCTCGCGTCTCTCGTAGGCCATGCGCGTTGCGCGGTTGAGGTTCTCCGTGAGCCCGTCGTGTGTCAGACCAGTCACATCAACGTCGGAGAAGTTCACGTCGACCATGAATATGCGGAGCAGATCATCGCGGAGCCCCGCGAGATCCCACTTCTCCTGGATGTCGCCCGTGTCGATGCGCTTGTCCAACATCCGGCTGACAATGTCCTCGAACACTTCCCCGATCTCTTCCTTGAGATCTCCTCCCTCCAGGATGTTGAGGCGCTGCGCGTAGATTACCTCACGTTGCTGGTTCATTACGTCGTCGTATTCGAGGAGGTGCTTTCTGATGTCGAAGTTGTGGCCTTCTACCCGTACCTGTGCGCGCTCAATGGCCCGCGTCACCATGGGGTGCTGGATGACCTCACCCTCAGGGACCCCGAGGGTAGTCATCACTTTGGAAATGCGCTCGGGTGCGAAGAGTCTCATAAGGTCATCCTCAAGCGATATGAAGAACTCGGATCCACCGGGGTCTCCCTGACGGCCACTTCGGCCCCTGAGCTGGCGGTCGATGCGCCTCGATTCGTGACGCTCGGTGCCGATGATCCGGAGACCGCAAGGGATGTCGGCCAGACACTCAGCGGTCATGTCGTGGTCGTTCTCGCAATCCGCACAGTTCTTGTCGACGCACTTGAGGCAGCAGCGGTCGCATTTCAGCACTCCGGGTCCCAACTTGATGTCGGTGCCGCGGCCCGCCATGTTCGTTGCTATCGTTACCGCGCCCGGTGCGCCTGCCTGCCGAATTATTTCGGCTTCTCTCTGGTGGTGTTTCGCGTTGAGAACATTGTGCGGGATCCGCTTCGTCTTCAGAAGGCGAGATATGATTTCAGATACCTCGACCGTCACGGTCCCGACGAGGATCGGCTGTTTGCGCGCCTGAAGCCTGACTATCTCATCGATCACGGCGGCGAGCTTCTCTCGTCTAGTCTTGTAGATACGATCGTCGTAGTCGACGCGCCTGATAGGTTCGTTTGTAGGCATGACTTGAACACTCAGGTCGTATATCTGTCCAAACTCGCCCTCCTCGGTCTCGGCTGTGCCTGTCATTCCGGAGAGCTTCTTATACATGCGGAAGTAGTTCTGCAGCGTGATCGTGGCGAGTGTCTGGGTCTCCCGTTCGATCGTGACACCCTCTTTGGCCTCCACCGCCTGGTGGAGACCATCGGACCAGCGGCGTCCAGGCATGAGTCGTCCCGTGAAGCCGTCCACGATCATTACCTTTCCATCCTGGACGACGTAGTCTACGTTCTTCTCGAAGAGCGCATACGCTTTGAGAAGCGCGTGAACGTTGTGGATCCGCTCGCTGGTCTTGGCGTAGTCGAGGTGGAGCTTGTTCTTGCGCTCTGCCTTGTCCGAGTTGTTCAGCGTCTCGTCCTTGTCTACTGCTGCTATCTGTTCGGAGAGATCCGGCAGGATCAGGAGGCTGCGTTCCTCGGGTGAGAGCACATCGCGCCCCTTCTCCATGAGCGACACGCTGTGTCCGCGTTCGTCCATGGCGTAGAGCATCTCCTCGTCGAGCGTGGGGAGCATCTTGTCACGTGAGAGCTCGCCTTCAACACGTTGCATCTCGGTTTTGAGTGCCGGGTCTTCGAAGAGCCTCAGGAGCCGTCTGTGTTTCGGAGCTCCGCGGGACACCTGAACGATTCTGACGATGCCTTCGTATCGCGTATCAGGTTCGGCGAGGAACTTCTCCGCTTCGTCGAGGAATCCGTTTATGAGCTTGGCCTGTTTCCGCACCAGGAGCTCTACCGGAGACTTGAGCTTGTCGAACATGTGTGTCGAGTG
>JAUVLP010000101.1 GCA_030600655.1 Candidatus Eiseniibacteriota bacterium
GTAGCGGTGGTTGGCGGTGTCGTTGTACTCGTAGATGTCACCACCAGCCGATGGATCGAGGTCGTCCCAGAAGGGCGCGACCATGGATTCGGGACCGTGAGTATCGGGGATACTGGAGTTGTCGCCGAACCGGTAGTCCTCGGCGCCGAGAGCCACGAAGCCGTTCGAGCAGACCGAGATCTGCGTGTAGTCCACGTCGTAGTACTTGAATGTGAATGGGAGGGAGAGAACGGTGGTCGCTGCGTCAGAGTTCGTGATCACTGAGATGATGGAGCCGACACCCGTGATCTCTGCCCAGTCGTAGACGGGCGCCTGACCGGTCCACGTGTCGGTCGTATCGTACGCGTAGTAGCCGTACGTATCCGGTCCCACTGGTCCCTCTGACGGTGCACCGCCAAGCGTGACCTCGACATTGAGACTCTGACTGTGGTTGTAGGTGCCTCCGTCGCCGGTGGCCGCGAGCTCGAATGAGATTTCGTGGGCGGGCGGAGCACTCGGGCTCACACTCACGCGGAACGAGTTCCCGGTGTTTGATCCGGCGCCACCGGTGCCGATGTCGCCGAAAGAGGCTTCTGCGTCGGTCACGACTGCGTAGGCGTCTGAGGTGGTCAGTGTTCCGGCCACATCGAGAAGTCCCACAGGCCCGTCGTTCGCCAGAGTAATGTTGAGCCAGGCCGTCTCGCCAAGTTCAAGCACACCGTCTCCGTCGCCGGAGCCGCTGTCATCGATGACGATGCTCTGAACGGAGAGCTCGCCGGCTGCTACGGTCACTCCGGGCACCATAATGGTCCAGGTGGCGCGGCTTTCGTCAGCCGAGGCGTAGACGGCGATCGCAAGGTCGTGCCCGTTCGGGCAGTTATCTGCGACGCTCAGGGAATAAGTGGATGAATTCGATCCCGTCGAACTGCTGGGAATCGTGCCGTAGGACGATGTCGTATCGATGAGGGCCGCGTATGCATCCGTTGTGCGAAGGATGCCATACGTGTTGACGGCAGGGTCCGGTCCGGAGTTGCGCAGCGTGACGGTGAGATCAACGGTCTCACCGGGGTTGAGGATCCCGTCGTTGTTGCCGGTCCCGGAGTCGTCGATCACATAGCTTTCGTATTCGAGGAACGGGCCGTCGACCGTGATGACCGCGTGCCCCTCGTACGGATAGAGATCATGCCCGGTGGCCGTTACCCAGAGCGTGTCTGCGAGAATGGGGTTGATGCTGAATGACACCTGGCCGCTCAGGTTGGTCAGGCCAGTCTCATAGACCTCACCCTCCGCGTAGGCGCAGACGAGAACCTTGTCCAGCGGAGTGCCGCCGGATTCGACGGTGACTACGAAGGTGCTCGATCCGGCGGGAACGGTGGAGGAATGAGTGACCTCAGGGGTAACAGGATAGGCTGTCCAGATGTCGAGGTCTGGATCTCCCTGTACGCTCCACCCCTCATACTCGTACTCGTCACCGTATGTGGTGTAGACATAGGACTTGCCGTGTGCGAGGGCCTGCCCTGCCGTGTGCATCTTGAGATTGAAGATGGCTGTGTAGAAGTTTCTGTTGACGACGCTTCTCAGGTGAGCGCCACCGCAGACGATGCGACTCGTGGACACGAAAGCAACCGCGCCCTCCGGATCGGCCACAGTGCCTGCACGCATCCAGGTCTCGCACGGATAGCCGTCCGAGCTGTATGATCCCGTGCCGCAGGTCGCGGACATCACGACCGGGAGCCTGTAACCTGGGTTCGTCTGGTTGGGGTCGACATCGAACGGTGACCACCAATTCGAGACGCCTTGCCCTCTGTAGTTAACAAAGACGCGCCCAGCGTCGACTGAGGCATGGACATCGTTGTAGTCATCCCCGTGTTTGCGGAAGAGCGTGTCGATGACGGAGAATCCGGCGTTGTCCATAAGGTCGTACGCGTGCCAGGTGTCCTCGTAATAGATGGCATCTGAACTATCGTAGTCGTCGCGGACGATGAGGCACGCGCTCTTGAACCAGAAATGATCCCCCATGTAGGGAGTCCGTTCGTAGCCGAGCGTCTTCGCTACAATGAGATCTGCCTGTATGGTGGTGTCGCACGAAAGGCGCCCCCAGAACACGTCGATCAGGGGGTCGCTCCCGGCGAGCTGGCAGTAGCCGTCGTCCGAACCACTCGACGATGGGTGAACCGGCAGATACTCGGTGTCACCGACGAAGAGGATGTACTCCGGCGGTACGTCCCAGTTGTTGTAGGCGTCGGTGATGTATGTCTCGATGGAGGATGAACTCGATCCGATCACTGAGAGCTTGGCTATCTCGACTTCCATGCCGCGCTTGTGCTTCCACTCGGCGAGCGGCAGGATGTTGTTGTAGAAGCTGTCGTGGGTGATGATGAGGTACTTTCCCCGCTCATCGCTCTCGTGGCGCGTCTTTACGAACTCGTAGTTGGCTATCAGCTCCTCGTAGAGGGACCGGAAGGCCTGGGAAGTCGGTCTGTCACTTGTCTTGAGGTTGATCCTCCCGGGGGAACTGTAGTCAAGCTCGACCACGAGGCGCTTCACGAACCTCAGCTCGCCGGCGGAGGCATTGTATGCGAGAGGGTAGATCCTGAGGGGTACGACTCGGTAGTCTCTGAGTATTGCGGGGTCGCCTATCAGCGCGGAACTCTTCGGGCTGAAGAAGTTCGCGTTGTAGGCGGCCTCATTGTAGGAGAGTGGTCCGCCGTGCGTGCGGTCAGACGGCTGGACTGGGAGAAGTTCAGAGCAGGGCATGGTGCCATACTGCTCCTCGATGATCCTGAGTTCGACACCCGAGGTGGGTGGGATCGCGATGAGTGTTGCAGCAACAGCAAGGGTCGGCTCCCCTGAATCTCCCCAGACATCTGCGCCCTCAACCGCTGCCAGGTCGAATGATCGTCCGTCGAGCACGATGGACCTGATCTCCGGCGCCGGCAGCTCGATCTCGATGAGTGTGTGTGACGCGTCGGATTCGAGGATGTTGAATGTGACGGCTGCTGCTGGTATGGTGAGCGCTGCGACGGCGAACACTGTCGCGAGCACAACTGCACTGCCTGTTGTGATACTGCGCAAACACACTCCACGCATCGTGCCCTCCTCAGGGTAATTGCTGCGCGCGGTCATTTTCTCAGCGAGCACAAGAATATCCAGCACGCCCGAACATTCGCTTGGCGAACCAGTTCGGGCGTATCTCCCACGTGGAAACCATTTTAGCACATATCGCCGAGTTTGTCTATTGTGAACAGGAGTCGATATGAATCACTTGTAGCAACGAAAGCCGGCCGTGTCTGTGCGATAGAGGGGGCAGAGATCCCTTGTGGCGTCCTCGAGATTGGCCATGCCGGTCGCCCAGCTGCCGCCTCTTATAGGGCGGGTCGCACATGAGAACGTACCATAGTCGATGACGGCGACCACATCGTTGCACCACTCCCAGGCGTTGCCCAGAGCATCAACCAGCCCGAGCGGGCTGTCACCAGCAGGGCTGTATCTTCCGACAGGTGCTGCGAATTCAGATCCATCGGAACGAAAGCCCGAATGCTCATAGCCTTTGTAGCCGAACTTGACATTGGCGTATGGATAATCCGGAGCTCCTCCCGCAGGCATGCGCTCGTTCCCCCAGGGGTACGCAGCTTCGTAGAGTCCTGCCGCCTCGAGGTACTCACTGGAGGATGGGAGACGGTATCCCGCCCACTTGCAGTAGGCGTACGCCTCGAACCATGACGCTCCCAGCACTGGAGATGTGGCGTGGTTGGAGAAAGGGTCAGAGGACCACGGTGGATCCGCCTTCATATCCCAGTGCCGCGGGGCCTGCCATTGGAATTTCCCAGCGTAGTTCCAGCCTGTTTCCTCGATCTCCAGCGAGCCGTCGTCTATGATCCAGTACTCCATCATCTCATAGCCGTCCGCTCTTATGAACGCCGCGAACTCCTCGTTCGTCAGTTCAAAACGGCTGACCAGGAAATCCGGTCCCGTCGTCGAATTGACCTCTATCATCTCTCCGCCGTAGCCTTTTCCGTCGTAAGCAAGGATGCGCGGCACGAAGCTGTCACGCGGCATCAGACTGTCAGACGGATCGCCTGGAATGGCCGATAGCGGCAGACGAATCGTCTTGCCGGAGCCGCACGCCACGCTTCGCCCGATATCTCCAGACACGCCTGGAGCGTCCGGTTCGATTCTGAGATCCGTTCCGGCTATTCTGAGCACGACATCGACGGTCTCATTGTCCGGGTCGTCGATGTCGAAAGAGACAACGATCTTGTCTTCCTCAGACCCGACCATGACGTTCGTTATGACAGGCAAGACATTGGCGACCGCGGGTGCGGCCATGAAAAGCGCAGTGATAATGCTCAAGCTGAGGAAGTGATTCACGGGTCCTCCATCAGAATGGCTGGGGGCCTACCGCAGCTCCAAGTGGAAGTGCGTTGATCAGAAGCCCGAGCAGGAACGGAAGGATCAGGTAGAGTGCGGCCATAATGATCGTTGCGCGTCTCCCCAGCACCGCATTCAGGAGTGGCAGCGATCCTGCGCATATGCCTGTGCTGGCGAGCGAAAATGTGATGGCGTGTCCCATCGACAGACCCATCCCGACGAGTGGGCCTAGAAGGAGTATCTCTTCCCCCGCACACATGTTGATTGGCACACCTACTACAGTGGCCGCAGCAAGTGAGAGTACCCCGGACCTGACGATGGTGCCAACGTAATCGGCGGGGACGGCAGCGACGACAAGTGAGCCGAGGACGATACCGTAGAGTACGTAGGCAATAAGGGATGTGAACATGTTGCGACCCGCCGCCAGGATCGAACCGTCGTGCTCCCCGGCCCCGATCGTCAGAGCTGCTCCGGCCCCGACCGCACAGGTTTCCATCGCGCAGCCGTTGCGCACGTGTGCTGCAGTGGCTGTCGAGAGGAACGGGCGGACAATGAATGCAATGGTGGTGGCGAGTATCAGTGAAGCCACGATCCTTACCAGGGTGTAGCCTCCTCCGAGAATTTCGATACCGAGAAGAATGATGATGGGGCTCAGCAGCGGAGCCGTTGCGAGAAAGATGAGCCCGTCACGCGGACCGGTGCCGCCGCGGTCGATGATCGTCTTGGCGAGAGGAATCACGCCGCACGAGCAGACCGGGAGTATGGCCGCGAGAGCGAAGGAGCCGAGGATACCCCGCACCTTGAAACGATCGGACTTGGTGATGAGAAAACCGGAGAGAAGAGAGGCGACGATGAACACAGGGATGACGGTAGCCGCATAGTACCAGCATGCAAGCAGGAATGCGCCGGCGAACTCGCTGAGAGTGATGGCATTGCCCTGCGCCACGGTGCCGATGGGGCAGATGGCGCAGAAGGCGAAGAGGCCGACCCTAAGTTTGGGAAAGAGGGCAGGGGCGATGAGGAGAGCGGACAATACGGCCACGAGGATCGTCGTGCCTTGCAACACTGCTGGTGTGACGGCAGGGGTGGGAAGGAGCTTGCGGCCACGCGTTCGTGCGCGGCGGTCGAGGAAGGCCAGGACTGTGAGTGCCAGAACCCCGGCGCCGAGCATAGTTTGCAGCACTACTTGCTCCTTGAAGTTGATGCTTCGTGTCCGGAACGTGCGCTAGTCTAGGGAATTAGAGCGGATTTGGCAAGAAGGATGGGGGCAGCAGAGAGGTGTTTGTGAGAAAAGTGCCCAGTGTCCGAAGCAAGCCAATTTCCGCACCCGGCTGGGTGGGTCACGATGTACCCATGCATTAGCGCAAGTGCCATTTTCGATCTTGACTACGACATAGCACGTGTGGTAGCATCTTAGTGCGTGGTTTTGGGTGGGGACGGGGGGGTGATACGATCTGTTCGGTGAGAAAATCCCGGATTCACAGGAATGCGGCGGCTCGCGCCGCCGACGCACTGGAAGGAGCGCGAGTCATGAAGAGACTGCTAGTGCTGCTGGTTCTTAGCGGGTTGGTTCTTACTCCGGCCAGCGGGACGAGTGCCGTGATCTACGTTCCTTCTGAGCAACCAACGATACAGGCCGGCGTCAACGCTGCAGCCGAGGGTGATACCGTCATTGTGGCGCCCGGCATCTACAGCGAGTCCGTGCTGTTGTACGGCGGTCCCATGACCCTTCGTTCGCAGGGTGGACCGATGATAACGATCATCGACGCTCTCGCTTTCTCACAGGGATTTCTCGTCTACGGAACGGTCGGCGAGGGCACCATCCTCAGAGGTTTCACCGTGCAGAGTGGCACCACGGCCGGCGTGACCTGCATGAGCGGCACTGCGCCGACCATCGAGAACATGGTACTCACCCAGAATTTCGGGCCCGGCATCCTCGCGTTGTCGGCGTCCCCGACGGTGAACGGCTGCATGTTCTACTCGAACTACGATTGTGGGGCGACGATCTGTGAAGGAAGCCCTACCTTCACAGGATGCGATTTCCACGGTGAGGGTGTGTTCATCGAGGGTGGAGCACAGGTTGGGTTGAAGGACTGCACGTTCGGCGGCTCAGGCAGTTATGTGGAGCGGGAGCTGCGAGGTCCCGCTGTCAATGTAGAGGGCTCCGAGCTGACCGCTGAAGGGTGTACGTTCTCCGATTACAGCGGTCAGAGTGCTCTCTCACTCTACTCCACAGGTCCCATCATCATCGAAGACTGCGAGTTTCTCCGCAACTTCAACGACCTCGGGCCGGCCATCTACTGCGAGGGGAGTGGCTCAAACGACACTCCCGTTGCTGTGACCGGTACCCTCTTCGAGGACAACTCATCCTGGGATAACGGGGGCGCCATCGTCCTTCGCTGCAGTGAGAGCGCGTCGTTCACTGACTGTACGTTCCGTTCGAATTCGACATCAGGTCTTGGCGGTGCTGTTTCAACGCACGATGTTGCAACCGTTTCGTACTCTGCTTGCGAGTTCTACGGAAATCATTGCGATGATGAGGGTGGTGCTGTGAGGGCGTACGGCCCGACAGCGTGCGAGCTCCTGATCGACCACTGTCTGTTCGTGGACAACTCCTGCGACGACAGAGGAGGATCGATCCGCATCACCGACTGCACCGGTCTCATCTCAAACTGTACTATCTACGGCGGCAGTTCCACGTCCGGATCGGGCGCGATCCACAACGGCAGCGCAACCAGCCTTGAATCGCCGGACATCGTGGCGTGCATCATAACCAGTGGTGAGGGCTACGCCTTCAGTGCCTCGGATGCATCGTCGGTTCCGCTCATCCTCTACTGTGATGTCTATGACATGTCGAGTGGTCTATACGCGTCACCGATCCCGGATGTCACCGGGTACTACGGGAACATCAGCGTGGATCCGCTGTTCTGTGATGCGACGGCCGACGACTTCCATCTGCACGATCTCTCGCTTTGCGCTACGGGTGGACCGTCAGGCGACTACATAGGGGCTTTTGGCGTAGGGTGCACCGGCACGGTCGTCGAGACCAAGAGCTGGGGAGCCATTAAGGCGATGTACCGGTAGTCGGATTTCCTGTCAACGTGTGCAAGGACGGTAGTCTGATCCCTACTCGGGTCTGATCCCTACTCCGGGTAGCTTTCGAACAGCTTGCCCCACGGGCTCTCACGCTTCCACTTCTCCACGACTGGCACGCCCTTTGTCGGGTACCAGAATTTGTCGTGGTAGAACTCGCTCGCGAAGATAAAGATCTTGACGATGGGCGTCTGGAAGAGAAGCTTCTGAAAGATCCTGAGCGGTGAGCGCCAGAGCAGCATGCCGGCGCCGGTACCGAGGTTCACGCCGACCTTGAACCCCCACCGTTCATCGGCCAGTTCAGGGTCTCCGACGATCTCGATCTTGCGCGGGTCGCCTTGGCCGAGGCCACGCTCGGTTGCGTGGGCAATGTAGCGCATCTTCATTGGGTCGAAGCCCATCATCTGTGCCGCCACGGCGTCGATGGCCACCTGATCTTCCGATGCCAGAATCACATCCTTCTGGTGGGGGATGAGTGTCCGCGGTCCCGGGCCGCTTCCAGCCGTAGTGCCATCCATGGTGCAGAAGAGACCCGTGTGGATCTCCTTCTGAATGGCCAGGAGATCGACGATCGTATCGTGGATCCACGTGTGCGTCATGTGACGGTTCACGTTCAGTAGCCCGCCGAAGGCATTCTTGAGAGCCCCGGTCGTCACGGTGTAGCTGTGCGTCTTGACTGTC
>JAUVLP010000163.1 GCA_030600655.1 Candidatus Eiseniibacteriota bacterium
TCAGGAACATGAGGAGCTTCACCGACGACAGAAGCTGCGAACGCATCATCTACGCCCTCGTCGCAGGAGATACCGAGGATATGATCCGCCAAATCTACACATAACTATGGACATTACCGGGTTGTCTGAGGCTCCCCCGAATAGAAATGGCTGGTGATAGACGCCGCTAGAGCCAGGAGGAGACGTTGGGACAGACGAAGGCAGATCTTTTCGCCAAAACCCGCGAACTCTGGGGTCGGCGATACGGTCGTCCTATCACAGATGAGGAGGCGCAGGAGATCATCAACAACATCGTTTCCTTCGCCAAACTGATCATCGAGTGGTATCTGAATGAGAAGAGGAGGGACGACAGCTGCGAAGACACACATGACGGGCGGTGACACTGCACGCTGGCAGGAGCGTCACCCGCCCGTGCGCCCACTGTCTCGCCTCAAGGCACTTAGACGCATGTAATGCTTGTGACGGCGTCTTCGGACCTTGCCGGCCCATCACGTTCCCACTCCCACCCTCACCATCTCGCGTTCGGCGTGCTTGACTCCCTGGTAGTGCCAGTGCGCCATTACGGCAGGCAGCTGCTCCGAATCGGCTACCAATCCTGTCCCCGCTACCAAATCAAGGAAGCCCGGGCCACACGGCCCGGGCTTCCCGTATCTTCGGTGGTCAGCCGAGTGCCCCAACCTCGTCTTTCAGGATCCAACCAGCTCGGCGTGATGCGCTGTGAGCCATTCAAACACATGGCCCTTGAGTCCCTCTGCGAATTCCACAAGCTCCGTCGCATCCCTCTCAGTCACCGTGCCCGCCGCATCGTACTCGATAATGTTCCGCTTCTTGCGGCAGACCTCCAAGTACTCCACGTCAGCACTCCGCTCAGGCCCAAGGACCAGACCGAGCGCCTGGATCGTGCGATAGTGCTGGAGATTCCGCTCCGGACGATAGCCCTCCGCATAGAGGAGAATCGTGCAGAGTCTGAGGGCTGCGTTGTAGGCAATCCCGAAGCGCCAGTCGGCGGAGATGTCGCATCGAGCGTCGCCAAGATCTCGCTCGATGATCCCTAGCAGGCCGGCAATCTCGTGCCTGCTGGTCTTGTGAGAACGAAGCCACCCGCTCTCAGCCCAATCTCGCAAGCTCATCCTCGTCCCCCACTACGAACAGCTTCGGTGACTCCAGAACACGACTGAGGAAGTCATCGCCGGATTGACGCCGCCGGACGAACTCGTCCACCTCCAGCACGTGAGGATTGACCTCTCGGCCTAGTTTCTCCGACACGCCGCTCAGCCAGCCGGAGACGGCCTTGAGCCCAGCGTCCCCGACAATCATGATGTCAATGTCTCCCTCGGCCCCCTCTTCACCTCGCGCAACGGAGCCGAACACGAATGCGGAAGCGACGCCCCCTTTCGACAGAGCTTCGCGGAGCACTTCGATCAGGCCAGAGGTCTTCAAGACGAGGCTGCGGATGTCCTCGTAGAGCGGGTGTGCTGCGTTCGCGCTGTAGTAGACGCGGTTGCCATCCTTGCGCGCCACAACTAGCTCCATACGCTCGAGCTTCCTGATCTCCTGCTGAATGGTCCCGAGCGCGAGGCTGGATCTGCGCTCAAGCTCCCGTAGATGGAGTTCCTGTGAGGACACTCCGAACAGGAGTCGGAAGATCTCGGCTCGCCCGCGCGAGGACAGTATGTCAGGCAGTATGCTCATATCGTATGGTCACAACATACACTTGACTGGTCATACCAGTCAAGGACAAACTTACGCAGATGGCGCCCGTCAGGCTCGGACGTGGCCACGCATGCGGCGGTGCTGCTGAGGTAATCCCGTTCCCTGCTCGAGCCTGGGCCGCGCGCGGTGAAAACAATCACGGGGATTGATGAGAGCGGAATGAGGTTTCTCAGTCGTTCCAGAACGACGAACCCGTCTCCCGCAGGAAGATGGAGGAGTGGCTTGGGCTTCGCAGGAAGAAACCCAAGCGGCGGCGAGCCGCGGTCGCGGAGGTCGTGCAGAAGGAATTTGTCTCGAGGTTATCTAGCGAGCCGTGGAAGGGTGTGGGAGGATAAGGAGCCTCCGATCCACGAGCGCTAGGCCCCCACCGCCACCAGCGCCCTCCCCCGCGCCCCAAACCTCACCCGAACAACCTCCGGCTCCGCGTGCTTCGCTCCTTGGTAACGCCAGTGCGCCGTGATTGTGGATAACCGGTCTGAATCGGCTACGAACCGGGCCTCCGCTACCAAATAGAGATCCCCACGGCACACGTCGTGGGGGTTTTCTTTGGTCGTCGGGCCGGATCCGAGACCGGGGGTGCTTGTGCCTGCACTCCACGAACTCCCCAGGTAGTGTCCATAGTTATGTGTAAATTCAGTCGAACATACCCATCTCTTTGGCTAGAACGAGTGCATTGACGATCCTTTCACAGCTTCTGTCGTCTGCAAAGCTCCTCATGGTATCAGTGCGTCTGCGGATCTCCTGCTGATAGCGTTCGATCGGGTTGGTGGTCCTGATGGTGCACCAGAGCTGTTTCTCGAACTGCATGAAGACCAGGGTCTTGCCGAAGTTTCTCCTGAGGGAGTTGACGGCTTTCTTTTCCTCGGTTCGCCATCGTTCGGAGAAGGCATCCAGTCGCCTTCTGGCTTCCGGTACGTCGGGTGCTCTGTAGATGGCTCTTGCCTGAGCGAGAAAGGCTCTCCTGCTGCGCTTGTTTATCAGGTGTGCTGCCGCGGCCCGTACCTTGTGCTCGGTACAGAGCTGGGATTTGATGTATGGGAAGACCTCTGCGATCGCTGCGGCTATGCCGTATGCTCCGTCGTGAATGATCAGTTCGAGGGTCTCATCGTCGAGTCCGCGCTTCCTGAGGTCCTCGAGGAACGCTGCCCAGTCGAGTTGGCTTTCCTGGAAGGCGAGCTTGAAGCCCAGGAGGGTCTTCTTCCCGTTCTCGTCGATCGCCAGAGCGAAGAGCACAGGGCTCTTCCGGTCATATCTCTTGCGCACGGTCATCCAGACGGCATCGATGAACAGGAAGCGGTAGCGGCCCGTGATCGGTCTCTTCCTGAACTTCTGGAGCTCCCGGTCCGCTCCCTTGAGGATTCTGCTGACTGTGCCGGCCGAGACGCCCGCGTCCGTGAACGCTCTGGCGATCGCCCGGTTGTTCCGCATCGAGACGCCGGCCAGGAAGCACTTGAGCACTGCCAGATCGAAGCCCTCCTGTCTGCGCTGATACCACCGGAAGAAGCTGCTCCTGTAGGTCATGTTCCTGGCTCTTGGGATCCTTAGTTCGGCGATGTGTCCCATGGTTGTCAGGAGACCGCGGGTGTAGAACCCATTCCGATAGTCCTGCCGATCCTCCGATCGTTCGTATCTTTCGCACCTGATCAGTTCTTCGAACTCGTCCAGGATGTTGCCTTCCAGGAGCTCCTTGAGCTTAGCCCTGGCGCCGGCGTTCATCTCGTCCCGAGCATAGTCCTTTGATTCCGACCACAGCTTGGCTATCATGGACTTCGAGAGGCCTTGGTCTCTCACGGGCATATCCCCCTTTTCGAAGGGTTGTGATTGGTCTCACGGATATGCCCGCTTTCTATATCAGGGCTCTGACCACCTCAAGCCCTTTCTACACACAAACTGATACACTACCACTCCCCAGTATAGCTTGAGCCTCATCCGCAAGTGTGTGAGTATGGGCATCAGAAAAACACCTCACCCATGAGGACGTGCAATGAGAGTTGTTATCATAGGAGCAGGAGTC
>JAUVLP010000027.1 GCA_030600655.1 Candidatus Eiseniibacteriota bacterium
TTCGCCAAAGACCCTGGCCCTGTGGGCCTCTTCTTGACTCAAAATGATGCCCCCTCTCATGTGCACCCCTCCTTGGGGCGCATTATACCACCGCTGCCGGAGAGGACATTTTAGCTTTGCAGTTACAGAGGACATTTGTGCTTAGCTTACACACCCGTCGGACCTGTACTTGACCGGTCCCGGCGATTGTGGTATTCTTGATTGATATCACTGATTCGCATATCCGTGGTGGAGGGGGAGGCATATCGTGGAGAGGTGGAGGCTCATACTCCGGCTGTTTGCAGCGTTGCTGCTGGTCGTGTCCGCGACTTCGGCGACCGCGGGTTTCCACGTCTTTTCCGAGGACTTCTCGGGTACGGAGTTCAAGGACGCTACCACCACGACCGCGGTCTGGGATACAGCCGTCGGCCGGATACAGCTTCCGGTCTTCGAGATGCGGATGGTCGGTGGCACAGGTCTTACAGGCATTGGGCTCTGCGTCGTTGCCATTGGCGATATCGCATATGTCGCTGCCGATGCGGCTGGGTTGCAGGTTATCGATATCAGCGACCCTACGGCTCCGTTCGTCATCGGAGAATATGACACGCCGGGCAGCGCCTGGGATGTTGCCGTAGCAGGTGGACTCGCCTTCGTGGCCGACCGGCTCGAGGGGCTTCAGATAATCAGCGTTAGTGATCCCGGAGCCCCGGTATTCGTCGGCGGCTGTGCAGTGTCCGGTGTGGCGCTCGCAGTTGCGGTTTCCGGCAATCATGCGTACATCGCGGCTGGGGGAGATGGCCTTCAAGTGGTCGACATCAGTGATCCATCAGCCCCCTTCCTGGCTGGTTCGCTGGATACGGCCGGCGAGTGCGTGGATATCGTTGTCAGCGGCCGCCACGCTTTTGTAGCGGCGAAGGATGCGGGGTTCCTCGTCATCGATATCGATGATCCTACTGTTCCCAGCAGCGCGTGGAAGCTTATGACACCCGGGGATGCTCAGGCCGTGGCCGTGGCGGGCGACGTCGCCTACGTTGCAGGCTTCAGCGTTGCATGGCCGGCTCCCGCCGAATTTTTCTTTCAGGCCGTGGATATCAGTTCGCCCGATGGCGGCCTGGAGATGGGGACCATTCTGGGATACGGACAGCCGAGTTCCCTCTTCATTGATGGAGATCGAGTTTACGTAGCCGATTGGCAGGGAGGCCTCTCGGTCATAGATGTGAGTGATCCGGCCGTCCCTGTTCTGGAGGACGCATTTGACTCTCCAATGGGGCCTCGCGGTGTATCTGTGGCCGGTAGCTACGCATACATCGCAGATACGGCAGACGGTCTCAATATCGTGCGCGTAGGTTCGCCCGTTCCCCCGGAGACGATGGCAATGAGCGACACTCCGGGCGACGCGTACGGAATCATTGTCGATGGAAACCATGCCTTCATAGGTGACCAGCTCGGCGGTTTTCGGATCATAGGTATCACGGACCCTCTTGTTCCAGTGCACATCGGAAATGTTGACACGCCTGGCAGATCGTACGGCCTGGACTTGGCTGGTGACTACTGCTACGTGGCAGACGGCGGGTTCGGCCTGCGCGTAATGGACGTGACCGACGCAGACGCACCGGTTGAGGTCGGAAGCTACAACTCTCCAGGGTTCGCCTACGATGTCGCGGCAAGCGGTAGCAGCGTGTTCATGGCTGATGGGAACGCCGGCATCGAGACCTACGACGTTACGGACCCGGCGAACCCGCTACTGGTCGGTCTCTGTGATACTCCGGGAACGGCCTACAATATCGCCGTGGATGGGAACATCATCTATCTGGCTGATCGCTACGGTGGCCTCCAGGTACTCGATGCGAGTGATCCTGAGACCCTGGCGATAGTCGGGCACTCTGATGCACCGCAGGATGCGCGCGCGGTCGAGATTCGGGGTGGTATTGCATATGTGGCGGACGCCGGCACAGGACTCAGGATCATCGATGTCAGCAACTCCTCGGACCCGGTTGAGATGGGGTCGCTGACTATCGCCGCCGGCGCCTACGGTGTCGCAGTCAGAGGAGACGTGGCCTACGTCACGCTCGGAGTATTGGGCGTCGAGGCGGTGGATGTCTCGGATCCTGCTAATCCCATCTCGCTCAGTCGGACTGATGTCGATGATTGGGCCTACAGCATCGCGTTGGCGGGTGACTATGCATATGTCACGGACAGTGAATCCGGAGTCAAGGTGATGGAGGTCTTCCAGCACCGGCTTGACGCGGAGCAGAGCTTCGTGATGTCGCTTCCCATCGGTACGACTACGGGTGAGATCCTGAACGTTGAGATCGAGACCGTCCAGGTGGACTCCATTCTCTGGGAGCTGAGTGCGGATGGCGGGGCGACGTGGGAGCACGTTCTCCCGGGAGGCCGGCCCCTTGTGTTCGCGAGCCCTGGCGACGAGCTTCTATGGCGGGCCGAACTGGTCTACACAGAGCTCGGTGATTTCCCTTCATGCTACGAGCTCGTTGTGACGTGGTTCGCCGATGAGACCGGGATTGGTGACGATCCGCAGATGCCGCAATCGTTTGCCCTCTACCAGAACTGGCCCAATCCGTTCGGACCGTCGACGAGAATCCAGTACGACGTCCCGGTTGAAGGCGGGGTGGTCACACTTGATGTCTTCGATGTGCGGGGGAGGTTAGTGAGGCGACTGCAGCGGGGGAACGAGGCGCCGGGTCGCAAGGAGGCCGCCTGGGACGGGCGGAATTCGAACGGGGATCGTGTTGCGGCGGGCGTCTACTTCTACAGACTCGAAGGCCCTGGATTCGCGCGCGAGCGGAAGATGATCGTGCTCAGGTGATGTGGGCATGCACGGGGTGTCCGGATCATCAAGCCGTAGGGCTCTACCTGTACATGGCCTTGATGCTGCCCCAGCCGGTCTGCTCGACAGCCGTTTCATCGCCCACGATCACATCATCGATCTCAACGTACCAGCAATCACCCTCTCCGCTCGGATCGAAGTAGTGGAACCGCAACGCTATTGTGTTCCCCGCGTAGAGATCAAGAGGAATGACGACATCGTAGCCCGGGAGATGCTCATCACCGCCGTGGCTCTCATTCCAGCTCAGGATGTTCGTCCAGGTTCCTTCGGACCAGATGTCCACCTCGAAGAAATCCCTGTGAATGAAGTTCCGGTAGTTGACGCGGAAGAAGAGGACAGCATCGGCCGGGCACTGGAACTGCGGAGTTTCGAGTGTCGTGTCGAATTCGACTCCTGCTGCTCCATCGGAAACGACACATGCGCAGAGCCCGGCGCCTCCCGTCCAGTTGCCAGTTTTCCAGTCGCTGTTCCTGTGCCAGGTGACACCGTTTCCCGCGAAGTCGTGGACCACCCAGTCGGCAGGAGGGAATGCTCCTTCGAATCGCTCGATGAGTCCTTCTCCAGCGGCCGTGCACGTTACCAGGAGCAACACGCAGGCGACAAGAGCGATCGATTTCATGCAGCGCTCCTTCCGGCTGGACTTTCCTGCAGTACCAACTCACACTACTGAGTAGTACAATCTAACAAGAGCGATACCGGTCTGTCTATGAAACATCGGTATGCGCGTGGGGCACATGTGAATATCCAACGCCGTCGGGTGTTCGTGTGTCAGAATTAGGCGGTTGGTCGAGATGAGGTAATTGGTTGGGAACTCCTCGGGGGTGGAAAATGCGTCTGTTGTCCTTGCTTGCTCTGACCTCAGTGCTTGTGTTCATTGCTTCGACCGCATGTGTCTCGGCTTCTTTCCATGCATTCCAGCCGGCAGGTGCGGTCTCCGGTTCGGGCGGCAACGCTGACGGCACGGCATCGCAGCATCCATTAATCCGAGCGCACAAGCTCAGCGGCAGCGAGATCATCACGCTGGATGGGCGTCTGGATGATCCAGCCTGGCGGAATGCGGAGCTGGCGACCGGCTTTCGCCAGTGGGATCCGAATCGCGGAGAGGATGCCAGTGAGCAGACGACCTTCAAGATCGTCTATGACAATGAGGCGGTCTACTTCGGCATAGCCTGCTTCGAGTCTGACTCAGAGGACATCCGCGGCCAGCTCTGCCGCCGCGACAACATGGTTGGCTCGGACGTCATCAGCATTTATCTGGATACCTATCACGACTACAGCAGCGGTTACAACTTCCGGGTGAACCCGTGCGGCGTCCAGCGTGACGTATATGTTTACAACGACGGGCACATGGACCCGGACTGGGATGCTGTCTGGAGTGCTGAAACATCCGTGGATGAAAACGGATGGTATGCTGAGATGCGGATTCCGTTCGCCGCCGTCCGATACAGCAACGGCGATGAGATGACGTGGGGATTGAACATCTATCGCTACATGCACTCCCGTGGTGAGGACACCTCGTGGGTGAACTGGGACAGGGAGTTGTCCGGGTTCGTCAGCCGGTTCGGAGAGATAACGGGGCTCTTCGACGTGCCGTCCGCCAGGCAGCTGGAGCTTCTGCCGTACGTTGTCCATCGCACGACGGATCCACCTGCGGTAGGAGATGAAGACGTGCTCGACCATTTCGACAATTTCGGCCTCGATGTAAAGTACGGAGTCACATCGGATCTCACGCTCAATGCGACCTTTCAACCGGATTTCGGGCAGGTGGAGGCTGATCCGGCGCTTCTGAACCTCTCGTCCTTCGAGACCTACTATGAGGAGAAGCGCCCGTTCTTCGTGGAGGGGAACCGCTTCTTCTCCCACGAGGGATTCCGCATGTTCTATTCACGGAGGATCGGGACCGGCGACGAACGCTCCCGGATCCGCGCCGCCGGGAAGCTCACTGGCAAGACCGCTTCGGGTGTGTCGATCGCAGCCCTCTATGCGCTGACGGACATCACCGGAGAGGGGCAGGTCCATAATTTTCTGAAGAACGGGGAGCTTACGACTCACTACATGGTTGCGCGAATCGGCAAGGAGCTGGCCGATGGGGCGCACAGGTTCAACCTCATGCAGACCGCAGTCCGGAGGCCGGACGATCGCGATGAGTTCGGCGAGTACGCGACTCGTGATGCCCTCACAAGCGGGATGGATTTCGATCTCAACTTCCATGACCGGGACTATAGTGTGAGCGGCTCGGTAGTCGGGTCGACCGTGGATCCCAAGGCGTCGGAATCCGACCCGGACATGGGGCACGCCGCCTACTACGGCACAGGAGGTCTGCTTGAGCTCAGGAAGCGCGGCGGCACCATTCGAGGAGGTGTCATGGGTAGCTGGGAGAGCGAGAGACTCGACCTCAACGATATGGGCTTCCTGGCGGCTCCCGACGAAATCGATAGCCGTGGCTGGGTCGAGTACACTCACGAATCCACTCATGAGGATGCTCTCATCGTGCGCGGGAGTTTCGGTCTGAATGCGTGGCGGGAATGGACATACGCCGCGGCCGAAGGACGCGACATCGAGACGGACGAAGTGGCCTGGTCGTACGGTCGGGTCCATCCTCTTTCTGTTGGCGGCGATGCTCACGGCTGGATGCAGCTCGGGAACCATTGGAACACATGGTTTGGGTTTGGTGGGGGACCGGAGAGTGCGAGCAAGCACTTGACGAGGACGTACGACGGAGAGCAGGGTCCGCTGATGCGCTCGCCGGATGCCTTCTGGGGCTGGTGGGGGTTTGAGACCGATGGGCGAAAGGACTTCACGCTGTCACATGATGGCAGCATCAACCGCGACAGCGCGGGCGGACGGACGACGCGCGTCGGGCTTGGCGGTCATTGGACTCCGACGACTTCGACCAACCTGAGCATCAAAGCATCGTACAGGACGACGCGCGCAATGGCGCGGCACATCGACAATTTTGCCAATCCCGGCGCCGGCATAGGAGGCATCAGCTACGTCTTCGCTGAGTTGGATCAGCAGACCATAGATGCCACATTCCGGGCCGATGTTCTTTTCAGCAGGAGCCTCTCTCTGCAGTTCTACGCGCAGCCGTATCTGACTGTGGGGGAGTACAGCAGGCCGAAACAGCTGGCCCGGGCGGACTCCTACGATTTCGATGCAGCGGAGGGGATTCCTGAGTTCGATCCAGAGGCGATCAGCGACTACGACTTCCGCTATGCCTCTGTGAATGTCAATGTCGTGTTCAGGTGGGAGTACCGTCCTGGGAGCACGTTCTATCTGGTCTGGAAGCAGGGCAGGAGCGAGTACGCCGAGCGGGGGTGGTCCGGCGACAGCTTTAACACGAGCCTGAGCCCGGACGACATGTTCGACACCGAACCTGAGAACACCCTGCTTGCGAAGGTCTCGTACTGGTTCTCCATCTGAGATACGACCACATCAGCGGTACATCGCCTTGATGACTCCCCAGGAGATCGTCTCAACCGATGATGCGCAGTCACCGCACCCCACGTACTTGGAGCCCAGATGCCTGTCGAAGTCGTTGTTATCGTACAGGCAGGGGGAGTCGGCACAGGTGAAGAAGTTGTCGGCGTAGACATCGCAGAGAAGCGGGTTGACGTTGATGAGGTGGCTGCTTCCCAGAAGGTCATTGCCGCCATCGTTTGCGTAGGTGAGGCACCACTTCGCTTCCAGATAGGAACTGGGATGGCGATGAAGCGCCCTGCCCACCACTCCGTGGGCCATGACGCACTGCTGGACGACCATGTGGTTATAATCAACGCCGCCCTTTGAGTATATGCCGGAGCCCTGCTGGGCCTCGTTGAAGCAGAACGTGCAGTTCAGAACAGTCGGCTTTCCATCATAGTCCGTGTTTGCGTAGAGCCCGCCACCATCGATGGTCGCGATATTGCGAACGAATGTGTCGTAGGAGACGCTCACTTCGGAGAAAGCACTGATGTATAGTCCGCCGCCCCGAGCTGCGGTGTTCTCATAGAAAGAGCTATTCTTGACAACGGTTCCGGAGATTCTGTCTGGATAGCTCTTGCCGTCTGCCGGAGCGAAAGGCCCCGTCATGCTGGCGTAGACGGCACCGCCGCCCACACCTGCCGAGTTCTCACGAAAATCACAGCTCGAAATCGTGGCCCACGTACCGAATTTGACCGCGATCGCCCCGCCCTCCTGCGCGGCGGAGTTGCCCTCGAACGTACACGACCGGATTATAGGCAGCGCGCCCGTCGCGTATATTGCGCCTCCATCCGTATCAGCGTGGTTGTTTGTGAATACGCACTCGATAAGCTGGAGCTCGGAATCAATCCCGATGCAGAAGGCTCCGCCGAAGCTATCGGCATGATTGTCGTCAAAGACACAGTAGTGGAAGATCGGGCCTGCGCTTCCACAGAAAACGGCTCCTCCCTGGTCGGCGCGCCCGCGCGTAATGGTGAAACCTTCGATCATAGAGTGAGTGTCTTCTTGGTCGCTTTCGAAGCGGAAGGCATAGCCCTGGCTCTCGCAGTCGATGATGGTCAGTTCGGGGTTCTCCACATCCTCAGACAGGAGAATAACGTACATGCTCCCGAAGTCGATCTCTCTGTTGTCCGGGCCGGTGTAGGTTCCAGGAGCCACGAGGATCGTGTCACCGGAGTCCGCATAGGCCACGGCAGGCTTTATCGCGGAAAAGTCACTGCCGCTGCCGTTGACATCCACGTAGATGATATCAGCCGATGTGACTGCAGCCAGACAGCACAGAAGGATTGCTGTGATGGAAGTGTAGCGCAGCAAATCAAACCTCCTCTTCGAGCGGAGGCGAGCCGCATGGGGGGACAAAGACTATGCTAATCACTCTAATTCCTTTCCTGGGAATGGTCAAGATTTCAAACAGAGAAACCCGACCTTTGAATGGCCGGGTTTCTCCACAAGTGCGGTGTCTTTGGGATCTACTCCAGAGTCATGCTGATCGCGCTTGTCACTTGTGCCCTGACGTAGCTGTCGGGGTCGTATCCGGGCTCGTCGATGTTCTCTGCGTTGACGTAGTTGAGAGTGAGCACGTAGGGGGCAGGGCTGAGTTCGTTCAACTGACCCGCTGTGAACGCGTACGATCCGGTGTTCGCCGTCTCAACGCCCACGAAGCCGGCTCCGCCCACTCCAATGATCGTGAGCCAGATATTCTCACTGCCGGTGACGTCCCACGTCACGGTGAATCCGCCGAGCGATACGGTGTCGTCCATCTCTGGCTCTGTGATGCAGGGGCTGCTGTCCAGGAAATCGATCGAGACCGTCAAATCGGGCGCCTGGCCGCCGCCGTCGATATCGAATGTGTAGGTCTCGCCGTTCTCAAGGAACGGGATCGGGATGACCGGCATGTACTGGTATAGAGTCCCAACCGCGGACCACTCCAGCACGTATTCGTCGCATGTGACTGAATCGACCATTATGGGACTTGCCGGCGCACAAGGAGACACGGTGCTGTCAAACCACGCTTGGAGGAAGTCCGTGATGATCGGCTCCATGCCCGGCATCTTTATGACGCCACGATTGATCCTGAGGGCGGCGAAGACACCATCTGCCGATGAACCGATGTCAACGGCGGCGACGAATTCCGACAGGTGGTCGATCTCTGCGGATGCCTCATTGTCTGATTCGTTCACGGTCGTTGTCAGCGCTTCCCATCCGCGGCCGTCGTCCGTGTATATGACGATCGATCTCTCGTCTTCTCCGGCCAGATCACCCTCGTCGTACTCGAGTGTGATCGTCGCGGGAGTTGTGAATGCCGTTCCCGAAGGCTCGACGTTGTACGCCCCTGTGACGAACTGTTTGTTGGCCGGTGGAGCGGTGGGGGAGCCATTCTCCTCAATGGAGAAATCAACCGTGTCGGCAAGCGCTCCGGCCGGAATAGCCAGCTTGGCCTCGCCGTCGAGTTCCAATGTTCCGCCTTCAGGACCGATACTGCCTTCGGCGGGTTCGGTAGGGCCATCCGGGTCCGTCCCGCCATTTCCGGAGGAACAGCCGAGAGCCAAGGCGAACACGGCCGCTCCGAGCAGGAGAAGAAGCAAAGTGCGTCTCATGACAGCAGATCTCCCTTCCGCAGGTCTATCTGACCCGCCTGTTTGCTCCATCGTTACATTGTGGTTTCGACCAAATGAGCTTAGTGAGGAAAAGCACCGCAGTCAAGAACATGTCGGGAGCAATTCCCGATAGAGCGTGCTATAGCAGGCGTTCCTGACGTCCGCACATGCTCCTGAGATCTACGGGACTCACGAGGAGCGGGCGTTGCAACGATGCATCCTTGCTGAATGGCATTGACTATGCTATTTTTCGTGGGAGTTGTATCGTCCAGGCATTTCTGATCGCCTTCCGTCGACATCACCTTGCCATTTCGTCGGCTCTCGTTTCGGCCTTCGGAAGACGGTATCCCAAACCGGGAGGGACCTCATGTTGCAGCGCCATTTCACCTGTTTCCTGGCTGTGTCCGCAGTGCTGCTGAGTGCGGCCGTGGCCTCAGCCGATGCCATCGTGGCCGACCATACTACGTGCGGCGCCTTCGGGGATATTCCGGAGTCAGTCATCGATGAGATCCAGGCACACTACAGGATATTCTACGGTCATACATCCCACGGAAGCCAGATCGTTACCGGGATGTCCATGCTGTACGATGAGGACGACCTCTTTGCATACAATGCCGGCGACACAACGATCTATCTGACCGAGTACACTGATGATCTGGGACACAACGGAGATGTCTCCTGGGTTCCGATTACTCGAGCCCGTCTGGACAATGCGTCGTACAACCTCAACACGGTGATGTGGTCATGGTGTGGAGGCTGCTCGGACAACACCGAAGAGGGAATCGATATTTACCTCAATGCGATGAACGGTCTTGAGCTGGAGTACCCGGGCGTGCTCTTCATCTATATGACCGGACATCTGGACGCTACCGGCCCCTCCGGCAATCTCTATGCGAGGAATAACCAGATTCGCGCCTACTGCGAGGCGAACAACAAGGTCCTCTTCGATTTTGCCGATATCGAGAGCTGGGATCCGGACGGGAACTACTACCCCGATGAAGGTGACTACTGCACATGGTGTTCCGATTGGTGCGCCATGCACTACTGCCCGGATTGTTTGAGCTGCGCGCACTCCCACTGCTTCAACTGCTATCAGAAGGGCAAGGCTCTCTGGTGGTTGATGGGGGCGTATCTAATGGGTATGAGCTCGGACGTTCAGGAGGGCACCGTCGCGCCGAGAGCGTCACTCGAGCAGAACCGCCCGAATCCATTCAATCCGATCACAGTGATCAGCTTCATGCTTGACGGACGGTCTCACGTCACCCTGGACATCTATAACATGGCAGGTCGTCATGTGAGGACACTCGTGAACTCAGATGTGAGCGCAGGAGAGCAGACGATCAGATGGGATGGAAGAGACGATGATGGGCATGAGATGCCGTCGGGTTGCTACTTCTACAGCCTCACCACTGATGACGCGGTGGAAACAAGGAAGATGATGCTTCTGCGGTGATCCTGTGGGCCGACATGCCGGGTGGTGGTTTTCGGCGAGTTACGTGGGCGGTCAGGGGAGAGATCCATGCTTCTGGACGGGCTCAGCGAATCACGATCAGCTTCGAACGAACGCTCTGTCCAGCGACTGTGACCTCGCAGAAGTAGACGCCGCTCGACGCGAACTCCCCGTGTGCATCTTCAGCGTTCCAGTAAACGTTTGCCATTGGCTCGCTTGATTGCCCGCGAGCCACCGTTCGCACGAGGCGACCGGATGCATCATAGATCCGAACCTCGTAGCTCCACGGCTCGTCTCCCCGGGACTGCCCAAGAGAAACGGGAGGGCATATGCGCAGTGTGGTTCCGTCAGTGATCGGGTTCGGGAATACCCAGAGCCGGGGGGAAGTGCCGGTACCTGCAACGATCTCCACAGCTGCGGACCGTTCACTTTCGTTCCCGGACTCATCCACTGCAGACACCGCGTACCAGTACTGAACGCCGCCGACCGCGCTGCCGTCCCCAAACCCCAGAATGCCGGATGGCACCTCCGTGAGAAGGGCCATTACCGTGTCCGTCGCGCTTCGTCTGTACAGACGGTAGACAGCGAGGTCGGGATCGTCGCACTCGACCCATCCGATAGTGAGAGTCCCGGCGCCGGAGGTTACAACCAATGCCTGAGGCACCGACGGCGCGCTGTAGTCGGCCGCCTCCAACGTTTCGAAGGTCCCGTCGTCCGAAGAAGCCAAGGCCCCGTCCGTGTTCTCACCGAGCACTCTGAAATGATAAAGCGTCTCCGGATTCAGACCGGTCAGCAGCAACTCATGCTCAATCACGAACGCCGGGTCGAAGACGTTCGAACTGTAATCTGATGTCATCCCGAATTGGACCTCCGACGTGGCCGGGCTATCTGTGATCCAGGACACCTTGGCGTACGTTGGTCCTGTTTCGGAGACCTCCAGGTCATGGATCTCAAGCGGGTTATGGAACCCCGGAGCTTTCGTTTCAAACGAGTATGCACTGGAGACAGTCTCCTGACCGTAGGCGTCAGCGGCCACGATCCTGAAGTCATAGCTCGTTGAGGGAAGGAGGTCGAGAAGTTCAGCCGAGTGGACGGTGACAGCATCCGGCTCGTCGTCAGTCGCCAGGTCAAAGGCCAGATCAATACCATACTCGACGCGGCACCAAGCCGCGTGCGACGTTGTCCAGCTGAGCGCGACGGATACATCGGCTGTATCCGAGACTGCCACCGACGCCACGATCAGCTCCGGAGCAGACACGGCAACCGCATGATCCTGTGATACGGCGACGAAGCCGAGGTCGTCGATGCTCCAGGCTCTGAAGTGGTATGTTTCGCCAAACAGCAATCCTTCGACGGTCATGCTGTGCTCGGTGGAGAGTTCGGGGAAGAGCGGAGTGACGGTTCCGTAACTCTCATCCAGACCGTACTCGACACGTGAGTCCGAGGGGCGATTCGTCGTCCAGTTGAGCGTAATGAAGCCCAAGCCTGGTTCTGAGTTGAGGTCTGCGATTTCAAGCGGGGAGAGGGTGGTAGTGAACGTGCCGTGATCCGAGACGCCGGGTATGCCGGCTTCTGTGATTGACCTCACTCGGTAGTAGTATGTGGTTGTCTCATCCAATTCCTCAAGCAGGATGGCGTGACAAGTGACATATTCGGAGGCTGAAACCTCCGAATCGCACTCGGGAGTCGTGCCGTACTCAACGATCGAGGTTGCCGGGATATTCGTGATCCACCCGATGACCGCGGAGTTCCAGCCCACCTGCTTCGGCATGACCTTGAAGAAGACCAGATCATCGGGGTGTCCCGCAGGCTTTGTCTCGAACACGTGATCGGGAGTCATGACCTGATCTCCTCCCAAGCTCGTGCAGACGACGCGATAGTGATAGATGGTTTCCGGTGAAAGATCGATGAGGACGGCCAGGTTGTAGGCCTCGAAGTAGTCACTGAGTTCTACCGACATCCCATAATCCGGCGTCAGTCCATACTCGACGACGGCCGTTGCCGCGATTGTTGTGTTCCAGGAGACGGTCGCTGTAAGCGATGTCGTGTCTATGACTGTGACACCGAAGATCTGGAGATCCGATGTCTGAGTCGAGGCTAAGCCGTCTGCTGAGACAGCCGTCTGCCCGTTGGCGTCGGTACTCCATGCCCTGAAGTGATACGTCGTTCCGGGTTGGAGGCCGTCGATCACTACGGAGTGCTCGGTTACGAACTCGGGATCGAGAGGTGTCGCACTCCCGTAGAGGTGGTCCAGGCCATACACGACGCGCGAGTCCGCCGGTTCGTTCGTGGTCCAGTTCACTGCGATAGAGTGTGTCGTCGGATCCGATGTTTCTAAGTTGCCAATTCTCAAGTGAGGTGCGTCGGTGAGGACCGTGTGGTCACCGGATTCAGTGGTGTTACCGAATGCGTCCGTTGAGATAGCGCGGTAGTGGTAGGTTGTCTCAGGTTCCAGAGGGAATATGTAGACTGAGTGAATCGTCGTCGTGCTTCCTATGGGGCTCATGATGCTGCCGTAAGAGTCAGTTGTGCCAAATTCGACTTGCGACGTCGCCGGACGGTCGGTGTTCCAGCAGACAAGCGCATAAGTATCCGACACCGCGCACGTTGCCACATTCGATATCTCTGGGGGAGCCGGTGTTCCGATCCAGATCGTGATCGGGGAACCGTCCATGTCCTCGTCAGTGGCAAACGTAAGAATGCCGAGCTCGTCTGATTCGACTGGGGTGGAATATAGCAAAGAATCGTCGCACGTCACTGCGAACTGCGTGTTCGGGGTCATGCCCACGATGACGTGTGCATGAGCGTCCGGCTGAATTGTCGAGTCAGCTGAGGCAGATCCCGCGAAGACGGAACAGATGGCCAAGGGCACGAGAACCAACCGCGCTATCCTGCCGCGTGGCGTCAGGTGCTTCCTACCTGTCGCGCCGCACGAAGAAACATACAAAGATACTCTCCCTAGCCTGAGTTGCGCGGAGTATATGAACGAGCAAGAAAGCTGTCAAGCGCTTCTTTGCCGTGTAGCGCTGAATAGCGGGTTCCCCTTGCTTCCGCCACAATGTAGTCGCAGCGCTCCTGATTGCCAGAAATGGGCCAACTGGGGTGCTCGCATTCTTCATTGTGTCAAGGAGGGAAACCCGGAGCACGGGGATGAGAAGAAGAATGGGCTTAGGATCCGGCGGGAGCTACCGAGTTGCGCCGGCCGTCAGCCCCTCTACGATCTTGCGTTGGAAGAGAGCCACGAGGAGAAGCACCGGGGCAATGCTCACGACAGTCGCAGCAGCGATCGTGCCCCATGGCAATTCGTGTAGTCCGGCGAAAAGGGCCAGCGCCACGGGCACGGTTCTTGACTCGGGTGTGGAGGTCATGATGAGAGCAAAGAGGAACTCGTTCCAGGCGAAGATGAAGATGAGAGCCGCAGATGTGAAGAGGCCCGGAGCCGAGACAGGGAGGATTACCCGCAGAAAGGCCTGTGCGGGGGTGCAGCCGTCGATGAGTGCCGCGTCCTCGAGGCTTCTAGGAAGTGTGGAGAAATAATGGGTGAGAATCCACACCGCAAGGGGCAGCGACATCAACGTGTAGGGGAGGACGAGCGCTGGGTAGCGTCCTATGAGCGAAAGGCGCGCCATAGCAACGTACAGGGGGCCGATCATCCCGATCGCGGGGAAAATAGCAACCCCGAGAAAGACGGCCATGATGAGATCCTTCCGCCTTACCCTCAGACGGGCGAGTGCGTATGCAGCCGGGGACGCGAGCGCCAGGGTGAGAAGAGTTGTGAGCGATGCCACGACGAAGCTGTTCAGGATGTTCCTGAGAAACTGCCCCGTCTCGAAGACGGCGCGGAAGTTGTCGATCACCGCCGGGCGCGGCCAGTAGTCCGCCGGCATCTTGTATATGGCAGAAGGGGTGGAGAGACTGACGTTCAGGAGCCAGTAAAAAGGGATCAGGCACGCTGCGGCGATCGCCCCCCGCGCGATCCACAGCCCGATGCTGTCGAGTCTTTTCCTTCTCATTGGAGCGGCTCCCGCGTGACCTTCATGATTTTCAAGAGACCGAGGCTCATGAGGAAGACGATCAAAAAGAGAGCGACCGTCATGGCCGATCCGTAGCCCAGGTCGGAATAGCGGAACAGCACCCGATAGATGTAGATGGAAAGCGTTTCCGTCTTGGTGGCGCCGCCCGTGAGCACCCATATGATGTCGAAGATGCGGAACGCGTCCATTGTTCGAAAGAGCAGTGCGATCGCGATGAAAGGGCGTAACAGCGGCATCGTGACGAATCGGAACAGGTGCCATCTGCCGGCGCCGTCGAGCGCGGCCGCTTCGTAGTACTGATCGGGGATCGACTTGAGTCCCCCGAGAAGAATGATTGCCACGAACGGCGTGGTCTTCCACACATCGGCGAGTATGATCGAGCCCATAGCCAGACCGGGCCCGAGCCAGACCACAGGTGTGTCTATCGCACCAAGCCTGACCAGAACCGAGTTCAGAAGTCCCATCCTGTCGTTCAGAATGAGCGACCACATTGTCGCTGCCACGACCGTAGGAAGGGCCCACGGAAGCACGACCGACGTGCTTACGGTGGCACGCCCGCGGCCGATCCGATTGAGCGCCAGCGCCGCCGCGAGCCCGAACGCGAGCTCGAAGCCCACCGATATGACAGTGAAGTAGACGGTCTGCCAGAAGTCCTGCAGGAATGTGGCATCAGTTGCCAGCCTGGCGAAATTATCGAGACCGGCGAACCCTCGTTCATCCGCGAATTTCATGTTGTAGTGAGTGAAGCTGAGAACGAACTGGCTCAAGACCGGAAACGCTCCAAGGAGCGCCACGAACACCAGTGATGGCGCAAGCAACCAGACCGCCAGGTGGCCATCTCGTCGTCTTCCTGCTTTTCCTCGCCTGCTCACACAGTTCTCTTTCTTAACAGGGCTTGTTCTACCTTGACAGAAGCGCCGCCATCTCGGTCACGATGTTTTCGGCCGCCGCGTGTGAGTCGAACTCGCCGGTGAGCGCCCTGTGGACGTTTTCTTGGATGACATCGGATGCGATCGGGTAGTGCGGTGTCCTCGGCCGGTTGCGCGTGTTCTGGAAGACATCGAAGAAACCGCCGTAGTGTGGATTCACGGCCAGGATATCCGGATCCTCATATGTGCTCTTCCTGGTCGGCAGGTACCCTCCCTCGATCGCGCGGAGTCTGAGCGAGTGCTCGCCCGTAATGAAGACAAGGAATTCAAATGCCTCCTTCGGATGCCGGCTGTATGTGGAAACGGCGATGTTCCAGCCGCCGATCGTCGAGTAGCTCCTCGTGTCCTCCGCGTGGGGGAGAGGTGCGATTCCCACTGCTCCGGCCACCGATGACTTCTCATCCTCAGCGATGCTCCAGACGTAGGGCCAGTTTCTCAGGAAGAGGGCCTGGCCTTCCGTGAAGAGCCGTCGCGATTCCTCCTCCTTATAGGTGAGAACGCTTGCCGGGGAGATCCCTGTCTCGATCAGCTGTAACATGAAATCGATTGTCGACTCCACGTCCCGCACAGCGCGCTCCGGGGAATCCCGAAGGGTCTCGGCGGAGATGTCACCTCCTCGACTCCAGAGGGATTCAAGGAAGTTGCAGACGAGACCTTCGTATTTCGCGCCCTGCCAGATGAATCCCGTGATGCCGGCCGGCTCTGCGACACTTCTGCAGACTTGCGTGAATTCACTCCACGTTTCGGGAACATCAAGCCCGGCATCTTTCAGGAGATCGCTGCGATAGTAGAGAACTCCCGCATCCGTGAACCACGGCACCGCGTAGGCCGTGCCCTCATATTTCACGCTCTCAAGAGGTCCCGACAGGAACTCTGACTCATCGAAGAGACCGTCCGGTATCGGCCGTATCCACCCGGCACGCGAGAATTCTGCGGTCCATATGACATCCAGACTGTAAAGGTCGATACTTGGCTCGCGGGCGGAGAGGTAGGTGACATAGGCGTCGTGCTGAGTGTCTGTGTTGGCCGGCATCACTTGGAACGTGATCTCGACGCCGGGGTGCGATGCGTTGTACTCCTCGATGAGCGCGGCGGTGGCTCCGGATGGATCCTGCCCTGCGGCGAAGACTATCCTGATGACACCGTCCCCTCCCGTCGAGCAGCCGGCAAGAACGCAGATCGACAAAACGGCAACTGCTGTGACAGTAGCTATCAGTTTCTTCACTTCCTGAGCTCCCTTCAGACCGGCGGTGAGGTGTCTCACTGTTCCCGGTCATGCTATAGACCGCACGCCACGCTGTCAATGTGAACCGCAGTCCGGTGCCGCCGTTCAGGCGCCACGATGCACGATTCCATGACTCGGGAGGAGTTACGACACGTTCCCGAGAAGAATCGGGAACGCTCGTGCGTCTGTAGGTGTGAGAGCAGGCCACACTCGACCTGCAGGCAAAAGGAGGCAACGGGAATATGAAAGACAGAACGAGAGCGACAATAGCGCTCCCCTTCATAATCCTTCTGGCTGGAGCTATCCTCCCTCTGCTGTCCGACGCTGGGTCCGATCTTCCCGACGGAACTCCGGAGGCAGCAGTGGCGAGCTACGCCGGCAGGACGGCTGTGGAGTGGGAGATCCTGGCTACGAAGTCCGCCGAGCGTGAAGCTTACGACAGAGCTCTGTCGTGTGCCAAGAGCGCGGAGCGCGTTGAGCCCGGTGAGCAGTTCAGCGGGCTCCTGAAGAACATCAGGACACTGCGGTGGCGCTCGCGCGAGATCGCGAGGTCGCAGGAACGATTCTTCGGTGGCGAGGTAGTGGCCGGTGTGTACGATGATCCGGCCGTGTTCATCCCTGCTCACAGAGTGACGGTTGCTCTTCCTGGAGAAAGCCTCTGGACGATCGCGGCCACGATCGTGGCAACCGAGCGCGGGGAGCTGGCGCGTGACATGTCTGACGACAGCGGAGATGTCTACGTTATGTGGGACAGCCTCACAGAGCTGAACGGCGTGCGGGAACTTGAGGTAGGAGAATGGGTGCTCCTACCGATTCCCGATGAAGAAGTCGAAGGACTCCGTCTCCTTGCTTTCAGAGCTGCCAAGGAGCATCAGTTTGCGTTGGCGGACAGCACAGCAATTGAGGCGGTGCGCCGCGGGGAATCAGAAGAGCTGCTCGGAACACTCAGCGACAAAAGGCGTGAGTGGGAGGAGGAACTCGTGACGGAAGCCCAAGCCACTATTGAGCGAACTCTCGGCCTGTCACGTGTGTCCGAACATGGAGAACTCGTCGACGCACTTCGAGAAGCGCATCGCGCTCTCATTGAAGCCGAAGGGTTGTCGACCGGCGCACAGCACGAGCAATTGCTCACAACAATCGAAGCTATGCTGGCCAAGGCAGAGAGATTTCGATTCAGAGAAGACGGCACCGTTCGTGTCATGAGGCCGGCCGGGGCGATCTATACCGAGGCAGCCAGAGAGGCCGTGGAGTGGCTGTTGGAGAGGAGTCTCGACACCAGTGGCGCATGCTACCCGCGCTCGGAGGACAAGACCGCCGATCAGTTGGCGTGGGCGATGTTCTTGAACGGCGCCTACGATCTGGCACGGGGTGAGGGGATCGACTTCACGGCACTCCTCGAGAATGTGGATGCGGATTCGGAGATGCTGCTTCCTAACCCCGAGCTGTACTTCGCCTCGCGATGACGACAAAGCGGTATCGCAGGGCTTCCGGAAGCAAACGAGACCCGGAGGATGTTCTCTCCGGGTCTCACTCTTGCGTGCTGCTTTCCTCACATGCATGTCAGGGTATGCTATCTGCCCGATATGCTTTTCAGATACTTGAAGTAGTCGCTGTCGGTTGTCAGGATGATCGTGCTCTCCGGTCCCATGGTTTCCCGGTAGCTCTCCAGCGTGCGGAGGAACGAGTAGAACTCCGGATCCCGTCCATATGCCTCAGCGTAGATCTTCGACGCTGTGGCATCAGCATCGCCGCGGACCTCCTCGGCAATGCGGTAGGCCTCGGATGTGATGCGCTGGAGTTCCTTCTCCTTCTTACCGCGGATCTCAGCGCTCTCTCCCATGCCCTCTGACCGGTAGCGCTCGGCTATACGCTGACGCTCGGAGATCATGCGTTCATAGACCTTCCTTCGCACTTCCTCTACGTAATTTATGCGTTTGATCTCAACATCGACGAGCTCGATTCCGTAGCGGGGCATCTGCATGGCGGCGCTCTCGAATATGCGTCCAGCTATCGCCGCTCTGCCTGTCTCGATAGCCACCTGCTCGCTCATCACTTCAACCGTTTCGTCCTCTTCCATCGTACGATTCGTATTCCTTACCACCTCAATGAGGTCGTGGCTTGTGATGAGATCTCTCGTCACGGCATCGATCACGTCGTCGAGGCGCGCATGCGCGCCCATCTCACTCGATACCGACTGCATGAACTTGAGTGGGTCGATGATTTTCCAGCGAGCGAAGGTGTCAACCCATATATACCTCTTGTCCTTGGTCGGAATCTGACTGGGGGTTCCGTCCCACTCGAGCACACGCTTGTCGAACACGTTGATGGTCTGTATGAACGGTACTCTGATCCTCAGCCCCGGCTCGGTGACAGGTTCGCCGACCGGTCTGCCGAACTGGGTCACCACGACCTGCTCTGTCATGTCGACGACATAGAGCGAGCTGCTGAGGATAATGAGTCCGAGGACCGCGAGACCCAGCATGATCATCATTCTGGTTGGGTTCATTGCTGGCCCCCTTTCGCTCCAAGCTGCAGAAGTGGTATGAGGTTCCGGAGCTCCGGATCGACGATGTACTTGTTCTCAATGTTGGGAATGATCTCCGTCATGACCTCGAGGTAGAGGCGACGCTTGGTGACATCGCGTGCTCGCGAGTACTCTTTCCAGATTGCCACAAAACGCTCCGCGTCACCCTGTGCCCTGTTGACACGGGCAAGAGCGTAGCCCTCTGCATCTCTGATCAGCCTCTGCGCCTCGCCATCAGCGGCAGGGATGGCCTTGTTGTACTCGGACCACGCTTCGTTGATGAGGCGCTCGCGTTCCTGTTTGGCCTGGTTGACCTCGTTGAACGCAGGTTTGACGGCGTCAGGCGGGTTGACATCCTTGAGGTTCACGGTCACTATCTCGATGCCTGCTTCGTATTTGTTGAGGAGTTCCTGCATAAAGAGGGCAGCTTCATCGGCAACCTCGCGTCTTCCGATCGTGAGCACCTCCGTAACGCTTCTGTCACCGACTATCTGTCTCATGGCTGCTTCTGATACGTCCCTCAGTGTCTCCTCGGCTCGGCGCACCTTGAACAGGTAGTCAGCGGGATCGTTTATCCGGTACTGGACTATCCACTCGACAACCGCGGAATTGAGATCGCCTGTCAGCATGAGTGATTCTGCGGAGAAGTCCCCCCGTCTATACGTCGTGCGCACGCCGGCCCGGGCAGTAGCGAATCCGAACTCCTGCTTGAACACATGCTTCACTCTGACCTTGTGAACTCTCTCAAGCGCGAACGGCAGTTTGAGGTGGAGACCACTCGGGGCTGTGCGGTTGTAGCTTCCCAGTCTCTTGATCACTCCGACCTCGTCTGTGGCGACCGAATAGAACGTCGTGGCAATGAAGATGATGCCAAGTATTCCCAGTGCGATCCAGCGCCATGCCTTCATGTTGATGGGGGGGAACTTGATCTGAGGTCGGTTGTAGACCCTCATCTCAGGATCATATTCCATGCGTTGCTCCTTTCGTCCAATGTGGAGACATTGTCTGCTTCCGGTGCGCCAGTGCTACGAGAGTCACGATGGCTTGGTTCCGGGCCCATACTAGTAGGTCATGTAGCGCGGTGCAACAGCCATCGACGGAAACTCGATGGCCGGGCACAGCTCGGACAGGCGATCGAGATGGTGCTGGTGCAGGATGACCAGGACAAGGGTGCTTGCGTGGTGTTTTCGACACAGCAGGCAGTGGTTGGGTTTTTGCTCTTGACGACTAACAGACCATGTGGTAATCTTGTATATAATGGTGAGGAATCTATCGAGGTCGAGCACAAAGCATGTGCTGGCCTCAGTGAGTTATTGTAATTCAGGACTGAGATATGCGAACCCCGTAAGGAGGGATTACCATGAGACTCCTCGCTATTGCAGCAGCGGCAATGCTTATTCTTGCAAGCGTGGCCTCGGCCACGGTTTTCCTCTACGAGGACTTCGAGAGTGAGCCGGATGGGTGGGTGACGCACGGTGATATCAACGGCCAGCCGGGATCGCTCTGGCACCTTGAGGATCATCGTGCCTATGAGGGGGAGAGAAGCGCAGCGTACAACACCGGCTTCCCCGGCTACAACTACGACATCGGTTACAATCGGGGTATCCTTGCATCTCCCTGGCTCGACCTGTCTGACGCGACAGACGTCTATCTTGATTTCTACTCCTGGCTCGACACGGACGACTGTCCGCTGCCGCTGGACCTGACGCTGGTGATGCTCCGCGCTGAGGGGCTGCCTTGGATTCCTCTCTTCCCGGATATTCAGGTATTCCCGCAGGAGCAGTGGAATCACCTGGGAGCCGACGTATCGATGCTGGCGGGTCTGGAGCAGGCGAGAGTTGGATTCCTGTTTGACAGTGTTGGACCGTTCTTCAACTACGGCGAGGGTTGGTATCTCGACAACGTGAGGGTTCACGATGGCGGCCAGACACCGCCGGTGCCGGAGCCTTCGACGCTTCTCCTTCTCGGAACTGGTCTCATGGGACTCGGGGCTGTCGCAAGGAAGCGTATTCGCAGGTAACGCGCAAGTTGCATCGCGCATACAGTTGAGAGGCAGGGACTTCGCGTCCCTGCCTCTTCTTATTGACAGGTGTTTCATAAGAAGGACTGCCAGTCAGGGGAGGTGTGTCTTCCTTTCCCGAAGGTGAGCAATGGCGTCCGGGATGTGTCTCAAGACGAGAGGAACGACAATGACGAACGGTCCCCAGAGGTCTGCGCCGCGCTCTCCCATTCCGTATGCCAAGAGGACCGTGAAGAGGACGGCAACGGCACCGCTGAGGTAGAGGCTGCCCGTGGTGCGCAGGAGAACCAGGGTCAGGAGCAGAGCGGCTCCGACTTCCAATGGCAGGAAAGCGGTGATGGCGCCCGCCATCGTGGCCGCGCCGCGCCCGCCTTTGAATCCGTAGTAAATGGGCCAGTTGTGTCCGATGACCGCAGCTGCGCCGCATGCAATCTGGAGACTGAAAGGCGCACCGGCTGCACGGGCGAAGAGCACGGGCAGCAGTCCCTTCGCCATATCCAGGACCAGAACGGTGACTCCCACAGGAGTGCCCAGTGTGCGTCCCGTGTTGCGAGCTCCGAGGTTGCCGCTGTCGGTTGCCCGCAAGTCAATTCCGGAGAGCGCGCGGCAGATGATGTAAGCGGGGGAGATGGCGCCGAGTAGATAGGAACTTGCGACGAGTAGGAGGATCTGCATGGGTCTCTCCCTCTAGGGCGTCGTGCCGCATGGTGCGCGCGTCGCGCTACGGTCACGCTCGACTGCTGAGCATGAAGGCTAGCACCTGCGGACGAGGGACGCAACGTGAGGGGTGTCGCGGTAGTGTCCATAGTTATGTGTAGATTTGGCGCCCCATGCTTGACCGCATCAGGAAAATGTGCTATCCTTTATCTACAGGAATAGAATGAATCGATGGCGTCGACTGAATCATAATGCGCGTTGGTGTGTTAGGTGGTCGGCGCCTCATGGTCAACAGACGGAGGTATTGAAAACGATGAGAAAGAGCTACTCTATCGCTGCGCTCTTCATCGTCATGGCGCTTGTATCGTCAGCGCTTGGCACGGAGTACCAGACGGTTGATGCGTATAAGAACTGCATCGGTGTTCGCTCGCTGAACGCGGCGTACACGTCGAGCCTGATGCCCGGCGACACCTACACGGTTACCGTGGATGGCAACGCCCGAGCGAGTATGTACGCTGACTCCGACTACGATGGCGTCTTCCTTTACTACTACGACGGTACAGCTCCCGTCCATCCGAAGATGGTCGTTGTCAACAAGGGAGAGGAGCATACCTTCGTCGCGAGCGGGAGTGATTTCTACGCGTTTCTGGTCGACAAGTCAATGAAGGACACGGCCGACAACAGCGGTTCGATGACCGTCACCATCACCGGAGAGCCGGGATTCCGTGAGGAACTCACGGTCAACGCGCTCTTCAACTGTATCGGTCTTTTCGAGTTCGGTGCCGCGAAGAAGTACCTCACTGGGGGAGACACATACTCCACAGCGGTCAGCGGAGATGCCGCCACGAACGGTGATCCAACCGGTTACTTCGATGGTGTCTGTCTCTTCTACAGGCACATCAGCCGACCTTATCATCCGATTCTCGATGTTCTCGAAGTTGGTGATGAGAGGTTGATCACACCGCACAGCACCGGGTGGGTCTTCTGTTTCCTGCTTGACGAGACCGTTGACGCGATGGGCAACAACTCTGGTTCGATGCTCCTGAGCTTCGAGGAAGAGACGGCCGTAGAGGAGTCAACCTGGGGCAGTGTTAAGGCGATGTACCGCTAGCCGCACGCTGCCACGCGTGGCATGCATACGGCTACATTGATCGACATGGCAAGAGGGGCCTGCCGGTATGGGCGGGCCCCTCTTCTTGTTCCTTTCAGTGGATTCGACACTCTTCACCTGATGAAGAGCGCATGATCAGCGGAGGAGTACCACCTTGTGGCAGTCTTTCCGTGGGCTGGCCTCCAGACGGATGAAGTAGATGCCGCTCGCGACGGCATGGCCACGGCTGTCCTTGCCGTCCCAGGCGAACACGTGGTTGCCTGCCGGGATCTCACCGTTGTGTACTGTTTTCACGAGACGGCCCGATGGGCTGTAGATCCTGAGTTGGACCGGGCCCTCTTCCGGGAGCGCGAGCCGCATCGTAGTAGCCTGGCTGAATGGGTTTGGGAAGCATGGGCGGAACCGGAAGACTGATGGGACCGGATCGGATTGCACTCCTGTCGCCGAGAGGTCCACGTGGAGGTCGTGGCGAAGAACTGTACTGTACGAACCCCCGCCGGTCGTCACGTCGATCCACAATGTGAGTACCGTATCGTCC
>JAUVLP010000117.1 GCA_030600655.1 Candidatus Eiseniibacteriota bacterium
CTGGGAGCGGAAGCGGAGCGCGTCCATCAGCTCAAGGGCGTCGCGCAGCGAGTAGCCGCTCTGGAACTTGTTCTTGATCTCGCCGAAGATCTCCCCGATCTTGTACTCGATGGTGTCCGGCCCGCTCGCGCGCTCCTTGAAACCCTTGAGGTACGGGAACAGGTCATTGTTGACGAAGTCGATCAGGTCATCGCCGGTCAGCGCGCTGTCGTGGTCGAAGGAGCCGTCCGGCTTCTTCGGGGCCGCCCAGCTCAACCAGCGGTGCGGCTTGTCAATCAGGAACTCGTAGGGCTTGCCGACGAGCTCGGCCTCCATGGCCCGCTCCAGCTCGAGGTCGTCGAGATACTTGAGGAAGAGCATCCAAGAGGACTGCTCCGTGTAGTCCAGTTCAGACGAGCACCCTGCTTCCTTCCAGAGTACATCATCGATGTTCTTGAAGGTCTGCTCGAACATCTGGCCTCCTTCTCTCTTGTCGGCCATGTCCTCGGACTAGTCTGTCGATCATGTTCCCGATCGGTCAGAGCTAGTCGGATTCCGGGGGTGCCTCGCGTCTGAGCTGCTCCGCGATTTCGGGGTTCGACTTCGTGAATACCCACCCCTCAATGTACTGCAAAATCACCCGCGTCGCCTCCACAAAGGCAGCTGCCGTCTCAAGGAAGAAGCGCTCCGGAACATGAGAATCATCCGGACTCACCTTGAATGTGACGGAGTGATGCTCACCGACGTCGGAGACACTGCCTAAGAAGTGTTTGTCTGAGAGATGGATGAAACCTGATGTCTCCTTGTAGACGCGAGCGATCCAAGGGTACTTCTCTGAGACACGAGCCACGAGGTAGGCATCCCTCATCAGTCGACCGCCGCGATCACGAAGTCTGTTGACTCGCTCGCCCGCAAGCATAGCGGTTGAGAATTCGTGTGGATTGGGCGCAATCCAAGCGGCGTGTAGGCGGAGGATAGTGTCAAGCTGTAGGCGGAGGATCGCGTTTGCTGACGTGAGATTCCGTGCGCGCATGAGACTCATGAACCCCGATGAGGTCAGCAAAGATCGATTCAGAGCAGCCAAGGCTAGGAGGTCAAGTGGAAACAGCTTGCGCTGATCGGCCTCAAGCATTGCCTGCGCGACCGTCATCTGCTGACGCCGCAGCTCGTCGAGCAACGCAAGCTGACCCTCCATTGAACCGCGGGGAATCTCCACGTAGTTACCTCTGCTCTGCTTGTCTAACGGATCGCGCATCGCCCGCGAGCGCTAAGGGGGTCACGCCGGCGGCATGCGCCAGATAGAGGGGTGCGTCGATTGCCACTACGCGCTCCTGCCTTCGTCGCTACTTGCGGTCCTGCTCTGACGCTCGCCCATTGACACAATCCTGGACTTCGGCGTGCAGTGCCCACCCTCAATCTGGTCTCGATTGTGCTGGTAGCCTGCGTGTTCAGGATCGAGTTTTATGGCTACGTCAATCTCTGAAAGGGCCGCGTCCTTCTTGCCCTGCATCGCGAGCGCAACAGCTAGGTTCGACCGGGTGGAGGCCCTGCGGGGACGGATCTCCGCTGCCCGCCGGAACAGAACCTCTCCTGCCGCATAGCGACCCTCCTCGAAGTGTATCTCTCCGATAGTCAATTCCGGCTCGTCTGGCGAGAGCAGAGCGAGCACTGAGCGTCGGAGCCGCGGGTGCCTCTCGGAAACGAGTTGCACAACGGCCTTGGACAATCCGCAGTACGCGCCTATCAGGTAGGCAAAGACGGCCTTGCCGAAGCGCACGTTCGACTCGAGGTAGGAGAGGCGAAACAGGCGAATACCCGCTGCCCACTCGGCGCGCGCCGAGTCGATGGGGCGAGCCAGATACCAGAGTGCGTCAGCGAGAGCCGAGCATGGCTCCGGACGAGACGGCGCCTCACGATGAGCAGACCGCAGCTGCGCCTCAGCATCCTCGTACTCGGCCAAAGACAGCAGCGCGCGGCCGAGCTGAAGAGCTACATCCCAACCCCCAGCGCCTTCAGAGACTGCTCGCCGGAAGTCCATGATTGCCTTATCGGGCTGCTCAGACTGCATCCAGGATACTCCAAGACGCACATATGCACGCGGGTTCCTGGTGAGTCCGTGGTACCTCCGGAAGTTCCTGCGGGCCTTGCCATGCTTGCCCTCAACATCCTGAATGATGCCTAGGACTTCGTAGAACTCGCCTTTCTCCGGGTCGAGTTCGAGCCCTCGCTTCACCATAGCCCGAGAGAAACGCACACCCGGGTGCATCCGTCTGACTTCTCGTCTCTTGGCAATCCACTGGCGAAGCGAGATGTCGGTGATCACGAGCAGCCCCGCGATGTGGAAGGTCTCTGAGTCCGTCGGGTCAATCTCGAGGGCGCTGCCGATGAACTGCATGGCCGAGTCCAAGCTGCCAGACTTGAGGTACTCGTGCTTTGCAGCCTCGGTATAGGCGTTCCCGGCTCCCGCCTTCGCAAGGAGCGATGCGTGACCAGCAAACAGCGCTTCATTGCGCTTCTCGTTGGTCTCCGAGGACTTGAGACAGAGCAGGGCTCCAATTGTGCCGAGGAGAATCATGACTACGCCAAGGGGCTTGCTGAACTCAAGGAGGATGCTGCCGAGTCCTCCAAGAATGAGCAGAAGCGCTAGTGCATGTACAGGTCTCATAGGGTTCTCTGCACTCTGTAGAGCGGCCCTTCAAAGGATCCCGTGACGCCCGAGCTCGTCGGGTTCACGCGCTAGTTAGCCCGCAGCTGGTGAAACTAGAAACTCCAATCCTCACGCTCCATGAAGCCTTCCAAGTTGATGCAGCTCACACTGAAGCGCTCGCAGGCGTTCGGTATCCCGGAGGCGTTCTTCTTCCGCAACTCCTGAGTAACAACTGTGCCTGGGAGGTACTTGGCCTTGGCAATCACGAATGGATCGGCGGAGGGACGCCCCTCAAGGATGCTCTGTCGCTTGATCATCGTTTGGAAGTGTCGAATGCGCAGGAGTTCGGTGACGAATAGGAGCTCTTCCTCAGTGGGAAGGTGGAAGAGAGAAGGATAAGATTTGGCCCACTTAGCGAGTCTGTCTTCCTTGTGGCGTACGCTGATCTCCTTGCCGACATCGCGCACAGACACAATCCTACCTGCGCGCACCAGACCATCGAATCCCTCCCAGAGAGAGGGAAACCTAGACTCATAGAAGTGCCGGAAGAGCACTCTCAGAGAGCTCGTGTCGAAAACGTAGTCTTCCACAAGGGGTTTACAGATGGGATTCGAACCTCCTCGCGACATCGACCTTCATGCCGAGATGCTCCGCCACGCCGTAGATATCGATGACGTTTCGGTAGTAGGCACTCAGTACAATATCGATGAACTTCGGACCCAAGTAGACTCTCTGATTGGCATACCAGTTGCCGCCACCTTCTTCGCGCCCGCCGCCCTTACGACCAGCTTGATCGCGCCAGCGCTGCGCGAGTTCGTCGTACGTGGACTGGTCAACCAGGCGCCGATCTCGGAGCTTGCGCAGAATGACCTCTCTGCTGACGCAGTAGTAGTCCGCGAGGTCGCTCATGTGGTCATCATCGATGGGCAAGCCCCGGATGCGCTGGGCGAAGTCTGCGTCGGGAACTAGGAAGGCCCCGACGATCTTGTTGCAGAACACCTCGACTCCCCGCTCTGGCGGCCGCAAAGCAGAGATGTAGTCGTCCTTGATCTTCGCTATCCCGCCCGTGTGGAGAAGGAGATGAGCGAGCTCGTGAAAGAGCGTGAAGACCTGCCTCGTTTCCACGAGGGTGTTGTTAGCGTAGATGATCGGGAACTCCTCGTCGTAGAGACAGAACCCGGAGATCTCGTCCTGCTGGAACGCCTCCTTGAAGACAAAAACACCGCAGTCGCCTATGACGTTCCGCCACTCCTTGAATGCGACGTCAGCGTTCCTCCAAGACGACTGCACCTCCAGAGGAACACCAAGGTACTCGCGGAGTAGGTCAGCAGCGCGATTGACGGCCGTGGTGTGGGTCAACCTCAAGTCTGCTACTATGTTGCGGTCGGAGGGAGAGGCGCCACCACAGAGGTCCGACAACCGCAGCTGAAGGGACTGGGCTCGTCTGATGAGTTTGATGACCGTCGGAGAGAGATTCGCCAGTTCGAAGTCCGGCAGGGTCCTGAAGGAGTCGGCGAGAGTGATCTCGTCAGGGGGCTCGGGGAAGAAGAAGATGGCCACAGGGCGCTTGTACACATCATATGCAAGTGTCTCAAGCTGCACATACGTCGGGAGGAGTTTCCCCGACTCCCAGGCCAGGATCTCCTCCGAGGAACGCCCCATGCGCCGCGCCACGTCGTCGATGGTGAGGTTCAGTGATTCCCGCGCCCACTTGAGTACTTCGACATTGGCGGCTGCCCGCACCATCTAGTCACCTCACTGGGGGGATTCGAAACAGCCCCTATCCACCTTCTACCGATTGTATCACACCCGCGACCTGATGATTCAGCGCTCGCATCCGAATCCGAGCAGTCCTGCCCAGAGACGGGCTAACGGACCGCGCATGACCCGCGAGCGTTAAGGGTGGCGCGGCGGGTGCCAACCTGTAGCCGACGTGACAGCCAAGCTCGTTGGCTGCATACGCTCTAGTTAGGGCGCCCGCCGGCATACGCCACGGGCGCGTTGCCCAAGGAAGCTACACCAGTGCCCGCAACCCGTCGAGCAGCACGCGAGTAGCCACGCAGTCATCCTCGTTGTACGTCAGTATCCGATCCCGAATGGCCTGATCGGACGTTTCAACCCATCGGTGATACCACTCTATTGAAGCTGCTCCGGACGGATCCTCATCGCTCCAAGAGAACCCGAGGAACTTGGCCGTTTTCTTGAGCCCGTGGCCTCGGGTCGGCCATATCATCTTCAATCCAACAATCTTGTACAAATCGACGCTAAGCTCACGCTCGAAGAACGCTCGCACATCAGCTTCTGAAGCAACGTTGGGGTACTTCCGAGCTAGTTTGCGCCACGTTGTACACTCGTAGTGGGAGTAGTAGTAGACGGCAGCTTCAGGATTCGAGGCCACATAATCCCAGGCTTGAGAGAACACCCTCTCCTCTGCCTCCGCGCTCGGGTCGTCCGCGAAGAAGCTAACGTAATCCTCGGCCCCGCCAATGCCACCTCTTCTCTCGAAGAAGCCATGAAGGTAGCAGCAATCCCGAAACGGGTCTGTCTCCACGTCGAAGAAGAGCTCGTCGTTGACCGATGGAAACGAGACCTCTTGCTCGAAGTACGGCTTCGCTTCGGGCGTGCGCTGGAGTTGCGCTCTGGCCTGGAACTTCCGCAAAGAACCAACACCTATGCCTCGGATGATGGTCTTCTTCCCGTCGATGAGTTCGTCCAAGTCGATGTCGGCCAACGCCTGCACTGTCGCGCAGTGCGGAGCGAGAGCATCGCGCTTCTTTCGGCCAAGCCCGGGGATCTTCGTCAGGTCATCTCTGGCTTCGAGGTCCTTCTCGCACAAGCTTCGCCAGTGGCAGTCTGAGCACGCGCCGCAGAACGCGGGCAGCGTCTCGCTGCTACGGGAGATGATGGATCGCACCGCCTCCAGAATACCCCCGTAGTTACCCCAGAGACTTGAAGGTGACGTCTTCCCTCGGAGCAAGTCAAGATCGTAGGGCACCTCTTGCCCGTTGATGTCCCAGACGAACGGCGTTCGGCTCCCGCAGGTTCCCATCTGCTCGAGAATGTCCGTGTAGAAGGCGAGTTGTGCCGCGTAGTGTGGCTTGGGGTTCCCGTCGATATCCTCCGAGCCCCCTTCCAAGCCGGCGCCGCTCTTGATGTCACCCGCCACGTAGCCTCTTCCCTGCCGTCGGAGCAGGTCTGGCTCCCCCAACATGTCGCCTGCGTAGAGTCGACCGCCGTAGATGAGGTTCTCTCCGGCTTCCATCGCTTCCTTGGTTAGACCCAGACGTTCACTGCTCAGCGCGGTGCGCAGGTTCAGATAGGGAACCTCGAGCTTATCCACAAGCTCCTGCTCGAACGCGTGACCGCGCTCCCACAGAAGCCTGTTGAATGCGGTCGTGGGATCCTGAAGGTCCGGATCTCCAAACAAGTCGAGCCAGACCCTGTGAGGACACTGGATGTAATCGTAGAGCATCGACGCCGAAACTGCCGCAGTCACCACTGCTACCTCCTGCAGGTAGATCCAGTTCAAGTGCCTATCAGCCGGGCAAGCCGTCGCGGTAGAACCGCCAGTTACCCGACGGCCCCCGCACAGATCCCGGCGTGCGGTTTTCCCGCACCGGGCTCTTCAGTGGTCCTCGCTTCCGCAATCAGCTGAGGCCCGGCAGCATCAGTTGCGTGTTCCGGCGTTCCGTGATCCGGGGCCGTGC
>JAUVLP010000044.1 GCA_030600655.1 Candidatus Eiseniibacteriota bacterium
GATGTCGTCGATGTCGACCATGCCGATGTAGAGGCTGTACGAGTCCTCGCTCGGCTTTCTGGCCGTGATCACGCCATCACTGGCCTCGATGTAATAGTAGATCCTGTCGCCGTTGGCGTACGGACCGATCTGCGCGGAGTAGGTCTCGCGCGATGCCAGCATCGGCTCCTGGCTCCAGGGACCCGCCGCAGAAGGAGCATAGTTCAGCGTAGCTGAATCGATGCCCTGATTGTCGCTGAGGTCGGCAGTAATGGTCACGTTGCCGGCCGCCGGCGGTATCGGCGAGTAGCGAACGTCCGCGATCGTCGGCGGACCAAGGATGTCCTCGTCGTAGCGCGGCTCGATCTTGAACTGATCGTAGCTGTACATCAGGATACCGCGGACCTCGTCCAGCACATCTAAGAGATGCGCATCATAGCTGTAGTATCCGTAGTCGCCAACCGCGGCGCCTACTGCCGAGGAGTCCTCGATATACCACATGCCGTAGGCATCAGGCTCAGCCGTCACTGTCACATCGGTGACGCTGATGAGCTGACCCTCGTACTTCTCGGAGTCGAGATCGTCAGGGTCGATATCGGCTGTTGTAACTGCAGCGTATCCGTAGTTCGCGTTACCCGTCGAGACAACTGTGATGGCCTCTCCGAACGGGATATAGATCTCGGTCTCACCGTAGTACTCGGTTACGAAGCCGGAGACCGTGATCTCATCGCCTTCGTTGATATCGCCGTCGTAGTTGTACGTGGCGTAGACCTTGATGCCCTCGAAGATCCCGTTGCCTTCATGGATCATGCAGAAGGCACTGGAGTACAGGTCCTTCGCGGCAGTTACGATACCTGTCACGTTGACCGTTCTTCCTTCGAGAGGCGACGCATCACCACCACCCGGCACGAACTGCACATCGTAGATGCTTGTGAAGCCGACCGAGTACGCGTACGGATCGGCAAAACCCTCGGAGGGGTAGTTGATGCCCGCGCCATGATTGTCAACCGCGCGCATGAAGTACTCAACCTGCGCGCCGTCCGCCTGAGCCGGGATGGTGCCTGTGTAAACTGAATCCGGCGTCGACGCGGCAACCTTGCCCCACGATCCCTCGTCTACACGGTAGTAGACCATGACCGAATCAATGGTGCCGTCATCGGTCACGATACCCGAAACGTCGACAGCGTCCGTGTACATCGGCGGTATCGGCGAGTAGCGGACCGTGCTGATCCACGGTGGCGTGTTCTGAATGTTCTGAGCGCCAGGCGTGGGAGCCTGCATCAACCAGTCCGTGATGCTGCTGTCGGTATCAGTGCTGCTGGGGTCACGACCGAGCGTGTTGCCGAGATACGGAATCTGATCAAACGCGTTGTCTGTGACACCGTCATCTCCGAAACATGGATCCTCGGTGCAGACATCCATGTCTGCGTACTCAACAAGGTCGACCAGAGTTGTCAGAGACGCTGTTGTGTACAGGTAGACAACGTCGGCAGCGCTGTAGCCGCCGCACATGATGCCGTAGCCCTTGCCGCCGACAAGCTGGATCTCGTCGCTGTAGCCCGGCGACGGATCATCGCTCACGATGATCATGTTCGGAACGAACGGGCTGTCATGGTCGTACGAGAATGTCGGATCGAACATCTCGAAGTCCGGATAGATTCCAAACTCCTCATAGAACCCGTCATCACCGTCGGCCCCATCCTTTGCGACCGTGAGATAGGCGCCGGAGGCAAGCGTTGTCCCAGCCGGAAACTGCCAGCGGTCTTCACCTCCACAGAGCTGGTCGTACTCGACTCCGCAGAGAACCCAACCGCCGATATCGATTGGATTGTCGGTTGGATTGTAGAGCTCGATGTACTCGGCGCCGTCATAGTAGCTGGTGGCATCCGGGTAGATCTCATTGATAACAACATTGTTGCCTGAAGGATCCGCCACAGCCGCTCCGAATGCCAGAACGAGCACGGCCGCGACTAGAACAGACAGCTTCATCATCACATGACCTCCTTGAAGTTCTCCCGCCGTTGCCAATATACCTACCGGGGAAACGATTCCCAGGTCGCTCCCTCCGCTTGTCCTCCCTTAGGTAAACAAACCCACTCCGTCCCCTAGGCAAAGAACACCGCCCCGTGGGAAGGGTGTTTTCTCCCAACGCTAGATTATACCACACAGAGCGTCACTTGTCCAGTGTTACGGGCGAATGTTATGTGGTGCTGCTGCGCGGCGGATGCCACACAGTGCGACACCCGCCCGACCTTACGGCTAGGCGGGCATCGTTCAATCTGCCACTCTGGAACTTCTTTTGTCCCAAATAGTTATTGGTACGGCCCGCTCGACTTCTCGAGAGGCGAAACGAGCGGTTCCATCCCTTCCATGGCCGCGGCGAGAGCGTCGCTGATCTCAGCTTCATCATCCCTCACCCATCGCCCATCGAGCTGTGGTCCTATCGGGGTATGGCGCTCGATGTAGTGGACGACCGCATCCATGCACGTCGTCGAAGTTCTCCGCTTGTTCTCGTCAGGTATATCCGGAAGCATGTAGAGACCCGCATTGCCGACCGCAAGGAAGTCACTGGTGACGACCCGATAGATACGGTCCGCCTCCCACGGCTCCCCGCCGATCGTGAAGGAGGTCAGCCGGTCGTAGTCCGGCCTTGTCTTGTTGTAGACAATCCTGCCACCGGCCATGTAGACGCCATGGTGATCGGCACTGACGCGGTACTCAATCACTTCCTTCAGCAGTCTCCCGTCCATCTCGAAGACCATGAGGCTGTTGCCGAACGGAAGAACCTTGAAGACCTGGCGCGGCGTGACGGCTCCGGCCGGAATCTCGTCACGGATACCGCCGAGATTCGTAAACGCGAAATCAGCGTCGACTTCCTCACACATCGCGGTGCAGACCAGGTTGCCCATTCTGGTCTCGCCGTCGCCTCCCCGCGTAAGATCCACGTCGGTGTAACCGATGACGTGATCCATCCCAACCTCCGCCTCATCCACGAGAGCGGTGATCATTTCGGAGGTCTCTGGATCCGGCCACCACTGATCTTCGAAGAGCGTAATGAGATCACCACGGTACGACGGGAGCTCGTATCCGACCAGCGACTTCGTCACGGGATCTATCAGGAAATCAACATTGCCCACTCCTGAACCCCGCCCGTACGTCTGGAAGAGGAGAGTGTGTGTGGATGGCTCTTCCCACGGCTCGTCGAATCCCTTGTGGATATGGCCGGCGAAGAAAACGTCAATGCCGGGAACGCTGTGGGCTATCTCCATCGCATTCGCGCCCCACTTCTTTTCCTCAAGCGGCTCGCGCACGCTTTCTTCATCCCGCTCCTGCTCTTCCTCAATGATCTTCGCGTAGCCAGAGATGGGATCATATGGAATCCCCATGTGCCCGGAGAAGATCACAATGTCCGCGCCGGCTTCTCTGACTTCCTTGACGTAGCGTTCCGCCGTCTCGATGGCAGGCAGAAAATGCACGCCCGCCACGTGCGCGGGGAAGGCCATCTTCGGCGTATCCGTCGTCGTCAGACCCACGATGGCTATCTTGACGCCGTCGTAGTCCTTCATGATGTAGGGCTCGACATAGTCGATCAGCTCTCCGGTCTCCTCCCACACAATGTTCGCTGAGAGTACGGGCATCTCCGACATCTCAATCAGATGCCAGAGGTTCTCGGTCCCTTCATCGAAATCGTGGTTGCCGACCGTCCAGAGATCAAATCCGGCGTGATTGAAGTACTCGATGACCGCCTCACCCTTTCGGAAATTGCCGACCGGAGTACCCTGGAAGATGTCGCCCTGGTCGATCACCAGGACGTGACTCCCGTCTTCCCTCGCCTTCTCCCGCAACATCTCAATGTAGGTGACAGCCGAGGCGGCTCCACCCAGAGGCGGCGGGAACTCCCTGTTCATGAAGGTAGCTCCGGACGGATCGATCCCGCCGTGAATGTCGTTTGTGAACACGACGGACAGGCGGATCAACCCATCGGAGTCTGAAGCACCCCACGCCGGCACCGCAGCCAGAACAGCCGCAGCAACCGCAAGTACCAGCGTGAGCCTTCGTAGAATTATCATTATCTACTTCTCCTCGCCCAGCGTCCGGGCGGCTAGAACCGGTGCGTGAGAGTCGCCATCGCCGTGGTCGTCGTCTCGCGAATGCGGCCGTCTTCGATGTCGTACTCCCTCACGCCCAGCTGTCCCCCTACATCCAGCCTCACGCCGGCGATGTCCAGCCCAAGACCGATGCAGAATGCGGCTCTCGTGGTCTCCTCATCCATGTAGGAAGACTGGTAGAGGAAACCGAATCGAGCCTGCGTCGAGTTGAAGAACTGATGCTCCACACCAACACGGTATTCGATGGTGTCGTCCAGATCCAGATCATCAACGAGACTGTCCTCAAACTCCGACCACTGCGTGTACTCGATATCCAGACTCACCGTGGTCATTATCTCGTTGCGCGGGTGGTACTCCAGCCCGACCGCGATTGCTGAAGGATACGAGTAGGTCAGATTGCCTTCGATCTCCTCGCCCTCCACATCCTCACCGCTGTAGTCGGCCGCAAGCTCGAAGCTCGAGCGATAGACGACGGCCATATCCACGCGGTGAAGCTTCTCAACAAGAAGTCCGACCGTGAACTGCGTCCCGGAGAAATCGTCCGACGAGAACCAGCTGTTTGTATCCTCTTCCTCGGAGTTATCCGGATAGACCCGTCGTTCCTCAGCGTCCGCATGCCCTCTCAGGAAGTCGACGCCGAGCCCCAGGTAGACTGCCGGCACGACCTCGTGAGCCAGCGTCACACTGAAGGCGTTCACACCTCCATCACCCTCGCTCCAGTCATCGTGGAGAATCTTGTCCATCGGCTCCGCCTGCGTATCGGAGTCACGGTACTGAACGTGGTAGTTGTAGCTCATGTCCAACCGCTGGTGGTACCCGATCGCCACGGCCGGCGCCCAATCGTAGCCGCCCGACGGTTTCCACGAGACCGTCCCCATGTAGCGATCGTACATCGTCGTATTGAAGGCATATGTGCCATATCCGATGATGCCCTCAAAACTGTCGTAGAGAGGTTCCTCTCTTGCTTCTTCCGTCGTGAGCGCCATTGCGGTAGCGGCAATCTCGATCCCCACTGTCTTTGCTACCAGCGCTGGGTTCAACCCCGCTCCGCGCGCGCCGTCAGCGGACGCCAGTCCGGCTCCACCAAGCGCCAGAGACCTCGCGTCACCGGCGGGTACAAGCTCCCCGTAATGCCACTCGGCGTACGAAAACGCTGCAGCGCTCCCGCACAAACTCGCGACAGCGAGGAGAGCCATCACGACCGTGAATCCTCGTCGCATATTCTGCCTCCCCAATCTATTGATTCCCTGAGTTGGTTCTCGATTCACATCCATTGCTCCTACCCGGCCTACCACGAGTAATCAAGCTGGAGCCGGAACCCGGCATTGTCGTCCCTGACATACCATCCGTTAGGCTCCGGGTTCCCCGGTGGGTTCTCTCCATACTCTCTCGCATCTACGTAGCTCAGGGGGAACGACTGATGGTTGGTCCACCTGAACCTCAGCGACAGATGATCGGAGATCCGGTCCGAGATCGAAATCCAGTACCGGAAGGCGTGGTCGTCGATAACCGTGAACGACCCATCCTCAAAAAGCCAGATGAAGCCGTCGTAGTAGAGAACCGACCCCGTCACCTTCAGCCAGTCGCTGAAGTTGTGGGTGACGGCGGCTCCAAGCGCATACGATGGAACTGCGGCTGACCCGATCTCCGGATACTCACCGTCAGCCTCAGGATTGCCTGATAGCCGTGGCCTTGGCGGCCATTCGATCCACGATCTTGACACCAAGAACTCGACTTCATCGTACTTCGAGAGCCTGTATTCCAACCTGAACCGGGTCTCGACCTGCTCGTAAGCCTGTGGCGTTATCCAGTTCTCGCCCATACGACCCTGCCACTTCTGTCTCAGGTTCATCACGATGTTGTAGATGGGCTGGAACCTGAGTTTGAGAACCAGGCGAGAGTAGTCGGCGCCATCGGCCTTGCGCTCCCAGACATCGTACTCGATCGACGGAGTCAGACGATCCGAGAACCTGTAACGTGAGTTGACGTACAGTCCCCGCTCCGCCTGTGGTGTGACGGAATTCACGTAGAGAAGACCGTAGATCGGATCAGACAGGTAGTACTGATCCTCGAGTATCGTTCCCTTGTACCGCTTGTACTCAGAGAAGGCACGATTGTAGGGATTGTCGAAGTCGACGTCGTAGTCGCGGTAGAGAGCAAGAAAACTAAGGTTGCTGTAGGACGCGTAAGCATTGACGACGTATGCGTGTGCGTCGTCCTCCATGTCGAAGAAATCTCCGTCCTTGTCCAGCGCGGCGTACTCGCCGGCGAAGGCGACGTTGTCCACAACGTACTGGAACTCCGTACCGAAAACGCGCCTGAACTTGCCGGGGCTTGTGTAGCTTGAGAAATACTCGCCGTCGGCGGCAACCAGTTTGTCCTCATTGTCATCCGGGACGATCCAAGCAACGTCCATCGTGCCGTTTGGATCGTATCCGGATTTCCAGTATTTGTTGTACCGGCTCTCGTAAGCGCTCGCGCCTATCCACGAGCCCGGCGCGAAGCCGTACTTCACGTTCGCGCCTACCGTCTGCTCGTGAACGACGTCCTTCATGTCGCGCATGCCGGCCGCCGCCAAGTCGTCGTTGCTGATGCGGGGCGACATGATGATGTACTGGTTGATCGTACCGTCCGGATTGAGAACGGCGTCCTTCCAGTCATCTGAATAGAAGACCACGCTCTTCACGTTGCCGAGCGTCATCTCCGTAGCAATACCGTTGAGCTGATACTCCTGTGTAGGAGAGATATCGCCCAGAATACCCATGTACCTCTTGTCCCACCCGTACCCGGAGTTCCTCGGCTTGAAGTAGTCGGTGTTCTGCATCACCAGGCCCTGGCCGAAAGCAAGAGCGTAGTTTCCGATGACGGTGTTGTTGAATATCACCGGGCCGAGCGACTTGTCCTTTATTGTCGCGTGGAACTTGAAGGCTGTTAACTCGTCATCACCGAACCCCTTGTGCGCCAGAGCTCCGGCATTGATGTCCTGCCCCCACCTTCCGCGGAACTTGTGCTGGTAGATCGGACCGGTGCTGTCCAGCTCAAGGCGATCCCACCAGGAATCGTACCCTCCGTCCGCGAAATTCCGGTCCTCCTTGAGGAGTTCCTCCATGTCGAAGATGGACGGCGTATCGTAGACCCGGAACTGGTAGCTTCCTCGAAACCGGACATCCTCGGCAGGGTCATCGTAGCGCACGAAGTTGCGCACGTTGTAGTAACCCCAGTACGTAAGCCCGGGAATGTTCCGCAGCTGCGATCTGCGTTCCACACGGTTGTTCCGCATGTATTTGAAGATGGCCGCCGCGTCAGGAGGCGACACGCTCTGGAGGTTAGCGATCTCGTTGTAACTCGCCGTGTTGACGTTCACCGGATCCTTCGCAAGATCGATCCAGTGATCCACCAGCGCTTCGCCGCCACCCTCCTCCGACTCCCACTGTCTGATCCTGTAGTAGATCTCGTTGATTCGCTGAAGCTCCTCATCTTCGATCACTAGAGGAGAGATCCTCACGAGCGGTTTGATCCGCTGGAAATCCTCGATCGTCACGCCCGGGAGAGTTCTCAGTTCGTAGACGCTCCTGAAGTAGGAGGTGTACTCCCTGTGTTGCCAGATCGTCTGGGCAACCTCCTCGGAGACAGGCAACGCCTGTATCTCCTTGAGTGTCGCTCGATTCAAATCGAGCTGCTCTCCCGCGTGAACACATGGGGCGTTGGCGGCCAGAATGAGACCGACCAGCACTGCCATAAACCCCATGGCTCTGAGTCGTTTCATCGTACCTCCCTCAGTCTCTAAACGGCCGCAAGCTAGAACTTGATGCCGAGGCCATAGACGTGGCTTCCCGGCAAAGTCTCATGTGACGTGTAGCTGTAGTCGAGCTCGACCATCTTCCACCCTGTTCCGAACCCGAACGAGATCCTGTTCGGCTGGTTCTGGATGCCTCCGCGGAGCGTCAGGTAGTCGTTGATCTCGAACTCGAGACCAAAACACGCGCGCATGTCCTCCGTGGTCTGTTTCTGTACCTCCAGGCAGGTCTGAACGCCGCCGTACGGGCTGTAGCAGACGCCGGCCGTGAACCACTGCGGGAGATCCTTGGCATCCGGATCGCCGAGCTTTGGGTTGTTGATGTTCTTCGCGAAGAACCCGAACCTGGTGCGTCCTCTCAGCGTACCTATCACGCCAATGTCGACGCCGAATGTGTTGGCCGATCCAAGATCGACGCCTCCCACAGACTCGGTCGGGAAGTTCAGTCCGTAGAGATTCAGTCCGTAGCCGACCGCGAGCGAGGAGTGTATGTCTTCCATCAGCATCACGCCCTGACCGACCACGAATGAGTACTCGCTCTCCAACTCGTCACCGCCGTATTCAGTGGAGAAGTAACGAGCTCCTATTCCGAAGGTTCCCATACTCGTAGGAACTGCTACAGCCCCGGAGCCGAGCTTGAAGAAGTCGTAGCCATAGAGGTCTACGTACGACGAGTAGATCCCAATCTCGTCCTGCATCGCGAGAGCCGCGGGGTTCGTGAAAATAGCGGTCTCGTCATCCGAGAGCGCCACGAATGCCCCACCCATCGCTCGAGCTCTCGGCGAGAGAACCAGGTTGTCAAAGACGCCGGCGGCCCCGGCCACGCCGGGAAGCACGAGGCAGACCACAATGGCCGCGGCGGTTGCAATTCGTATCCCTTTCACCCTTGCCTCCTTTTGGGTCGCTTTCGATCATGCGATCGGTTTCGACCAGAAGGGTTCCTGATAGAATCCCCTATTGGAGCTTCATTCCGACAACTATCGGCACGGCCGCATTTCCTGCGGCCTCACCGGTTCTTGCTCTGGCCTGGACCTGACAGACATAGACGCCAGGTGGCACATCCTTGCCCCTGTCATTCTTGCCGTCCCACGTCGCCATCTGAGGTCCCAGGCACCAACCATCGTAAAGCGTCTTCACCGACCGGCCCTGAAGATCAAAGATCCTGACCGAAATGCGACTCGCCTGCGGTCCGTTATATGAGATCTCGACACAGTCATCTTCATCAATGTCGAGCACTCGCGCCGTCGCCGTGACTGCCGCATCAGCAACATAGTGCGCTTCCATGATCTCCAGATCGCTCTCATACCGCGGAGCCAGCTCGTACCCGGAGAAGAACGGAGACGAGTAGTCGTACTGGAGAAGAACGCCTGTCACGCTGATACTGTCGCCGAAAGCGTACTTGGAAAAATCAAGGTCGGTGAAGTTCTGATAGACTTGGACGGAACCGGAACCATCATCGATGTAGATGGCGAATCCCTCCAGACTCATGATGACACCCGACGTCGTTATGAGCGTTCCTTCGAGCGCCTCGTCAGATATATCTCCGGTTCGCATGACGGCGGGCTGAATGGCGTCGAATCCCCTCGCATGCACCGTCAGGGAGAAGGGAACATCGTTACTCCCCGTTATCTCCGTTGTAGCGCCTTGCCCGCTGCTGGAGATATATTCCACCACCTCGCCAACGACCTCGATGAGATCACCCTCAAAAGGCGGATCCGAGAGAAGATCGTATTCAAAAATGTTGATGCCATACCCGTCCAGGTCCTGGATGTAGATGCTGGTCTTCCCGGACTGGAAAACTCCCGGGGGAACCGTGACGAATCCAACAGCAACAGCCCTCTCTCCCTCAAGGGGAGACAGGCCTACTTCATCGTACGCCTGAATCTCGGACATCGGCGTCGAGTGCTGATAGTACCCAAGGAACGATGCCGAAGCATCCGACATCTGATTCCCCGCGACATCAGCAACGCCACTGACGTCAAGCCGGTACGAGAAGTCGGTGCTGTCTGCGGTCGTGTAGAGAAGCACTGTTCGCTCATCCCTGGAGAACCACGCGCTCAGGATCTCTCGATCGCTATCGAAGAACGTGTAGTTCGAGATATTCGTCACGTCGTCCTCGTCGACCGGCTCGGAGAACTCAACCTTGACGAAGCGGTCGCCCGATGCGGATACCCCGATCAAGCTTGGCGCCTCACCGTCCGTAGGATCGTTCTCCTCACCCGGCGTCGGTGTCGATGAGAGGATGAGGTCACTCGAACTCACGTTGGTGTCCGTCGAGACCGCATCCCTCCCGAGCGTGTAGTCCAGGGGAACATACCCGGGAACGTACGCATCGTTATCACCACCGAGTTCCGGCTCGCCGGTGCAGAAGTCCTCCTCGAGGTAGATCGGATCGCGATACTCGACGGCGTCGATGAGTTCCGTCTTGAGCCTGTCGGTGTAGAGATAGACGGCCTCGTAGACTCGCTTGCCCTGGATCATGGCACCGTTCTCGTCATCGCCGCCCATCAGGATGATCTCCTGACTCGTCTGACTGTCGCCATCCACCGGCGAGGCGAGCGTGAGATTCGGGACTTCGCTGTTGTCCGGATCGGTCGCGTAGTCCTCGTCTACGAGCTCGTAGTCGGGATTACTGCCGAAGCGCATGAAGTAGCCGATCGCATGCCGGGCAACAATGATGTAGTCGCCGGCCTCGATCTCCGAGCCGATGGGAAACTCCCACAGATTGGAGCCGCCGCAGGTCCCTGAATCGTCCATGTCCGTCAGAATCCATCCTGAGATGTCGATCGTCCCACGTGATGGATTGTGGAGCTCGATGAATTCAGCGATGTCTGATGTGGCGTCACTGTTGGGATAGAGCTCGTTGATGACGACATCACCCGGATCACCCGTCGTCGCGACGTGCACCCATGCTCCGTCACCCGTGGCAACTGGATCCTCACCCGCGACAGCCGTGGCGATCACAAATTCATAGTCGCCGGCCGTTGAGGCGACGGTCATGTTGTTGAGTGTGATGGCGCCGGTGGAACCGTAGATGAGATTCGCGCCTGCGATGGTCACGAGCATCGCGTTCGTGCTGTCCTGATGCGCCACCACATCCGCGGTGGCGAACGCGGCGCCGTCGAGGTCGACATCGGCCGTGTCACCCGAGAAGGTCCATCCGCCCGGGATCGCCACGCTTATGCGGGTCAGCTCATCGGCTTCTCCGACGAGCGAGACCTCGATATCGGGCTCGTCACCAGTGAACACCCAATCGGGGATCGCGGTGGCGAAACCAGCGCCCGAACCTGCCGAACGGATGTCCACCCTCTCCGCGGGAATGATCCCGTAGCCGCCGTTATTCGGCTGCTTCGGATCCGGAGAGACGACACCGTAGACGTCGAAGTCGTCGAGTGGAGGCGGTGAACCGTCAACATCCGTGTACGGGTGGACCCAGAGCCAGCACGACGTGTCGGCATCCGCGATATCGAGTTCGCGGAAGTCCGTATATTCCGTGCTGGGCCAGTTCGACGGATGGAGAAGCGATACGTCGCGCACGACCGCGTATATGCCTTCGTAATCCTCACCCGATAGGGCGAGGTCACGAGCAGTGAGTTCAAGCGGTTCCGGCACCGCATTCCCGGTGCTCAGGATGTCGATGCGTGAACCCGCGACACCTCCCCCAACCTTCAGATATGTCCGCTTGTAGTAGACAACGTCTACCTTGCCCGTCACGCGGACACTATCGCCGGGAGCGACCGACGGGACGGCCGTGAGAACCTGCTTCACGAGGACTCCGCCCGTGGCGTCCTGGACATAGATCTCATTCGTGTCTGCGAACGCTCCCGTTCCCACCGTTACAACCCCCTCGATGGTCACGATTTCGCTCAGGAGAACAGGGTGCCCAGTCTCATCGTCGGCGTTGACGGCAGATATGTCTATCACATCCGCCATCGCTGTAGCCGCCATGAGCAGCGTAAGGACCCCCAGTGGAATCACCCTCTTCAGCTTCATACACTCAGTCCTTTCGACTTCGCCTCTCGGCAGGTGAATCACTTAAGTCTGGCTCCGACGACCAGCGGCGCTGTAGCCACTGCCGTCGCCCCATCCGGCTCCGCTGCTTCAAGACAGCAGATATAGGTCCCGGCAGGAGCCAGTCGCTTGAGATCATCCCGACCGTCCCAACCCCGCACCCCCATCTTGTACGGGAAGAGCCGTTCGTAGTGATTCGGGAGACCGGAGTGCCCATCGTAGTCCTCGTCAAGAAGCGTACGGACGAGCCGGCCCTGCAGGTCATAGAGCTTCATGATCGTCCGGCTCTCGGCCGGCGCTTTGTAGTAGATCGGCAGAATCTCCCCGATATCGGGGTAGAAGACAGGCGCCTTTTCGTCTCCGAGCACGGCCACGCCTGCAGAATCGACTGCCGTGATCTCGCGGAATGATATCTCCACGTCGGAGGAGAACCCAACGTACGGTACGGGAACCGGCGTGTAATGGATCATGTCGCTCTGGAAGCGGGGCACGATCTCGAATCCCTCCAGGTACGGTGAGTTGCTGTCGTACTGAAGAACGACACCTGTCACGTCGAGCGTATCCCCAACCTCGAATACGTTGAAATCCGTGCTGTCGTTGTAGCCTTGGTAGATCACGGGATCGTCAAGCCCGTCGAGCTCGATCTTGAAGCCCTGGTGGAGCGTGATAACTCCCACAGTTCTGACGAGCACTCCCTCGAGGTCCTCCCCGATCATTCCGTTCGACAGCGCGAGCTCAAGCGGCTCTACGAACCTCGCGCCTTCCACGAGGCGCACAATGTCCGCGGCACTGTCACACGATATCTCGGTGGTGGCTCCAGCGCTCGAACCGACATACTCCTCCACCTGGCCGGTCACCCTGATACTGTCGCCGAGCGCCACGTTGACCAGCGCTGGTTCATCGTAGCAGAAAATGTTGATCCCGCAACCGCCCGACTGGATGTACATGGAGGTGTGTCCCGGCGGCTCACCTGGAACCACATACCCGGGCGGGAACGTCACGATCCCGCGAACGGTCACCGTTTCCCCGTTGTAGGGTGAGTAGCCGTTCTCGTCATACTGCTGCACCTCGCAGATCGTCAACTCCTGAGCCGCGAGTACGCCGGCAACAAGCAGCACAGCCAGCGTCAGAATGGCCACCGCCCCGTGCCTCCCGCGTCGCATCATCTATTCCCCCTTAAGTGGATTGCCATGAGTCCCATATTCGATTCGGTTCTGCTGCACTCTAATCCTCAAGCTCGGCATTGACAGACCGGGCTGCCGCCGCCAACGCTTCACTTGGTTCCATCTGCTTTCTGAGGGCGGCCTCGACTCCGTACTCCTCGAGGTACTTCCGCCCCGCGTACCACGCGGCGGACCGGGGCTCGAACGCGGCGTATTCAAGCTGCGTGAACACACTCTCGAGTCCCTCGATCTCCGCAAAACGTTCCTGCATAACGGGCAGATCCATGGAGCTTCGCCTGACCGGAGCGTAACCGGTCATTGCGGCCCATCGCGCTGTGATCTCTGGACTTGTGAACCACTTCAAGAACTCCCAAGCCGCCGCCTTGTTCACGTCTGGTGAGTCCGCGAAGATGACGACGTTCGTGCCCGCGAAAAAGGACGCCTTCCTCTTGTTCTCCGGAAGCGGCGCAAGCGCCATATCGAACGTGTACTTCCCCTCCATGAATGCCAGCGAGACGGTGGAACCTTCTATCATGCCGATCTTGCCCGCCTGAAAATCGTTCTGGTACTCATACCCAGCCGTGATCTTCCCGTACTCTGTGAGAAGCTCCACCATGAACTCGAGAGCCTCAACTCCTTCCGGGCTGTCAAACGCGGCGCGCTTGCCGTCGTCCGTGAGAATCTCTCCACCGTTCTGCACCAGCAGATTCTCGAACATCCACGCGCTTATCTGCCCCGCCGTCCCCCACTGATCGATCTTGCCGTCCCCATCGGTGTCACGCGTGAGCTTCTTCACGTATGCGAGGTACTCGTCCCAATTCGTCGGGGCTCGCGTCAGCCCCACCTTCGCGAACTCGACCTTGTTCCAGTAGAGAGCCCGGACGCTCTTGTTGAATGGGAATGAGTAGATCTCGCCGTCCCACGTGCTGGTCTCGATCATACCCGGAATGAAATCGTCGAGTTCCTCCTGCGAGAACCCATTTGGCCCATTGACATACTTGGACATCGATTCAGCGCTGCCGTTCTCTATCAGATTCTCGGTCCACGCCTCGTAGACCTGCGCCAGATCCGGCGGCTCGCCGGCTGCGACGGCCGCCATGATCTTCTGCGAGAGCGCCTGGTAACGGCCCATGCTTATCGACTGGATCTCGATATCGCTGTGATTCTCATTGAACTCCGCCACGAGCACGTCAAGCGCATCTCCGAGCGGTCCCCCCATCGCGTGCCAGAACTGCAACCGGACGACGCCATCATCCGCACCCTTGTCCCCACCACCACACCCTGCGAACGAGACCGCGAGAACGGACACCGCCAGAAGAGTCCACAGTAGCCTGCACTTCATCTCGATCCCTCCATCAGCTAGCCTTCAAGGCTCAATGTAACAATACTTTCGCTAACCCTTAAGACCCGACGTGGCCATGCTCTGGATTATCTGCTTCTGCGCAAAGAAGTAGGCGATGATAAGCGGCGCCACTGAGAATGCGGCCGCCGCCATCATAAGTTCATGGCTGGTCCCCTGCTCCTGCGAGAACCGGGCGAGACCGACCTGAAGGGGTCTCACTTCCGGTGTATTCGTCATCACCAAAGGCCAGAGGAACGAGTTCCATGTTCCCACGATCGTGAAGATGACAACCGCGACGAGCACCGCCTTGGACAGAGGAAGCATGACCCGCCAGAGAAATGCGAACCTGCTGCAGCCGTCGATGATCGCGGCGTCGTAGAGATCGTCGGGAATTGTCTTGAAATGCTGTCTCAACAGGAAAATGCTGAAAATGTGGGCGAACCACGGGACGATCAGAGCCTGATAAGTGTCTATCCACCCAAGCTTCACGAGGATGATATAGGAGGGAACCAGGTAGACGGGCTGCGGCACCATCATCATCGACAGGAAGACGAGGAAGATATTGTCTCTCCCCCAGAACTTCATTCGCGCGAAGGCATAGGCCGCCAGCGAGGATGTCACAAGAACGCCGATCACGACGAAGACAGTGATCAGGATGGTATTGAAATAGTATCTCGTAAACGGCGCCTGGCTCCAGGCCTCTGCGTAGTTCCGGAATCGGAAACGGATTCTGTCGACGACCGCGCTTGATGTAACCGTGCGCTCGAGATCTCCGTCTACCGACCTCACATCTGTGGTTCCCGCCTCCTTATCCTGAGAGACGATGTATACCTCTTCCCACGTCCCGTCGGCACGTTCAGCGAAGTGTCCCGTCGGAATCCACGTAGGAGGGAACTCCAGAATCTCGAGAGGAGACTTGAGGGAGGTCGAGATCATCCACCAGAACGGCACGATCATGAGCACAACACCTATGGCGAGGGCCGCGTAGACACCGGCCTTGCCCACACCGCGTCTCACGCGGTAAGCGGCGTTGAGTTCTCTGTCGTGTAGTGTCGCTGTCTGTTCCATGCGTCCTGTTCGACCTCTGCCGGCGGCGCCGCCGTGCATCGCTAGTAGTAGACTCTACTCTCAACGAGCCGTCGCTGCACAAGAGTCAGCGACAGGATAATAAGGAAGAGAATGAGCGCCACCGCGCTCGCGTAACCCATGTTCCCACCCGCGTCGAACCCCTTCTCGAAGAGGTAGTAGACTATGACCTTCGTTGTGCCCATCGGACCACCAACCGGCGGACCCGTCATAAGGTAGATCTGTGTGAATACCTGGAACGATGTAATGGTCGTGGAAAGGAGCACGTAGAACGTCGTCGGGGACAGAAGCGGCCATGTGACCCGCCAGAACACCCCGCGCGGGTTCGCGCCGTCTATCCGGGCTGCCTCGTAGTACTGGTCCGGTATGTTCTGAAGCCCGGCGAGGAAGATGACTATGTTATAGCCTATGCCACGCCATATCGCGACGATGATGACGGCGATGAGAGCGAGACTCGGCCCCACAAAACCGTCCGGCCACCAGCTCCACCCGAGACCGGACGCCATCATCTCGAAGATGCCCCGCGGCTCTTCCAGCCACAACATCGCGTTGCCGCCGAAGACCTCGAAAACGTAGTTCAAGAGCCCCAGTCGTGGGTGGAATATCCACTTCCAAACCATGGATACGGCAACGAGCGATGTCACCACGGGCAGGAAGAAAACCGTTCTGTAGAAACCGAGCGCGCGGATCTTCTGGTTCAACAGCACTGCCGCCAGGAGCGAAAGGAAGAGGCTGGCAGGAACCACGCCGGCTACATAGTAGGCCGTCGTCCCCAGTGAACTGAAGAACGTCGGATCCCGGAAGAGGTCGAGATACTGCGCCAGCCCGACGAATCCGCGGATCCGGCCCATCTTGACGTCGAAGAAGCTCAGTATGAACGCCGAGGCGATCGGGACCATCCGGAAGGTGACCACGATGATCCCGGCGGGCACCAGATAGAACGCCGCCGTGAGCGGGTCCATGAACTTCTTGCGCCTGAGATTCTCGAGCCAGATCATCGCCCGTCCCTGCATCCCTGTCGGCCACGCAACACTTCATCGCGTCAAGCAACGGCAGACGCTACCAGTTGTGCTGTTCCGCCATAACCTCGATCGATTCCCCGTCTGTCATGGTGATCAGATTGCCGTACTTGGGCTCCGCTCCGCGGGACATGTTCGGGAACACCTTGTCCGTGACGAAATAGTCGGCATCAACGGCGCGGCAGCCCTGAAGCACTACCTCCTTCACAAGAGCGACTTCAACCATTGCACACGAGATGAGGGCAACACGCGGTGACACGTTCTCGAGCCACAGCTCGGAACTTGAATCGTCGCTCCCGTGGTGCCCGATCTGAAGCACCTGTGCCCTCGCCCCCAACCGCCCAAACTCATCAACAATCCCAAACTCCGTGAAGTGCTCAGCGTCGCCCGTCGTAATGAAGGAGACATCCCCGAACGTCATCCGGAGAACCACTGAGTCGTTGTTGGTGTTCATGCCCTCGGTACCCGAATCGTCGTCCTCGTCGATGGTCCCGCCTATGCCGGCTGAGAGAACCTGGACGTGGAAGCCCGGAGTGTCGTCCCAGTCCAGACCGGGCACGCTGTCCGAGGTGTCGCCCTGCTTAACGTATGTGATAGGGATGTCGTACGACTCAAGACCGTCCATAATACTCAGCGGAATGGAATTGTAGAGGGTGGCCAGATCCGGCAGGATCATTCCACCTACCCAGAACGACTCAAAAATGCCGCCGTCCGCCGGGAATCCGCCGTAGTGATCGAAATGGCTGTGCGTCATCACGGCCGCCTTGAGCGAACCGACGCCGTGGTCGGCCAGGAACCCCATCACATCATCCAGGTGATCCGTGTGCCCCGCGTCTATGAGAATGTACTCACCACCCGGCGTCGTGAGAAGCTCCGACAGTCCCCACCCCACATCGATCATCGAGAGAGACATCGTCTCCCCACTGAACGCAGCGCCCATGATCGTGTCGGGAAGTGCCGCCGCCGCGTCATATCCCTCGTTGCCCGCTCTGTCCATACTCCTGACACGCACGACGTACTCCACGCCTTCGTCCATGCCCATGAGCGTCACGTTGTGGAATGTCGAGTAGTACTTGCCTGACCCGTAGACGTAGTGCTCGTAGTCTCCTCCGACCAGACCGTACTCCAGGACGCACAACGCTTCCTCATCGGTCGACCAGCTGGCCTCACCTCCGGAGTAGACGAAACTCGTCACCACGGGCGGATCCGGGTCTTGCAGTGCATCGTATGGGTTCACTTCGCTCTCGCTGCACCCCGCCAGAATGACCGGAAGCGCGAGGAGAACAAACAGCGCCCAATTTGCGCGTCGTCTCATCGTGGTATACCCCCTCGTTGGCCGCCCGGAAGGAACGGCACGTGGTGTTGTCTTCAGAGAGATGTGCGTAGCACAGAGATTCTAGGGAGTCTGAGGGGCAGAGTCAATGCTCCTTCCAGCCGCAGCACCAAGATCTTCCACTTCATCAATGAGGACACCGCTCGTGGCGTAGACGCTGAGCCCCACTCGCCTTCCATCAACGTGAAAGATGCAGTAGTGGTTGACCGGAGAGAAGGCTTTCACATGATCCGTCCACGGAACCGTAGTATCCTGCGCGTAGAACGGTGCTCCGGCACCGCCGCTGATGAAGTGCCAGATCGGAACTCTGTAGGTCGGGTGGATGTCGGAGTCTATGAGCGTCCGGCTGTAGTTATGCTCGTCCCCACACATGAAGGCTAGAACCTTGTCGTGAC
>JAUVLP010000068.1 GCA_030600655.1 Candidatus Eiseniibacteriota bacterium
CGATCGACACTTCGACTGCGGTCACGGGACTCGCTGCATCCCTGATCTTGGCGGTGATTGAGACCTCTGCTCCGTCGCGCTTGAGCTCTATACCATCAACGCGAGGGGGAGTATTGTCCACGGTAAAGACAGGGCTTATCGCCTCCGCGCTCGCGGCAAGATCCGCCCGATTATCCGGCGCATCAGTGGCGATGATTCTGATCCGGTAGTCCCCATCCGGCATAGAAACGGAGTCCCATGTGTGAAGAGTCCGTTCAAGCCCCTCCTCCATCAAGCCCCACTCCTCGTCGCCCTCGCGCTTCACATAGACATCGAATGACAGGATGTCCCCATTCATGTCCACGGCAATCCACTCCACCGTTCTCAGACCTCTGGCTACCGGTGGCGCCCCCAAAGCGGAACGCTCTGAGACAATGACGGAGTATTTCACTTCGACCCCGGAGGCCAGAGTTTGACTCGCGCTGCCGGCAGAGTTCTCTCGATCAGAGAAACCGTCCCCGGCCGGGTGTACTTCCACGCGCATGATTTCGGGAGCCACGTTCTCCCGCAGGAATGCTATCTCGACAGCATGCATGACCGGTCCTGAACCCCGACCGCGATCAAACTCGACTGCCCACTGAAGAAAACGGGCCCGCGGGCTGACGATAGAGCCATCTACGAGATCAGACCACGCACTCCACGTATCATCCGGCTCTTCGATGTTGCCCGAACGACTACTGACACCGAAACGACCGCCGTGCTGATCCGCCCTTACACTGCAACTCCCCCAGGATGCCGATGTCTTCGCGTCGAGCACTTCGGATTCGTACCTTCCCGACTCCGATCCACCCACGCTCACAGCGTAGACAGACCCGGGTCTCCCGGTGGTGAAAATGAACCCCTCCGGACCCGTGAGCATCGCAAGGACTTCTTCCTCATCAAGATCTACCACCAGACCCGCATCGCTGGGCCTGACCGAGAACACGCGACCTCCGGCTCCGGTTCCTGCCCAGATGGATCCGTTTGGCCCGGCAGCCAGCGAGACAACTGGCGCGGTCCCGGAGCGCCATATCTCGATCGCCCCTCCCCCACTCACCTTGTAGACTGAACCATCGCCGATCGGCAGCCCCGGATCCGCAAACTCGTCGAACACGTCCTCCAGACTGACGCTGGTCGCAGCGAAATAGAGAGTACCGTCACTGGAAGAGACAATGCCGGAGATCTCATCATGCGGCGTGTCGTAGACGACACTGACCTTTCTGCCTGGTGTCACGTCGAGCAGGAGACCTTCTCCGCTGGTCCCTGCAAGAACTCTGTCTCCGACAACGGCGAGCACAACAATGTTGAAATCGCTAGATTCGTAAATAACTTCCATCTGCCCCTTGGTATCAACGGCTATCACTCTGGCTGCCTCTCCCGTCCCGACGAGAAGGCCGTGTTCTTCAGACCACACCATGCTCCAGATGTACCCCTCGCCGGTATCACACAGAAGCTCCGGTTCCTCACCTGCACGAACCTGATAGATCTCTCCACCGGGCGCTGTCCCAACATAGATGATACCGTCCGACCCGGCCGCGATCGCCGGAAGATCCTGCGTCTCCATCTCAAAGAGAAGCTCGAAGTCACCTCGCCCAACCCGGTACAACCTGCCCGGTGTCCCCGTGACTATGTACGTCGCTCCATCACTCCCACTGACCGCACCCCACACATACTGAACATCAGGAATCTCCAGTTTCTCAACAGCCGGTCCCAGAACCACGCGTCCGACTTCGAGGAGGGAGACGCCGGCCAGAGTTCCATCGAGGAACTCCGGATACTCATCCGTAAGCCAATACGATGTCGAGACCGCTCCGGCGGAAGCCGTCAGGGCTACAAGCAGGATCACAACCGGCACTACTGAGGACTTCGTTCGAGCCGCTGGCGGCATTGCTCCTCCTTATCGATCTGTTCTGACTGTCAGTTGGATCTGATGAATTCCGATCACAGACCGGTTGTATTTGAATTCGTCCTGTGCAAGCACTGTCATCTCGCTGCGCGCCGTTGCCCCACTGGCTGCGACGGATGCCATGACCAACGCCGCCTTTCCGGGGACACCCCGAAGTTCGTTTCCCGAAAGGGAGAGCCCGGACCTCGGGGAAAGAAGCTGCGCAACAACGGTGTTCTCTGAACGCGACCGGTCTATCAGATCAACGAGCTGACTGTAGCTCCTTGGCACAAGACCATTGCCCAGCCTGCCCGATTCCCAATCGTGGTACTCCTGCGCCCCGCCGACCCACAGAAAGATCTGACCCTCCTGCTCGGATTCCGGAACGCGCAGCTCAAGCGTTCTCTCACTGAGCCCCTTCTGCCAATCGCGGAGAACGACGTTGATCCTGACGACATCCCCTGGAACATAGACGGTCTTGTCGGCATTGACCCGCTCGATGACCGCCCATCGCCGAGTCTCATCGATATCTACCTTGAGTTCGATTCTCTCTATCTCGCGACGCTCGAACTCGTTCAGAAGCACGATATCCATGAGGGCTGCCAACTCACCCGCACTCCGGAAAGCCGGCATCTCGCTGTAGAAGTGGTTCGCATAGTCGATCTCGCCTTCGTCCGTCACGAGGCGGATTCGCAGGGTGACGTCTGCCGGTCCAACCGACTTGGTAACTCCGGAGATGGCATTCGCCACAGCCAGGCTCGAGAAGAGCGACGCATAGGCAGGCGATCGCAGTACCTCGAATCCGAACTCACGCGCTTCACCTGTCGGTGCAATCACTGTAACCGAGAGCGGTAGCATTCCTGGCGCTTTGCCCAGTCGACCAGCTACCATCCTGCGCCGATCCTGATAGAAAGTGCCTATGAGATCAGTCCCTGAAGTGAATTTGTATGATACTGAGAGCATCGGCATCGCCGCATGGACGAAGGCTCCGACCATCGGGAGCTCGACCGGTCCTGCGTGGAACATAGGATGTCCGAATGCGAGAACGCGATCGCCGTCACGGTGCGTCACCGTCCCACTGGCAGTCATGTCGACATCACCACGCACAAGCTGGACACCAACGGAAGATCCGGGGAGAAGCTCGACTGCACCCTCCCCTGAACCGGACCAGCTGTCCGACGTTCCTCCCGCAACGGGAGTCAACGACGAACCCGATAGAACCCCGCGAGCTCTATTGAGAAAATTGGGGTCGTGTCCCGACACAAAAAGAGGTGCGTTCAGCGGCGCGAATTCTGCGCCCTCCGCCAGAGCGCTCATCTCACTCGACACTGCCTCGGGGATGCGAACTGCCGACGACCACGGGAGCCGTTCAAAGTCATCGCCGGTACCGATCTCCGCAATCCTCGACACCCACGCCACGCGCGACCGCCAAACCTCCCCGCCGGTGATGCGATCGAACGCCGGGGCGGCAGCGTGCCCCGGTGCATCCATCGAAGAAGACATCTCATCGAGCATGTCGTACGCGCGAAGCATCTCCTCAATAGGAGTGATACCCGCTATGGGCTCCTTGCAAAACGACCAGGCAGAAGCGATCGCTCCAATCAGCCGGCCGTTCTTGTAGACGGGACTCCCACTCATGCCCTGCATGATACCTGTCTTCTCGAGCAGCTCACCTTCAGCTCGGGCGAGGATAAGATCGCTCCCCGGCGACACATCCCGGACTACTCCCAGGATCTCGAGTTCAAATTCCTCGATCTCTGTTCCCTGGAAAACGGACAGGCCCGTGCACCGGTCGCCCGGTGCAATCTCGTCGATAAACGCGAACTCCGCACCCCCGCTATGTTCTGCGCCGTGCGCGACGGCGCAGAACGGACCAAACACAGAAGCCGCCGCAAGTGGAATGAACAACAGGGTGGAAGTAAGAAGCATCTGCCCAAATCGACGCATTGGAGATCCTTTCATGCCGGCTTTCAATGAAAACTGCCGTGTAGCGAGCGCCCCGCCTGATGTGACAAGTCTCCGCCATCACACGCTGCGATGTCAAGACGCCCCGCTATCTTCGGCCCGGTCTGTCTGTGCGACCATCGGGAGCGCTCTGTTCAAAGGGATCAAAAAGCCGGAAGCGTACCGCCTGATCACCGAGGAAACCGGCAGGCTCACCATCCACGATGTACGGGCGATACCGCCAGCGGCGAAGGGCCCTTCCGGCAGCGCGCTCGCAGGCGCGGTCTACTTCCGACCTCAACAGCCATGCGTTCACAACCTCGCCCGTCTTTGAAACGTGCAGGCGAAAGACGACCGCGCCCTCTACTCCTGCTGCCATGGATGAAACGGGATACTCGGGCTTCACAAGATGCAGGACCACCATATCCTGGCTCCGGGGCTGCGGGAGCGACCTCTCCAGCTGAGCGAGCAGATCGTTACCAGCGTTCGCATCATCATCCGCGTCGCAGAACTCGGCTGCCTCGGTCCCCTCGCTTGGCACGGCCCAGTCGGTGATCGTGATCGGGATCACGCGAAAGAAACCGGTTGCCCCAGATCCAGCTGTCGGACGGGCATTGGACTCGATGTCCGATGCCACACGCTCTATCGATACCTCCGGCAGGATATGTGTCGGTCCGTAATAGCCTATATGGCGCACAAGCGGTATCTGATCCCCGTACGGCGCCGCTGCCAGTGTCAGGACAAGGTGTGCCGCAGCGGAAAGAACCACGGCGATCGACATGCCGCGTACGTACGTAGCGTCGCGCCGACGCCAAGCCTGTGTCTTCTGCGGACGATGTCGGTCCACGCCTTGGCGAACCTTCCGGGGAGTGTCCGGTGCGACCCCATCCTCTCAGAACTGGAACTCCTTCGGGATGATAACGATGCCGCTCTCGGTAGTTGTGAACCGCTTCGCATCCTCTTCAGGATCATAGCCGATCTGCATCTTGGGCGGAATCCGTACGCCCTTGTCGACAATGACGCGGCGAAGCTTCGCGTAGCGCCCAACGTCGACGTCCTCCATGAGGATAGACTCGAACGCGTAGCTGTGGCTGTTTGTTCTTACGCCGGGCGACAGAACGCAGCGCTGGATCCTTCCGCCCGAGATGATCGCGCCGGTAGAAACAATGGAGTCAACTGCGGCGCCCATCCTCCCCCCACCTCCCCCCCCGGCAAACACAAATTTCGCCGGCGGGTGTCCTCCCTGGTACGTGTGGATCGGCCAGCTCGTATCGTACAGATTCAGCTGTGGGGTGATCTCCACAAGATCCATGTTGGCCGCCCAGTAGGCATCCGTTGTCCCGATATCGCGCCAGTAACCAGGTTCGTCCCCGTCCCTGAACACGAAGACCCTTACGTCCGCCCCCTGTTCCACCATCCTCGGGATCACGTCGTGACCGAAATCGTACTTGCCCTCCGCGATCACTGTCCTGAGGATCTCTGTCATGGCCTCTGTCTTGAATACGTATATCCCCATCGAAGCCAGCACGCGATCGGGAGCGCCCGGCATCGCCTTCGGGTGATCGGGCTTCTCCTGGAAGCCGCGCACGATCATCCGGTCATCCACTTCGACGATGCCAAGACCGGATGCGTCCTCGATACTGCGCTCCTGCACGCAGATCGTCACATCACAGCCGGACGCTGCGTGGAAAGCGAGAATCGAATTGTAGTTCATCGCGTAAATGTGGTCGCCTGATAAGATCAGCGTGAACCGAGGCCCGGAGTGATCGAGCAGATGCACGTTCTGCCATATAGCGTCGGCCGTGCCTCGGTACCAGTCTTCGCCAAGGCGCTGCTGAGCCGGCACGCTCTCTATGAACTCGCCTACCCAGTGACTGAGGAATCCCCATCCTTGTCTCAGGTGCAATGCGAGCGACCGCGACTTGTACTGCGTGAGCACGAAGACCCGTTTGAGACCCGAATTGATGCAGTTCGAAAGACTGAAGTCGATGATGCGATAGATGCCGCCAAACGGCACGGCCGGCTTGGCACGGTCTCGGGTCAGCGGCCAGAGTCGCTTCCCCTTGCCGCCGGCCAGCACCATCACAACCGTCTCCCTGTTCATTCAGCCTCCTCATCAGGATCTGTCACGTGCAGCGTCATTCGTAGCGCACCATGTCTCCGGCGTCGAAACCCGCCCCACTCACGATCGAACAGATGCTGTACTTCTCCTTGATATCGGAAGCCTCGATAACACCGAGGAGCTCCTCCTCAGCACCCAGATCCAGACCTGTGACCGGGTCGACCAGAGCCTCTCCCATTCTGTAGATATTGAACTTCATCCCAGCCGTGATACCGGTGTTCTGCCCGGCATTCAAGTAGATCTTCGCGCCGGAGGCCTTGATGATGCGACCGGTCCAGGGGACATCATCGAGAGTCTCAACTATGCTCTCGACCAGATCCTCGATCGCCTCACGCGTCGCCTTACCTACGAGTGTCTGATCAAACTTGCCATCGTGTCCGAAGGAGAAATCCTGTGTGCTGAGTTTGAGTCCCATCTGCGTTTTCTCATCCGATGCTGTCTCGGCAAGGAGAATTTCGCCTGTCGTTGTGTCAATGATACGAACGTCTATGGCAACACGTGCCGTTGTCTTCGAGAACCCGGCGCCACCAAACCCACCTACTCTCCCGCTCGTATCGGACGCTTTGTAACCAAACTCGGAGACCGAGCCGTAGACAATGGCCGCGACTCCGAGAAGTTTTCCCAGCTGAGGAGCGGTCTGAGCTGTCACCATACCCGACTGCCCGAGGTTCTGCTCGGCGAGGACATGATCCAGCTGCTCGCGCTCCATCACACTGAACTTGCCTGACTGCACGAGCGCGGTCATAAGCATATCGGACATGCCGCGGCCCGGATTGGGTCCAGTCCAGTTCCACCGGCTGCGGTCGCTCTTGTCCTCAAACTCGACGACCGCGATCATCTTCTTGAGTCCCGCAGGCGCGTCATCCTTCTTTGCTCCCGCAGACGGCGACATCGCGGACACAGCTATGAGCGCGATCAGAATAGTCCATAGAGCCGTTCTTGCTGTCTTCATCAACACATCCTCCATGTTAGCGTGCTCTGACATGGCCTCCTGTTACACAGAGACCGCCCACTCACTGCCGACAGGCCGGTGCGCCAATGCAGCGGTCACGCTATTCTTAGATTGAAGAGGGGTGGCTGTCAAGCCCGCGCTTCCAGCGAGGATCCAATCGTCTATACGGACTGCCATCGTGTCGCTTTTCTGTTGACAGAAAGGTCCCTGTGACCAAGAATCAGCCTCACGAGAGGCTGCTCACATTGAATCGGTCGGTGGAGAGCAGTTTCGCGAAAGCAGGAGGTTCTGTCATGACTGTAAGGACTGTTCTCATAATCCTCGCCATAATGGCAATGCTGTCGCCCGGCCTCTCGGCAAAGCTGCAGAAGGCGGAGGTTGTCGACAACCCCGATATCGGTACTTTGCCTAGTCGGCCTGGAGTGTTCTGGCTCGACGACATGGAAAGCGGCATCAACGGATGGACAACGTTGGATGAAACATCTATCGCCACTCCACACTTTCACGTTGATACGTACATGGCCTACGACACGAACCACTGGTGGTGCGGCTCCTTCGCTTACGACGCCAATGGTGGATACGGCAGCTCGTGGATCGACCTTCTTGTCATTCCAGCAACAGACATGTCTGCCGCCAGCTACCCCATTCTGACGTTCGTGCACTACTACGACAGCGAGCCGGGCTACGATTTCACTTATGTCGATATGAAGATCGGCGGGGTCTTCGTGGCACAGAACTCCGGCTACAACGGCCAGATCGCCGGCGGTACATGGGTCGATATCGGAGCATACGGCTTCGTGCTGAGCGCCGGCGACAACCCGGTGGAGGCCCGCTTCCGCTTCGTGTCCGATGGTGGCTATGATGATGAGGACGGCGACTACGATTCGGTCGGTGGCGCCTACATGGTGGACAATGTGAAGCTCTTCGATTTCTACGGCGGAACCGTATACTTCCTGGACGACGTGGAATCCGGCGGGCTCTGCACTCCCGCGGTTCCTGCGGCATCGGGCGACTACTGGCACCAGATCACGCGCATGTGCCCGGCATTCAGCGACCCGACCAGCTGGTGGTGTGGTGACGATGCCGACACCAGCCTCATACCGCCCGACCTCAGCAACTCCCTCACTTCACCCCAGGTGGACATCTCAAGCATCGTCGCATCGGCCTGCACTCTATTCTTCGCTCTCCACGCCGAGGTACCGGCGGTAGACAACGATTACTACACCGAGGCCATAACAGTAGATGGAGGAACGACCTGGTATGGAATCGGCGCCTACTGGGGTGATTTCGAGCAGTGTGACGGGTGGGCTTCACACGGCCTCAACGGCATCGATCTCACGGGCCTCCTGCCAGGGACCTTCTTCCAGTTCAAGCTGACCTTCTACACTACGGACAATGGCTGTGGCCCCGGAGCAGCGGGTGGCGCCGGAGTCATGCTCGATGACACGTGGCTGGAAGATACCGAGATCCTGGTCGAGCGCTCGAGCTGGAGCGCGATCAAATCACTCTATAGATAGAGAGACCTCACAACGACAGTTCTATCCATCGATAATGCGCCCCCGGCGAATGCCGGGGGCGCATTACGTTGACCCATTTCGCTGGATAATGAATTGCAACACATTGGGAGCAGGCGCATCAGAATGGTAAGAGTAGAAAGATGGCTTGCCTGGATGCAGCACGATGCACATGGCCAGTCGCAAACCAGTCAAGGAGTTAGCTGCATGGACAGTTTCAGGCCGGTCACCTTAATGTGGTCCGGTGTTCATGAATTCTTGACGAATCGGTTGGATTGAGTTAAAATACAGTAATGACTGTACTTGCGGCTGCAACTCAAGGCACAAGGAGGATACCGATGCGCCTGTCCGGGCGACGGATCACACTGCTTTCAGCCCTCGCGGTCTCCATGACCATGTCTCTCTGGGCTCCCGCCGCGCTCGCGGCACCTTCACTTACACACACAGTGGAGTTCTCGTCTACCGACATCACGACCACGCAGGTGGCGGAGCACGATATCATAGAGATGTACGGTCTCAGATCCACACTCGAACTGGGCCACCCGGAACTCCCGGTCGCCTTCATAAGATTCGCTCTCCCCGATGGGATGATGGCCATCGAAGCGTCGGCAACCGTCACGCAAGCAAGTGTGATTCCCGGCAGGTTCGAAGTCCGACCCGTTCAGCCGCAGATCCCGTTCTCACTCCCGATGATCCCTGAGTGGCTCGACCCGGAGCCGAGCATATACGAGTCACCGACACTATACCCTTCGACCGCATGCCGCCTCATGGACACTGGCAACATGTCCGGCCATAGAATCGCGACAGTCGCGGTCTACCCACTTCAGTACAGCCCGACTGACGGCACCCTGACGTTGAATGAGACCGTGACCATCACTATTGAATTCGAGCGCGATGGCCGTGCAGCAAGAGCCCCCTCAGCCAGATCCGTCAGGGCGGACCGCATCGTGGTTGAGAGGGTAAGGAATTTCGTGGCCAACCCACACGACGTTGTGGAAGCCCCGCTCCTCATGACGCGAGACGGTCAAGTCGACTATCTTGTCGTTACAAGCTCAACATACGAACCGCTCTTCCAGCCACTCACTGACTGGAAGGAGCAAAAGGGCCTCAAGACTGAGATAGTAACGACCTCCTGGATCTACTCCAACTACAGCGGCGTCGACAACGCGGAGATGGTCCGTAACTGCATCATCGATTACTACGAGAACCACGGAACTCTCTGGGTTCTCCTCGGAGGTGACACCGATGTCGTGCCGGCGCGCGCCGCCTACGCGCAGAACATCGGAAGTTCAAGTGAGAATTCTCCCATCTGCGATCTCTACTACAGTGATCTCGACGGCACGTGGAACGGGGACGGCGACGGCACCTGGGGCGAGATCTCGCAGGATGACATCGACCTCTACGCAGACGTCTACGTCGGCCGCGCTCCGGTCAACACCACGACAGAGGCATCGCGCTTCGTTACGAAAGTTCTCACATACGAAGGTTCTCCTGCCGGAAACACGCTTCCCACTGACTATCAGGAGAATATGCTCTTCCTCGCGGAAGTGCTGTGGACCGAACCGTGGACCGACCATGCTATCTGCAAGAACTACATTGATGACGAATCGGTACCCGGACAGTTCGATCCGATAACGAAGCTCTACCAGACAAACGGACTCCTCACAAAAACGCGGACTCTGAGCAACCTCAACGCCGGCCAGAACATCACCAACCATAACGGCCATGCATACTACAACGTCCTCAGCATCGGCAGCTCGTCACTCTACCGCTCCGACTTTGACGGCCTGACCAACACTGACAGGCAGGGCGTCTTCTACACGATCGGGTGCTATCCGGCCGCCATCGACTACGACTGTATCGCCGAGCACTGGATGAACTCGACGGGCGGAGGTGTGGCGTTTGTAGGCAACAGCCGCTATGGATGGGGGTCGCCGGGTGGACCGGGCAACGGGACATCGGATAGGTACGACCGTGAGTTCTTCAGGCAGCTGTACAACCACGGTCACGACATCATCGGCGTCGCCCATGCGGCTCATAAGGACGTGTTCGTGAGCGAAGCACGCTCCGACGGTTACACACGCTATGTCCTCTACGAGCTGAATCTACTGGGTGATCCGGAGATGAGGATCTGGTCACATGAGCCGTCAACCGCGATAGTCAACCGGCCCGCCAGCGTTCCGCTATCGGGTGAGCCATTTGTTATCACGGTCCGTGGCGACGACGGAGCCATAGAAGGCGTATCCATATATCTCCACAACGACGAGATCGACGCTCTCTTCACGACGGGTCCTGATGGAATTACCGTCGTGGACATCGACCCGACTGTCGAAGGCACTCTATCTATGATGGTGACGGGACCCGACATGCTGCCCATCGAAGCAACACTTGCGATAGTCGACCAGCCGGCAGACCTGATCGCGCCCGACCCAGTCGGCACGCTGATGGCTGCCGATCCGTTCGACCTTGGCAGCCTCGTGGAACTTGATTGGACGGGCTATGCCGTCCCGGGTGATTTCGCGTACTACAAGGTCTACCGCGAGTCCGCACCGTTTACCGATGTGTCCGGGCTCACACCCATCGCTTCCTCACTCCTTGCGCCTGACGGCACGACACTCAACGACACATCGGTGTCGAACACCGTCCCCTACTATTACGCAGTCGTGGCAGGAGATCTGTGGAGCAATGAGGATCACCTCGTCGACTGCGTCGGTCCGATAGCCGCGAGCGTGAATGCAAAGGTGCTTCTATGGGACGCCGATGATGATGATATGCCGTTTGACGGAGTGAATGATATCTTCTCCGAGGAAGACGGCACAGAGGCGCCGTGGCTCCAGGCACTCGACTCGATAGGCGAGCTCTATACCTACTCTAAGACCTTGCCTGAGGACCTCACTCCGTTCGATCTCATCATTTATCTGGGGGGAGTCATCAACTTCGGCGGTCTCAACGTGTCGATGACCGACGATGAAGCCGCGGCCCTCACCATCTTCGTGGACGGCGGCGGAAGCCTCTATGTCGAGGAGCCGAACTTCGGCGGCCAGTACAAGGTGAACGGAAGTGAGACGACACAGCAGCTCTGGGACCGCTTCCACTGCACGTACGCGATCGGCGATCCTAAGACCACGGGCAACGTTCAGTCGCTCGATGGCACAGCCGGGACTCTCACGGATGGATTCTACTTCACCTATGACTACCAGGCCGACTCGGATCAGTTCGTCAGCAAGGTCGGACCCGATGGCGAACCCGGCGGCGCCCTGCTCTGGAGTGATCAGGGCATCGAAAGCCGTGGGGTGAGATATGTCGACCCTGCGACCGGATCACACCGCTACATGATACCCGTGATCCTTGGAGGCATGACCGGCTCCGGCTATCCGTCGACGCATCTCGAATACGTGACGAGAATCCTCACAGACCTCAGCCTCATCGGCAGCACTGGAGTTGCTGACGGCTCTGTCGGACTCCCGAACCGGCTCTGCCAGAACGCGCCCAACCCATTCAACCCCACCACAACGATCAGCTACGCAGTGGGTCGTGAAGATGCGCGCATGCACCTTGCCATCTACGATGTCGCAGGCAGACTCGTCTCGGTCCTGGTCGATGGGCCGGTCACCGCAGGGAACCACATGGCCATGTGGAACGGAAAAGACTCGCACGGTAAGCAGGTCTCGTCCGGTGTCTACTTCGTTCGCGCCGCCATAGATGGCTGGGAGGCCTCGCGCAAGATGGTGCTTCTCAAGTAGCTGTTGGGCCTCAGGCCCACAGACAGGACACTTTGCGGTACGAGCGCGTCGAGGCGACAATGATCCTTGACGCGCTCGTCAAATTATGCTAAACTTTCCTTAGTAAACACAATTCGACCGACACTAGCATCCGGCAAATGCACCATGGGAGAAACACCGCTTACCAGACTGCTACCGCGTCAGCAAATCGACATTGTACTCGCTTAGGTGATCAAGTGGATGCCTGTCATGTGCCGTACTGCACCATGATGAGTGTAGTGATCGATAGCCACTTGGCACATTGCGAAGGCGAAGCCGGACGGTAGCTTTGAGTGCGGTGAT
>JAUVLP010000205.1 GCA_030600655.1 Candidatus Eiseniibacteriota bacterium
GAGGGTCGCCTCCGACTCGGCGTGTGCTTTGGGTCCGTGGTCAATCGAGTACTCCTTGAAGCAGCCCCTACTGTCTGTCGTGAACCATCTAACATCCGCGCATCAGCTGCGAGCGCCAGGCTGGCGCGATGGGTGCCAGCGGCGTAGCCGCGCCTGCAGCCAGCGTGACAGACAAGCTCGACGGCTGCATGCGCTAGTTAGCCCGCGCTCACTCCCCTGACTCTGCTGCGGTCTCTGGCGCCGCGGGTGCATCCGACGGTGCCCGAGGAACGATGCGCTTGCGGCGCAGCGTGGCACGGGCTGGTGGATTGGCTATCTCTAGGAGCTCCTCTGCAAACTTGAGAAGCTCCGTGTTCATTTTTTGAATATCCGAGACCAGCTCGGAATAGGACGGATAGCCCTTCTGGAGCTCCACGGGGGCCAGAGCGCTGTTGCTTGGGTCTTCGCGGGCAACTCCCCACCAGTGCCTGAAGTCGGACTGCCAGCGAGTCAGGCAGGGACGCAGACCATCGTTTAGTACACGGATGATGAGCTGTGCCACGCCGCTCCGGCACGAGAGGTCAGCCGGGCGAAGCTCTAGGAGCAACTCGCGGGCAACTCCGAACAGCTCGAATAGCGAGTCCAGCACATCGATCACGGAGTCCGTTTCGCTGTCGAACGGCAGCGCAGCCTTCCGGGTCACAAGCTGAACATAGAGCTTCCAAGCGACAGCGCGGTCGAGAGGGCGAGTGTCATAGGTGGTGCTGCCGAGCCCGAAGGGAAGACCTACGGAGACGGCTGTCGCCTGCAGACGCCGCCTCGAGAAGTACGCGATCATCGCGACTGCCGCAAACACAGTCACCCATACTACCGGGCTCGTCAGCTGCGACGAGGTGCCCGACAAGACACACTCCACTCGCCCGATTTGAGTAGTCACTGCGTCCCCCGCTGCCCGTAAGCCCACTCGATCCAAGATGCGAACTTGTCGGGCTCCCAACCACCAACCGCATTGGCGGGAACGCCATTCGGCACGGGTCCCGCCCAGCCTGGAAGGCGTATGCCCAGAATCCCTTTGCCCTGGCGCCGACTCTCCTCAATCTCCCAGCGAACCCACGAACTCTGGGCGGTTTGGCCTCCAATCAACACAACCGTGACCGAAGCGGGACGGATGTAGTCCTCGCGTATGACGCGCTTCACATACTCGGCATCAGTGCTGTTGATTCGGTGGTCGAGCTTGTGATTGTAGAAATCAAAGCTGTCGATGATTTGCCTGAGCCCCATGAACCCCGATACCCGACGGGCATCATCGTGGTCGAAGCTGATGAAGATGCGCCGCTTAATCACACTGCTACCTCCTTACGTCTGGTACGCTGTGAGCGCGGACTAACTACCGTTAGGCTGTAGGGAAGCACCGCGCACGATCCCTGAGGGGATCGCCCGTGACCTCCACAAGCGCAGCACCGCTATTTTAGCACGACAACAGCCGCGCCGACAAGGATGACGGGTTGTCGGTACTGTATTGGTTTTTGTGTAGAAAGGGATTGTGAGGAGCATGGTCCCTGATATAGAAAGCGGGCATATTCGTAGTCCTACCCACTCGCGATGGAAAGGAGAATATGCCCGTGAGAGACCAAGGCCTCCCAAAAGGTATGGTAGCCAAGCTGTGGTCAGAAGTAAAGGATTACGCGCAGGATGAGATCAGCGCCGGTGCCAGGGCGAAGGTCAAGGAGATCCTCCAGAAGGGCATTCTTGACGAGTTCGAGGAGCTCATCCAGTGCACGTGGTATGAGCGGTCCGAGAACCGTAAGGACCTGCGGAACGGGTTCTACGCCCGGGGACTGCTGACCACTATGGGACACATCACCGGGCTGAGGATCCCGAGAGCGAGACATCTGAAGTTCAGGAGCAGCTTCTTCGGCTGGTACAAGCGGAGACGGGAAGAGTTCGATCTGGCGGTCTTGAAGTGCTTCGTATCCGGGGCATCGACCCGGAAGGTCGGTGGTATCACCAGGGCGTTCACGAATGCGGGGATCTCTGCATCCGCTGTCAGCAGAATCCTCAAGGGCGTCGACCAGGAACTCCGCGCTTTCAGGAAGAGTCCTATCTCGGGCCGCTATCGCTTCCTGTTCATCGACGGTATGTGGATGTCGGTCCGCAAGAGATATGACCGGAAGAGTCCCGTGCTCTTCGCCTTGGGGATCGATGAAAATGGCACAAAGACTCTTCTGGGCTTCAAGCTGACGTTCTCGGAGGGGAAGCTCGACTGGGCAGCGTTCCTCGAGGATCTCAGGAAACGGGGGTTCGACGACGATGCTCTCGAACTCATCGTGCACGATGGTGCAGGCGGCATCGCAGCGGCGATAGCGGACGTCTTCCCATACACACCCACGCAGCTCTGCACCGAGCACAAGATCAGGGCCGCGGCTGCGCATCTGAAGAACAGGGCTCAAAGGAAGGCCTTCATGGCTCAGGCAAGGACCATCTACCATGCTTCAGATGTGCCCGATGCGAGAAAGCGTCTCGACACCTTCTCAGACCAATGGAGAACAGACGAACCCCGCGCCGTCAACTCTCTCAGAAGGAACTTCGCAAAGACGCTCGTCTTCATGCAGTTCGAGAAACATCTCTGGAAGACCATCAGAACGACAAACCCCGTAGAACGATACCAGGAGAAGGTGCGGGGACGGATCAGGAACATGAGGAGCTTCACCGACGACAGAAGCTGCGAACGCATCATCTACGCCCTCGTCGCAGGAGATACCGAGGATATGATCCGCCAAATCTACACATAACTATGGACATTACC
>JAUVLP010000234.1 GCA_030600655.1 Candidatus Eiseniibacteriota bacterium
CTCACCAGTTTCAGTCTTGCGGAGCCTGACCGGCTTCCCAGCAACGATGACGTCGATCAGAATTCGCAGCTCCTTCGGACCGAGCTTCTCTGGCCGGGGCTTGGCCTTGCCCCTCCGACAGATAGCCTCGCGGGTCATACCGTTGATGAACATGTCATACGTGCTGCGGCGTCTCAAGAGCGCGGTGTACTGGGCTTTCGTCAGAGTGCGGGATCCTCTGTGAGTGATTGCTCGGCAGTAGAAGTCTGGAGGCGGTGTCTCGGCAGGTGTGGGCTCTGCGAGCTTATCGTTCTCCCTAGCATCAAGGGCTTCCTGGAACTCCCGATCAGAGGACTCTAGCGACTCGACGTCGAAGAAATCTAGGAGCCCGAGAGTTCGCGTAGACAGCGCGCGCCTAGCGAGCTCGGGCAGCTTCCCTATGTCCTCCACAGTCAGCCCGGTCTCAGCCAGAATCGTTTCCAGCGTGGGTAGCTCCCCAGGATCCTCAGCGAAGGTCTTGGGTTTGATCGGGGCAGCGCGCTTGGATGACTGCTTTCTGCTGCCCTTGCTGGACGGCTTGGCCTTGGGCCTTCCTCTGCCCGGTAACACAGCGCCCTTCGGTGACGACTTCCTACTGGCCTTACTAGACGGCTTGGCCTTCGGCTTTCCTCTGCCCGGTAATGCAGTGCGCTTCTTGCCTGTCTTAGCAGCCATGAAAGCAACGCTCCGCCCAATGTCTTCCAGGAGTGCAAACGGTCAACTCGTGCTCGTCATGACAAAGGGTATAATCATGATACCACTTCGTCGTACGCGCCGCGTACCGCGAATCGGGCTATCGAGTAATCGGTCCCCGATTCCGCCCCTGCCCACCCCTTTGTCCGTATGAAGCAACACACGCCACGGTCTCATTGGTGACAGGATTGCCTTGACTGCGTCGCGACACCAGAGGTAGCTGTGTGACCCGATGTCTGGCTTAACTTGCACGCGCACATAAGCTTACGCTTGAGAGGTGCCAGAGTGACCGAGGACGGACAGCCGGCAGGAGGACGAGCCGTCGCGGCGTCTGGCCAGCGCCGAGCGGGGTCCAACTCTCGTTCACGGGGACCCACTGCCAGCAGCGCACGACCGGGACCCACACGCGTCTCCTTCTACACCCGCATCTCGACCGACGAGGATCACCAGAAGTACTCGCTGGACGCCCAGAAGGACCGGCTCGAAGCCTACTGCAAGGCCCAGTGGGGCGACGACTGGCGTCTCCACAAGATCTACCGCGACGCCGAGAGCGGCACCCACATGAACCGCCCTGGCCTCGAGGAGATGCTCTTCGACGCGGAAGCCCACGCTTTCGACGCACTCCTTGTCTTCCGCGTCGATCGGCTGTCGCGCAAGGTTCGCGAACTCGCCCTTATGGTGGACGAGCTCACCAAGTACGGCGTCGTTCTGAAATCAATCACAGAACCGTTCGACACTGCCAATGCCGCTGGGAAAATGATGCTCCAGATGCTGGGTGTCTTCGCGGAGTTCGAGCACGCGACCATCGTCGAGCGGACCAGGGTCGGAATGGAGAGGAAGGCGAAGAGCGGGAGGTTCGTCGGAGGAACTATCCCCTACGGCTACCAGCTCGATCCGGAGAAGGGCCTGGTCATCCACGAGGATGAGGCGGTCATCGTCAGGAAGATGTTCCAGATGTACGCGCTCGGCCACGAGGGTACGCACACGATCTGCCACAAGATGAATGAGGCTGGCCACAGGAAGCGCAGTGGCAAGAAGTGGGACAAGCGGGTAATCCTCCACATGATCAAGAACCCGCTCTACGTTGGCAAACTCCGTTGGAGCAAGGTGATCTACCAGGGGAACCACGACGGCATCGTCTCGGAGGTCCTCTTCGAGAAGGCCCAGGAGATTATGAGGAAGCGCGTCGCGGACCTGAAGGGACGCCGCTTCCACAACAATGACGGGCGCCTCCTCGCCGGCATCATCAAGTGCGCGCGGTGCAACAGTCACATGGTGGGCGTCAGCACCCACAAGAAGGACCGGAAGTACCCCTACTACCTCTGCAGCAAACGCTGGAACATCAAGGACTGCGACCAGGACTACGTACGCGCCGATCTCCTCGAGAGCGCGATCCTGCAGGAC
>JAUVLP010000131.1 GCA_030600655.1 Candidatus Eiseniibacteriota bacterium
TTGGCTTCGAGCACGCTCTCCATGAGACCTTCCATGTCGGTGACGTCGGAGAAGACCGTGTCGATTGCCTGCACCCCGGCGGCACGCGCGCCGTTCACGACCTGCGACCGCGCCCAGAAGCTCTCGCGGCCTTCGTTCGTACGCTGTGTTCCTATGTCGGCCGTGTAGTCCTCAAGCCCGATGGCCAGCGCCACGACACTGGGTGACGCCGCCGCGATCTCGTACGCTCTCCAACACCCGAGCGCGCTCTCGACGATCGGCATCAGGTAGATGTCCGTGTCGATGCCGTGTTCCGTCTTGAGCTCCTGAATGCGTGCGTCGATAGCCACGATCTGCTCTGGACTCTCAACCTTAGGAATGAGAATCAGATGCACGTTATGGGGAACGATGTAATCCAGATCCTCGAGCCCGTCCGGAAGCTGGTTGATGCGGACCATCCGCTCAGCCCCGAAGAAGTCCACGGTGCGTAGAGCGTTTCGCACGACGAAGCGTGCCGCATCCTTCTCGCCCGGCGCAACGCTGTCCTCCAGATCGAGAATGACAGCGTCGGGGCCGTGCAGTCCTGCGTTCAGCATCAGCTTCGACTGGTCACCCGGAAGATAGAGCCGCGAGCGCCTGAACCTGTCGCGCGTCGTTCCGTATTTCGTGAACGGCTTCATCTCGGGAAGAAACTCCGCAACCGTGTCGGGGAGCACGCGCTTCACCGCGGCCTCCAGGCGTGCAGCGATCACGAATGGAAGCGCACCCGCATCCTCGATCTCCACATCCGCGTGCCCGACTCCCAGGACCTCAAGCCCGTCCTTGATGAGCTTCCGGATGGAATCCCCGTACATAGACTCCACCTTGCTCTTGAGCGATATCGTGATCCCGCCGCTCTCCCGGGGGGAGACCGCTATCCAGCAGTCCGAGCGGACCCTGTCCCCTCTCCGGCCGGCCTGACCGACTGCGCCCACGATGTGCCTCCTTGCGCCTGGCCCTATGCCTTCAGCAAACCGCCTCTGTGGTAGATCTCCATCTGCACCTGAGAGAACGGGCTGCCCTTCAGTACCTTCCCCGAACTGAGAAGAGTTATCTCCCCGCTCGTGAGGTCCACCTCAATTTCGTCGCCGTTCTTGAGACCCGCGGCCGCGAGGTCTGCGGCCACGATCGGCACGCCCGCGTTGATCGCGTTGCGCTCATAGATTGCGCCAAACGATTTCGCGACCAGAAGAGAGACACCGAGGCTCGTGAAACAGCCCACGGCCTGCTGTCGCGAACTGCCACAGCCGAAGTTCGACCCCGTCACCACAATGTCGCCCGCCTTCACCTTCTCCGGGAAGTCCTTCCACCCATCGAGGTTGCCGAAGGTGTGCTGTCCCATCTCACTCATTTCGGTGATCGCGAGGTGGCGGTTGTGGAAGATCATGTCGGTGTCGATATTGTCCATGTCGACGAGCCAGACCCGCCCCTTGATCTTCGTCGGACGGTCCCCTTGAGCTGCCTTGACATGAATGTCCGCCTTCTTCGTGTCAGTCCGGGCATCAGGCATGAAAACAGCCGGCTTGTCGGGGATGGCATCCGCCGTCGTTATCTCACCCGCAACAGCAGAGGCCGCCGCCGTCTCGGGAGACGCCAGGTAGACTTCACCCTTCCCCTGCTTGCCCGGGTAGTTCCTGTTCCCGGTGCTTATCGTTACCTCGCCCGGCCCGTTCTGGCCGATCTGCCCGGCCGCGCATCCCGCGCACCCCGCGTTGCCAAGAAGCACACCCGCTTCCTTGAAGATCGCGATGATCCCTTCATCAAGACAGCGCCTCCACACCGAGTCGGTGCTGGGAACGATCTTGAGCACGACGCCCGGCGCCACCTTCCGGTTCCTCAGAATGTTCGCCGCAGCGACCATGTCCTCATAGCGTCCATTGGTGCACGACCCGATGAATACGGAGTCGACCTTCCTGCCCGCAACATCGGCCACCTCAACCACATCATCCGGATGACCCGGCTTCGCAATCATCGGGCCAATCCCCGAGAGGTCGACCTCCTCAACACGAGAGTACTCCGCGTCCTGGTCTGCGTAGACGGGCGTCCACGTTTTCTCGCCTGCCGCGTTCGAGTAGTTGACGATCTCATCGTTCGGAGGGAAGAACGTGATGATGCCACCCATCTCCGTTGCCATGGATGCCACCGTAATCCTTGCGTCGAGCGAGAGGCTCTCCGCAACAGGGCCGTAGTACTCCCCGGCAAAGCCCAGAAGTCCGCTCGCACCAAAGTGCTTGATGCACGCAAGCACGATGTCCTTCGCCGTGGCATTCTTGTTTGGCTGCCCCTTGAGGATGATTCGCATCGACTTCGGGATTTTGAACCAGACCTTCCCGTTGGCCCACGCGCTTGCGATATCCTGGTCTCCCATACCCTGCCCGAACGCTCCGATCGCACCCAGAATGTTCGCATGCGAATCCGTTGAAACCAGTGTCCCCCCTGGTCCGACCAAGCCGACATCGATCGCAAGGTGCGTCCCGATGCCAACGTTGATGTCGAAGATCTGTATCCCTCTGGCCCTGGCGAATAGTCTGCACGCCTGCTGGTTCGCCGCGTACTTCTGATCCGACCCTCCGGGGTTGCAGTCGAAAGTAAAGAAGGTGCTTCCGACATCGTCGATGCCGAGATCGTTCCGTTCGATGTTCTTGACCACATTAGCGCCGCCGAAATCCCGCGCTATCCGTGCGTCGATCACCATGTCGACGATGTCGCCCGGCGACACGTCCCGGCCTGAGTGCGCAGCACCGATCTTTTCAATTATTGTCGCGCCCACGTTTCCTCCTTAGACCGAGATGATCACTCGACCCGGTCTTCCTTTCGTGGAGAAGCCGCTCGACCACACACGCTCACGGGAGGTTGCTTCTCCATCCCGGCGATCGCGGTCGAACGGCCTCACTGGCAGTATGCGTCTATCGAGGTCACCAAGACGGTGCAGCCTCTACTTGATCACCATGATCTTGCCCGTGATGCTCCCCAGTCCGGGCGCCTCAACTGCCCAGATATAGACCCCCGGCGCCACTTCCTCGCCATCGGAGTTCTTGAGATCCCAGTTTTCCTGATCGCTGTCCGAATTCTTATGGTCCAGCGTACGAACCAACTTGGCTGCTACAGTGTAGATGCGGATCGTAGCTGTTTCGGGAAGCCTGACAAATGTGATCCGGCGCTCTCCCCCATACTCCCAGTCCGCACTTGAACGATAGGGATTCGGGATGGCCTGGATCTTCCTGAGGATATCCTGCTGGCCGGCCTGCGGATGTACGACCCCAGCGAAAAGGCTGTTGTTGCTACGACATGTATCGTTGACCGAACTGACTCCCTCTTCAAATGCCGTCACCGACACTTCGTAGGGAAACGCGTTGTGGGCATCCTCGCTTGTGTAGACGCGGATGCTATCCTCGTAGAATGGCTCCAGGTCCCAGTAGCCTGCTGCCGAGGTGTCCTCCTCGCCCCAGACATACTCCCTCTCCAAAGAGAACTCCCCGGAGTTCCAGAGCTCCTTGACCCACACACGGTACCCGCCGAACTCGACACCGTACACATCGTCGATGTCCCGCTCATCGATCCCCATCGTCCAGCCGATCGCAATACTGTTGTCCCCGAGCTGCACGAACTTCATCCGCGGGCAGAGGTCGGCGAACGCCGCTGACGCACTAAGAAGAACGAACCCCAACACCACAAGCCCTGCCATCACCCGGCGCATACCGCTTCCCCGTATCACCCTCATTCTTGCCTCCGTTGGCCATATGTCGCTCAGGAATTGCGAATCCAGTTTGCCACTCAACCAGTGAGGCTAGCACCAGCCTCCCGTTGCGTCAAGCTGATTTGACCAGTCCTGACTCTGCTCACCCCGCGCGATGCTACAGCGCAGCCGTTACTTGCGCCCACCGGAGGCTTCTTCCATACCCCTCCACACCCGCATGCAGCACTGGGAAGACCATGACAGGAAGTGCTTGACAGGGCACTCTAATCAGGCTACAATTAGAGTGTCGCTGATTCTACCGTCTCTTCTCTACCGAGACTGGAACCACGCCCACGGGCAGCACGTGCGCGGCATCAACGATCGGAGGTAACTGAATGGATGAGCGGATCCTCATCTTCATCGGTGTCGGATTTGTGGCGCAGATGATCGATGGCGCGTTGGGGATGGCATATGGAGTGACGTCGACGAGCTTTCTCTTGAGCCTTGGCATCTCGCCTGTCGTAGCCAGCGCAAGCGTCCACATCGCTGAGGTCTTCACAACAGCCGTCTCCGGGCTATCACATCTCAAGCTCGGGAACATCGACCGTGCGCTCTTCCGGCGCCTTCTCATACCCGGGATCATTGGCGGAGTCATCGGCGCCTACATACTGACTCAGGTTCCGGGCAAAGTCATTAAGCCGTTCATCGCCGCCTATCTTCTCACCATGGGTCTCAGAATCCTCTGGAAAGCCGCGCGCAAGACACCGACGCTGGTGGTTCGAACCAGACACACCATGCTTGCGCTCGCGGGTGGTTTCTGCGACGCCGTAGGAGGTGGTGGCTGGGGACCGATCGTCACGTCGACGCTCGTCGCAAACGGGAACGACCCTCGCCGCAGCATCGGAACAGTCAACCTCACCGAGTTCTTCGTCACGCTGGCTGAGGCGGTTGCCTTCATTGCGCTCATCCGGCTCGTGCACTGGCATGTCATCCTTGGTCTCCTCATAGGAGGCGTGATCGCAGCGCCGTTCGCAGCCGTTCTGTGCAAGCGGATGCCGGCTCGTGCCCTTATGTGGGTTGTCGGCGCCCTCATAACACTTCTGAGCCTGCGAACTATCTTCCTGGCAGTCGCGTAATCCAGTGTCGATTGGCGGAGGTGACCCCAGCATCATAGAAGGAGCCCGCCGGAAGATCCCGGCGGGCTCCAAAGGGGAGAGGCCTTGTAC
>JAUVLP010000059.1 GCA_030600655.1 Candidatus Eiseniibacteriota bacterium
CATCGATATAGATGTCGACCTTCTGGAGGTTCAAGTCCGTTCGGTACGGGTCATCGCACGTCTGCTCACTCGGCTGCGGAGCGCCCCAATCTGCAGCTCCTGCGTCCTGATGGTTGATAAGCTCAGCAACGTAAGTTCTGAAGACCAACCAATCGCCGTCGGCGAAAATCTCGAAGCTCGTTATGTCAAACGAACCCGGGAAGAAAACCAGATTGGTCGGGTAATAGTAGTAGAGCCCGCTGACGGGGTTACCGTTGCCGTCGGTCTGATTCGGACCGTGATCGTCACCTTCCGCATCGGTAAACTGCCTCAGAGCCGTCGCCGGATTGTCCACGGTCAGGATTATCCCGGCGGTCGCAGGCCAGACATTGGCCGCGTCCCTGGCCGTGATTGTCATGATGTGTTCGCCGTCGGACGCAGACGAGGTGAGAGTATCTGCAATGGTGTAGACACCGTCTCCAACCGTGACGTCCGGCCACTCTCCGTCATCATGCATCCTGACGAGGGGCTCCCCTCCAATGTCCGAAAGATTCAGGAAGACATCGCCGATGCCTCCACCGGTATTCGTCACCTCAATGCTGTAGGTCACAACGTCACCCGGTTGCGCAGGCGATGGGGTAGCCTGTCCGTTCGCGAGTCCCGGTGCAAATCCTTCGCTCACGACAATGTAGTTACTGTAGTTCGTGAGCGTCACAGGAGTCGTAGCCGTCTCCCACCACTCGCCGGTCTCGGGCTCCATGTCATGCGTGGCGTCGTGTGGCACGGAGTCGAGGGCCGTTCGCTTCTCCCCGTCGGTCTCCTGCATGACATACGTTTCGAGTCGGAGTGTGTCGCCGACAGCGGCCTCGATAACCGCGAGCGGGATACGGAATGACACTTTCTCAGCGCTCTTCGCGATCCACGCGGTGAGAGCCGCCCCCTCCACCCAATCGGTGACCCATATATCGTTGATGTGATCGTAAAACTGCCAACTGCTTCCGCTCCACTTTCTCAAGTCGGCGTAGTCCTCAGACGCATACTTGTAGGTGAAGGCATAGTCGGGCAGGAGATCGTGTCCGTAGTTTATCGGAAAGGTGAACGGCTCCGTTGTCGCTCCGGCAGCATCACCACTGGCTTCGATCACCAGACCGAGATGAGCGCCGTCCCAGTCGGAGCTGAAATCCAGTGTTACGACCAGTGTGTCGACGCCATTCGTTGCGTGGAGTATGGTCAGATCCACGCCGGCATTGCTGTTGTGGTCGTCATCGGACTCCGGGGCCTCTTCGTCGACCGCTATGATGGTAGCATCCACCGGTAGGAAAACCGTCTCCACGGGCAGGCTCCCCGCGTCCCCAACAATCTCGATGATGCCGTAGTCTGCGCCGACCTCGATCGCTCCCACAGCGACGCCGTCCGCATCCGTCACTATCGGTGTGTCAAGCGATACGACGAGTTCCTCTGGTGTCGCTGCAAGCGCGATGTTCAGACCAGCGGTAGCTACCGCGTTGCCCCACTCATCGACCACCGACGCCGTGAGCACAGCCGTCTCACTCGCTTGGAGTGCTACCGGAGATGCCGCCAGTTCAACGAATGCCGCACCCCCGGGCTCGAGAATGATCGCGAGCGTGTCCACATCAATCGAAGCAAACTCTGAACTCGGATCTATCACTGCGGTCACAAGAGCAGTGCCCGCCACAGTTCCCGAGAACTCAACCTCAAACCGGCCGTTCGGGTCAGTCTCCACTACGGTCATGCTGAACCCACCGCCAACACCAAGGGCCGTCATAGTTGCGTTGAGCCCGGCGACAGGAGCGCCGTTGCCGCTCGCGTCGATGAGCTGTCCGGTGATCGTCGCCACGCTGTCACCAACGGCGATCTGATAGCTATCGCTCTCGAGCGTGAGCTTTGTGGGAGCCGGTGCTCCTATTCCCACTTCGAGAACGTTCACGAGTCTCCCGCTTGTCGCGAGCACCCTCAGGATCTCGATCTCGTCGTCTGCAACGAGGAAGCCGGCGCGCCCGTTGACGAACATGTCACCCGTGATGGCAGGGGGATCGAGTACCACGCCATTCGTGTCGGCGATGACCACGTTCCCGAGAGGCGGGTGGGCGGGGTCGAGACGTGTAACCGAGATCGAAACGTTGTCGATGAAGTCAGCATCCCAATACGCTACCCGATCGTCGTCGTCGCGCGGTTCGAGCCATGCCGCCGCGTAGTAGTAGAGGCTGCTGTCGGGGATACTGACTGTTGTCGCTACGCCGTAGATGGTACCGCCAAGCGAGTCCACGTAGGCGAAGTGCGTCGCCTCGACCACTGGAAGGGTCAGCGTACCGACATTGACCGTGTCGCCATCGGCGACGGTTGCAGGAGTTCCCGCGTCCACGTAGCCGACCGCCTCGGCAACAATGTCCCAATCACCGTCGACAACGGTCGCGATGGAGAAGCTGCCGGAACCACCAGCCACGACGTACGGACCATCTCCTCCTGCTTCCCCTGTCTCCGCATCGTAGACCGTCACCGTGACGTCGGTGGCCGGACCTCCGGAGAGGGCCACCTGTCCCTCGATGCGGCCTGTCACTTTGGTCAGCGCGAAATCGATGCCTGTGATCTCGCCCTCATCGACAATGGCCACCCCCTCGATCGTGAGGGAAAGATACGACTCACCTGCCGCCACAATGTCGTAAGTGCCATCGGGCACGAGGTAGATCGTGTAGTCGCCGCCACCGGGCGGAGCATCGGCCGACTCGACGGCCACTCCACCACTCCAAGCCGTAACGGTGACAACCGTTGTGTGATCATCAAGATCGTCGAGCGCCACTGTCCCTGATATGGACCCGCCGGGAGGAAACCCCTCGTCGGGCACGCCGTCTGCGTCTGCGTCCACTACGGTCTCGTAGTAGGTATCAAGATCCGTGAAAGCGTCCCAAGGTGTGCTCGCATTGGATTCAACGCCCGTGGATGATGTCGGCATAGCGTCGTACGCACCCGAACCATCGCCTCCGACGACTGCGGCAATGAACCTGAGAGTTGTGCCGTTGGGAACAACTCCCCGACCAAGCCCGAAGAGGCCGTTCCACGACATTCTGGCCTCGATGTGTTTCCAACCGGGATTGCACTGGGAGTAGACGTCGTCAACAGGCGTGGTACTCGTTGGATCGGAGCAGTGCTTGATGTCAAAGACGCCGGGCAGGTTCCAGCCACCCATGACCACATCCGCACCCATTGTGCTGAACGTGACATTTCGCGAGTAGAAGTCGGCTATCGAAAAGTCCGTCGCTCCCGTGATTCCGTTCTGAGCATCGGTGTCTATGAAAAGCAGGTATCCATTCCCGTACGCACCGGGACCATTGACGGTCGTGATACCTACATAGAGACTGTCCGCATCCCAGGTAACGTATAGATCGACCAGATCACCGTCGCTCGAGCCCCAACGGTTGTCGTTGTCCGGATCTTCCACACCCAGCTCATCAGGCTCCCAATCATTCTCATCTTCAGTAACGTGCCCGTCAATGTACGGACGGTTGTACGTCTTACCAGCGACCGTGCCGCAGGCCAGCAGGAGAACGAGCAGTATCAAAATCGGGATATGTCGTCGCATTACCTCTTCCTCGGTGGCGCGGCGCGGGATCCCGCCACGTTGCCTGTCTCCGTTGGCGTAGTCCTGGACTCCGCCACGTTTCCTGTCTCCCAATAGCGCAGCCTCAGACGCCGCTGCGTTTTCTGTCTCCGGTGGCGCAGCCTCAGACGCCGCTGCGTTCCTTCACCTCACCCGTCATTCCAGGCGCTTCCTCCGGATGGCCCTTGCATTCGCTGATGCGATCGAGCAGCTCCGGCAGTATCTCGCCCGCCACGCCGATCAGAGTGGTATCTATGAGAGCTGATATCGGCGTGTAGTGAGTATTGATCTCGACGACGAAGGCGCCGTTGTGCTTTGCGACCAGAGGGAGCGTCGCCGCTGGACGCACCTGTGCTGACGTGCCGACTACCAGCATGGCATCACACGTGCACGCCGCCTCGTGCGATCGCTCGTAGGCATCCATCGGTAGTGGTTCGCCGAACCAGACCACGTCTGGTCTCAAAATGGATCCACACTCCTCGCACAAAGGCGGATTCTCCTCCAACGGGCACTCACAGAAGTCGCATACCGTCAGTTCGCGTGTGCACCGGGCCCGCCAGATGTTCCCGTGCAATTCCACGACATCCTCGCTGCCCGCCCGGACGTGCAGCCCATCCACATTCTGTGTAACGACCGTCACCTTGTCGAACACGGCCGCCATTCCTGCGATCGCCGTGTGTCCAGGATTGGGATCCACGTCCGAAATTATCTGGCGCCTGTAGTCATACCAGCTCCAGACCAGCCGGGGATCTCTCTCGAAGGCCTGCCAGGTTGCAAGATCCTCAGCGTTGTACTTCTGCCAGAGTCCGTCCTGACCTCTGAAGGTCGGGACACCACTCTCAGCAGAGACGCCGGCTCCTGTGAAAACGATGATGTTCGAGGCGTGGCCGAGTCTCTCCACCAGATCCAGGGGAATCTCACTTGTGGATATCATTCCCTCGCCTCCTTGGGCCAGTGTTCAAGCCCTAACCCGGCTGCGCAGGCACCTTCCTGGTGCCCCAATGCGGCGCCGGCTCGTTCATCTTCTCTCCGGTTCTGTCCCGGGACGGAGCTGTTCCGAATCTCCAGAAGGCAGAACCTGTTGTTGTGCAGTTCATACATCTAATGCAGTCGACACTTCCGATTTGCTCGGGCACCTTGAGATCCATTGGGCAGTTGCGCGAGCAGTGCCCGCACGTCGCGCAGTTCTCAAGATCGGATCCTTGCGCATAGGCGATCGCGCATGTGTCGAGATCAAAATCAAGCTGAAGAAGGCTGATCTTGTTCATCAGACCCAAGAGCGCTCCGAGAGGGCAGACGAAACGACAGAACGGTCTGCGCATCATCGCCGCTAGAGCCACGAGAGCGACCAGCATAACGATCTTGAGGGCGAAGACCTGAGTTGCGAAGCTCATGCCCTCCGCATAGTCCGAGCCCCGAGCGGCCCATGCCAACCACGGGAGACCGGCCTCAAGAGTCCCAGCCGGACAGAACTTGCAGAACCACGGCTCGAACGTCACCCACGAGACGACACCCACAACGAGAACCAGGACCACGTATTTCATGTGGCGAAGCCAGTCAGGTGCGGAGAACTTCGGAACTTTGAGCTTGTATATGAACTCCTGGAACCACCCGAACGGGCACAACCAACCGCACGCCCACCGTCCCGTCGCCAGACCGATCAACCCAAGAATGCCAATAAGGTAAAACGGAAATGCACGGACGATTATGAAGTGCTGAAGTGTGCCGATTGGGCAAGAGCCCCAAGCAAGCGGACACGCGTAGCAGTTGAGGATCGGAACACAAGCGCCCTTCAGAGTCCCCTGATAGAAGCTCGCCGTGGGTATCGAGGTGAAGTAGGAGTTCGTGACAATGAGCGAGAAGAGCTGGACGATACGCCGTTTCATGCGCGCAAGACCCTCCTAAGCAGTTCAAGCAACGCCGATGCAGGTCAGACAGATCATGGCGCCGTTGGAGAGCGTCTCCCAGAAATCCTCGACCATGAGTCCGTAGACAAAGCAAGCGCTGAGAACAATAGCAAGCAGGGTGAAGACGAGCTTCCTCACCATATCCGCCCCCAGTCCGTCTGCTCGACCACACGTGTACATGAGGTCGCGGGTACATACCCACCAAGCTGTTCCATGTGATTCTAGCCCTCAGAAGGCGCTACGTCAAGATTCGATAAGAGACGGCGGAGACGAAACCTACCGTCCCCGCCGTTTCAGCGTGCCGTCATGTTTTCAGCCGACGCACTATGCGCGCGCCACAGAACCGGACTCCCTGCGCGCCGTTCTCTACTCCTCCGACCTCATTCTCGCCCGCAGAACCGCGTGCGCCGCCGCCAACCTGGCTACCGGGACCCGGTATGGAGAACAGCTGACATAGTCGAGCCCGGCGTGATGACAGAAGTTGATCGATTCGGGATCGCCGCCATGCTCACCGCAAATGCCCATGTGGAGCTCAGGCTTGACGCTCCGTCCCTTCTCAACGGCCATTTTGATAAGAACGCCTACGCCTCTCACATCGATCGACTGGAAGGGATCACCAGCCAGAATCCCCTTTTCCACGTACCCCTTCAGGAACGAACCGGCATCATCCCGGCTGTACCCGTAGGTCATCTGCGTAAGATCGTTCGTGCCGAATGAGAAGAAATCGGCGTGCTCGGCGACCTCATCGGCCACGAGGGCCGCTCTCGGGATCTCTATCATTGTCCCTATGTGGTAGTCGACCTCGACGCCCTTCGTTTTCATCACCTCAATGCCGATGCGCTCGATAAGCTCGCGGAGAACCGAGAGCTCCTTCGGCTCGCCGACAAGTGGGATCATGATCTCGGGCTTAACATCCACGCCCTTCTTCCTGAGCGAGCATGCGGCCTCAAAGATAGCGCGTGCCTGCATTTCATAGATCTCGGGGAACGTGATACCGAGACGGCATCCGCGGTGACCCAGCATCGGGTTCGATTCCCGGAGGCCGGACGCCTTCTCCTTCATCTTCTCGGGATCCTTACCAAGTTCCTTCGCAAGTTCCTCGATCTCCGCCTCGCTGTGCGGGATGAACTCATGAAGCGGCGGGTCGAGAAGCCGGATGGTCACGGTGAGACCCTTCATCGCATCGAGGATGCCTTCAAAATCGCTGCGCTGAAATGGCAGAAGTTTGTCGAGAGCTTCGCGCCGCTCAGTCTCATCGGCCGCCATGATCATAGCGCGTATGTACTTGATGCGGTCTTCGCCGAAAAACATGTGCTCGGTCCGGCAGAGGCCGATCCCCTCGGCGCCGAAGCTCCGTGCCCTGACCGCGTCCTCCGGCGTATCCGCGTTCGTCCGGACACCCAACTGGCGGAACTCGTCGGCCCACTCCATCAGTATCGCGAAGTCACCTGAGAGCTCGGGCTCCACGGTTGCGACTTTTCCCAGGATGACTTCGCCGGTCGCACCGTTCAGCGTTATCCAGTCGCCTTCCTTCACAACCTGCTCGCCGATCCTGAACGTCTTGGTCGCGTAGTCGATCTTCAGCTCACCAGCGCCAGCGACGCAGCACTTGCCCATGCCGCGCGCCACCACGGCGGCGTGCGAGGTCATTCCACCGCGGGCGGTCAGGAAGCCCTGCGATGCATCCATGCCCTCGATATCCTCAGGCGATGTCTCCTCCCGGACCAGTACCGTGGCGCGCTTCCCGTGATCATCATCGTCCGCCCAACTGACGGCGTCCTCTGCTGTGAAAACCACGCGCCCTACGGCAGCACCCGGCGATGCCGGGAGCCCGCGGGTCAGGACTTCATAGCTGGCGTTGGGGTCGATGCGGTTGTGCAGAAGCTGCTCGATCTGCTTCGGATCGACACGCATCACGGCAGTCTTTCGGTTGATAAGACCGTCAGCCTCCATCTCGACCGCGATCCTTACTGCCGCCTCAGCCGTCCGCTTGCCTGTGCGCGTCTGCAGCATCCACAGCTTGCCCCGCTGGATCGTGAACTCAATATCCTGCGTGTCCGTGTAGTGAAGCTCGAGCTTCTCGCGGATGGCATTGAGGTCTCGGTAGATCTCAGGCATGAACTCCTCGAGAGACTCCTCGTCGCCTTCCTTCTTCTGGGCCAGATTTATGGGGTGCGGAGTCCTCACGCCGGAGACGACGTCTTCACCCTGTGCGTCCGGCAGGAACTCCCCGTAGAAGACCTTCTCACCGGTCGCCGGGTCGCGCGTGAACGCAACACCGGTCGCGGAGTTCTCACCCATGTTCCCGAAGACCATTGCCTGAACGTTCACAGCCGTGCCCCAGTCATCGGAGATATCGTTGAGCCTGCGGTAGCTCACCGCCCGGGGGATGTTCCACGACTGGAAGACCGCTCGTATGGCGCCCCACAGTTGCTCGCGCGGATCGTCGGGGAATTTCTTGCCGGAGAGCTCCCTGACCTTGTCCTTGAACTGCCACGCAAGGTCCTTCATGTCATCCGCACTCAGCCCCATGTCGTCCTTGACGCCCCGCTCCGTCTTCTTTGCCTCCAAAAGACGGTTGAACTCGTCCATCTCAAGTCCCATCACGACGTTTGCGTACATCTGGATCAGGCGACGATAGCTATCATAGACGAATCGCTCGTTGCCGGTCTTCGCGATCAATCCGGTGATGGTCTTATCACTGAGCCCGAGATTCAGCACCGTGTCCATCATGCCGGGCATCGAGACCCTCGCGCCGGAGCGAACGGAGAAGAGAAGGGGGTCATCGCTGTTGCCGAAGCCTCCTCCCATCACATCCTCGACCTTCCTGACGGCCGCATCGACATCCGCCTCAAGCCCGTCCGGGAACGCTCCACCGTTCTCGTAGTAATGGATACAGACCTCTGTTGAGATGGTGAATCCAGCCGGCACGGGAATCCCAAGGTTGGTCATCTCCGCAAGGTTGGCTCCCTTGCCGCCGAGGATGTTCTTCATCGCCCCACGGCCATCGGCCTTGCCTCCGCCGAAGAAATAGACGCGCTTCCGTGGCATTACTGGCTCCTCTCAATATTGGAACATGTCAATCAGCGCTCAGCCCATCAGGGCTGATGCTGGAGGTGATGATCCACGTTGGATAGATTCCGAACTCTGGAGATTAGCACTGGAAGGGGCATTCTGCAACGTCTTTACTGCCTACAGCGCTGTCTAGTCCGAACGCCGGCTCTTTATCTCTGCATCGAGTACGTATTCTCGTGTTGAATCCAATGCTTCCGAAGTCCCGACCGAGTCCCTGACAGCACTCGCCACAAGCGCCTCGCGCCGCGCCGCGCCCGTTCCCCTGAGCGGCACACCGTTCTCGGCCCGAACCATCCGCCGGTAGCGCGCCTCTCGGCGAATCTGTTCGACGATCATGGTACGGAGACCCGGTTCCTCGTTCGACTCATCGTCGCCCACGTGATCCCGTGCGCCCATGAGGTAAAGCACCTCATCCCGGATGTCTCGTTGCGTGGTCCTCATGTTCTTGCGGCGCTGGTTCAGAATCATGTTACCGACGACAATCACCGCGGCGTAGCTCAGAAGAACGTAGACGACGCCGTGCACGGCTGAAAGGCCGAGCATCTGGCCGCCGAAGAAGACGGTTGCTCCCCAGAGGACTATGACAGTTCTCCGCGGACTCAGACCGAACCGGATCAGACGATGGTGCACGTGTGAACGGTCGGGTGTCATGATGCCCCTGCCCGACCGTCGTCTCCGGAGAATCGACGTCACAACATCGAAAATCGGCACCGCCATGCAGGCTGCAGCCACAAGAAGCGCCGTGCTCGCCGCGTCGCTTCGCGCGCCGACAACGGCTCCCCCCGCAAGGAGGAACCCCAGCATCATGCTCCCCGCGTCCCCCAGATAGACATTACCGCTTCTGAAGTTGTGCACGAGGAAGCCACTCGTCGCACCGAACAGCCCTGCGGCCAGGAAGAAAAGAGGTGCATTGCCGTTCACGGCGCCGACGGCGAAAAGAGCCAGCGCCGTCACCCCGGCGATACCCCCGGCAAGACCGTCGAGTCCATCGATCAGATTGAGGGCGTTCATGAAGGCCACAAACCAGAAGACCGTCAGTGGAAACCCGATCCAGCCGAGGTCGTACGTCGGCCCCACCACGAAGCGGATATGGGTAATGCCGACTCCGCCGGCCACGACGGCAGCAGCTGTGATCGTCTGAGCAATCAGCTTTGTCCGCGGCCTGAGATTGACGCGGTCATCCACCATTCCCAGGACCACTATTGCCGATCCCCCCAGGAGGAGAACCTGCACCTTGTGGATGAGTTCGGAAGAAGCTCCAGCGAGAAGATGCCGCGATGCGACCATGGCGGCCGCGAATGCCACAAAGATGATTATGCCGCCCGTAGTCGGCACAGGCCGCGCCCTGACACGCCGGGAACTCGGCAGGTCGGCCAACCCGAGCTTCAGCCCGAGCTTCGATGCTGGAGGTATCAGCAGCCATGCGAGACCGCCAGCCATTCCAGCTGTGACAAGTGCGTAGAGAATGCTAGCCAAGTTCTGTATTCTATCCTTTCCGAATCCTTAGACGAAGTCCAAAGAACATAGCACACCCCTGTCGACTGTAAAGCCTAAACAGTGCCAAAGACACGAGAGCTAGGCTTGCAGACTTAGGCGACTGGGATTCATTATCCTGAATCGCCCCGCCAGCAGGCGCGATTTCCATCTTTGTCTTCGAAACTGTGCGTGCACCCGCCACTGCTCACTGATCGAGCTGCAGAGAGCAGAGTCGCCAATAGCAGCCAACAACGACAGTTGCAAGACTTGTTCCGCGTGTTGTGTATTGGATGCGATTCGCACACCTCGCCACCGCGGGTCCAGGTCAACCCTGCTCCAGAAGCCCAGATCGAACCGGTCCAGCACGTATTCGAGGCCTCTCGCATACCTGTCAAGCAGCACGCGAGTCCCCTGGTCACCATCCAGTGCAGCGAAATCGGAAAGCGCCAACATCGCCCTTGCGTGCCCCCCGAACGTCATCGATGGGCGTCCAACGATCGGATACTCCTCTGCGAACGCCATAGTTTCGAGTCCACCCTCGTACCCCTCTTCGCCCACCTCGCGAAGGAAGCCTCCATCTTCAACCGGTGTCGCAAAACCGATGATAGCGCGCCTGGCGCACTCAATCGCACCGTCCATGCCCAGGAGAGTTCCGGCTCGCACAAGCACGGCGATACATTCAGCGTGGGCCGACCCGGAGAACCATCCATCGCTGAGATCACCACGAAACGCCCGCGGAACGTCGGGCATCGGCCATCCAAGGAAGCCTCGAGGCTCCTCCTCGTGATTATCAATGAGCCACCGCGCAATTCGTTCGAAATCCGCACGCTTCTCCCGGTTTCCATTCTCGAGGTAGAGTTCAAGACAGGCCAGGGCCGAACGAGCCATAAGCCACGGGGAGCGCGTTACCTCCGCTCTCCGGCTCCTGATCAGCGGAAGACCCAGCTCGTCCCATGACTCACGCCGCTCTGCGAACGCCGCATACGCAAGGTGATAACCTCTGGGCGATCTCAGATCGACGAATTTGCCCGCGACGGCTTCCGACATCGCGGCGCTCCCTTCACTAGCCGGCATTCACGAACTCGAGGATCGTGGTTGCGACATGGTCCTTCTCCGCATCGGTCAGAAGGGAGAAGATGGGGATGGAGAGCGTCTCACGCGACGCCTTCTCCGACTCGGGCATGTCTCCCTCTCCGTATCCGAGTGACGCGAAGCACTTCTGAAGATGAAGAGAGAGCGGGTAGTAGATCGCGTTCCCTATGCCCTCTTCCTTCAGATGCTCCCTGAGGTCATCGCGCTTCCCGGTCCGGATGATGTACTGATTGTATATGTGACGGTTGCCCTCTCCGAGATGGGGTGTCGTCACCGGCGACCCTGAGAATCTCTCATTGTAGTACTCGGCGTTCGCGGAGCGCCCGTTGCTCCACTCATCCAGGTGCCCAAGCTTGACCATGAGAACGACCGCCTGGAGCGCATCGAGCCGGCTGTTCATGCCGATCGTCCAGTGGTGGTAGAGCTCTGTCTGCCCGTGCTCCCTCAGGCTCACGAGAAGGTCGGCTTTCTCGTCGTTGTCTGTAACGATCATGCCACCATCACCGTAGCCACCGAGATTCTTGCTCGGGAAAAAGCTGAAGCACCCCATATGCCCGAGCGATCCTGCCCGGCGCCCCTTGTATTCGGCGCCGATAGCCTGCGCGGCGTCCTCGATGACAACCAAGTCATGTTTCGCAGCGATCTCCATGATCGGATCCATGTCCGCGCACTGACCGTAGAGATGCACCGGCATGATGGCCTTCGTACGCTCGGTGATTGCTGCCTCAATCTTTGTCGGGTCGATATTGTAGGAGATGGGATCGATATCCACGAAGACAGGCGTTGCGCCACTTCTTGAGATGGACCCCGCTGTCGCGAAGAAAGTGTAGGGGGTTGTGATGACCTCATCGCCATCGCTGATGCCATATGCCATCAGTGCGAGAAGGAGCGCGTCGGTGCCTGATGCCACTCCGACTGCCCTCTTCGCCCCGCTGTACTCCGCAACAAGCTCCTCGAACCGCGCCACGTTTGGACCGAGCTTGAAGCCCTGGGTCTCCAGAACCTCGGCAACACTCGCGTCAATCTCACTCTTGATTGTCTTGTACTGTCGCTTCAGGTCGAGAAGTGGTACGTTCATGTGTGTCATACCTTTCCAGTTCAGAGAAGAGCATTTGAAATCCGTTACGCAATTTCATACCAGCTTCAGGGGTCTGTAGCAACCGTATTCACCCAGCACGACGAGGAGAATCGGTACTAGTGGCAAGTCAAAGCGGGTCTCAGACAGGCCGCAGGATCATCCTGGTCTCCAACACATCCTGGTACCTCTACAATTTCCGGGCCGCGCTCATAGAGGAGCTGGTCACCCACGGATGGTCGGTATTCACACTCGCCCCGGATGACGAGTATGGCTCCGAGCTTGCCGCATTGGGCTCGGAGTTCTCTGTCTGGCGTCTTGATAGAAAGAGCGTGTCTCCGCTCGGACACGTGGGAGCATTCCTGAGACTTCTGTCGACGTATCGCAGGATCCGCCCACATGTGGTCCACCATTTCACCATCAAGCCGGTCATACTGGGAGGGATCGCGGCTCGCCTGTTGAGGATCCCTGGCATAGTCCAGTCCGTCACCGGTCTCGGGCACGCGTTCTCAGACGAGAGTTCCCTCGCTCGCCAGGCTCTCAATGGCTACAGACTGGCTCTGGGCGGCCGCGCTGTCACCGTGTTTCAGAACGAAGACGACATGTCACAGATCATCGAGAGCGGAGTCACCACCAACGAAAGGTGCGTGCTGATCAGGGGATCCGGTGTTGATGTGGAGCGATTCTCGGCGATTCCTCTCCCCCAGTCAGACGGTCGCGTCACATTCTTGATGGCATGCAGAATGCTCTGGGCGAAGGGCGTCCGTGAATACGTCGAAGCCGCCCGGACTCTGCACGAAAGTAACCCCAACCTACGCTTCCTTCTCGTCGGCGACAGCGACGAAGGCTCCCCCGATGCGGTCCCGCACGAGTGGCTTAAGGAGCTTGAGGGGGATGGTTCTGTTGAATGGAGGGGACTCCAACCGGACATACGCGATTCACTCGCGGAGGCACACGTCGTCGTGCTCCCCTCCTATCGCGAGGGCCTTCCGAAGTCGCTGCTCGAGGGAGCGGCCGCGGGAAGACCACTTATCGCGACGAATGTCCCCGGATGTCGGGACGTGACCATCGAAGGAAGAACGGGTATTCTCGTCGAACCGCGCGACGCCGCTGGACTGGCGACTGCAATGCGAGCCCTCGCCGGCAACCCGGGCCTCAGGCGAGCCCTGGGAAACGGCGCGAGGGACCTTGTGCGCGAGCGCTTCGCGAGCGAGATTATTATCGGACAGACCTTGGAGCTCTACGAACGGATCCTCTCAAAGCCCCAAAACTCGACCCGGCCGCGTTGGAAGTATCGAACCGGCGCGACGTCGGGTGCGGAACGCGCGGAGAAGAGATGAAGCAGATGCGAGTGCTCCACATTATATCCGGGTTGGGATCGGGCGGTGCTGAGTGGATGCTCTATCGACTCCTGTCCATGGTAGATCCTGATCAGATGTGTTGCGAAGTCATCTCTCTCGGCTCGACAGAGCCTCTCGGTGGGCGGATTGAGAAACTCGGCATCCCGGTCAGTAGCGTGGGATTCGGCCCGTCTTTTCCAAGCCCGGCCGCGTGGCGGCGACTCAAGCGAGGAATCCATGATTCCCGCCCGGATGTGATCCAGACATGGATGTACCATGCGGATCTCGCGGCAGGTGCCGTCGCTCGCGTTTCCAACTGCGCACCTGTCGTGTGGGGACTGCACCATACGACGATTGACAGCGCTACGACCAAGGCCAGGACATCCGCGATTGCACGGCTGTGCGCCCACCTCTCCCGCTACATTCCCAAGAGAATCGTCTGCTGTTCTGAGGCCACGCGCGAGTCGCACATGGCGTTGGGCTACGACAGAGACAAGCTCGTTGTGATCCCAAATGGATTCGATACCGGAATTTTCAAGCCGGACGCCGCTGCTCGCGCATCCATCCGGAACGAACTGGGGCTGGAGGATCAAACCCCTCTCGTGGGGCTGGTCGCCCGCTACCATCCGCTCAAGGACCACGCCAACATGATCCTCGCGGCCTCACGCCTCCGGGACTTGACGCCCACCGTGCACTTTCTTCTCTGCGGAGCCGGTGTAGATCGCGACAACGAACAGCTGACCGCCTGGATCGCACGGGAGCGGTTGGACGAACGAACACATCTGCTGGGGCTGAGGGACGATGTCCCCCAGCTTCTCGCCGCGCTGGACGTCGCAGTATCGTCCTCGAGCGGCGAGGCCCTTCCGCTCGTGGTAGGTGAGGCGATGGCGTGTGGAATTCCGTGCGTGGTCACCGATGTCGGTGATTCCAGTCTCGTCGTGGGCGACTCAGGACGCGTGGTTCC
>JAUVLP010000055.1 GCA_030600655.1 Candidatus Eiseniibacteriota bacterium
CGTCGTGTCACTGACGGACCACGAGAGCACAACCAGCCTGTCGGCCACAACGGCCCCAAGACCGGACGGTCTGGATGGATCCACCGAGCCGGACGTCGGATTGTCAGGATCCAGGGGATTGGAGTGCTCCGGCGATGCCAGGTCTGATAGGCAGCCATAGAGAAAGACCGCGGCAGCGCCCAAGAGAACCAGGAGAAGCACTGAGAATCGTTTCATTGCATACCTCCCTCAAGCAGCGCTCAATTAAAAGTGGACTGCCAGGCCGAATGTGGCCCCGTCTGGCTCAAGCGTGGCGTACAGCCCGGGCCTCGACAGATCCGGCGCTTCTGCGTACGCACCGGCCCCCGGCTCCGGGAACAGGAAAAAGGCGTCGGCGACATTCGCCACCCAGACAGCCGCGGCCGCGTATATCAGGCGCCTCCTCAGAAGATGCTTGTCCTCGTATTCGTCAAATTCCTTGAGCATAACCTCGTAGGTTTCCTCTATCTCACCCACCTCAGTGGCATTCTCGTAGGCGGCTTTGGCGCTGAGATAGTCCGATTCCTCGCGATTGCTCTCAGCATCCGCCCAGAAAACAGCGCCGAGAACCAACGCTTCCGCAGCAACGAATGCGATCCCCTTCACTTTCTGCTCCGTATGGAACTGCCCCCAGCCGGGCACCATCGCCGACCGGAGCGCGGCCCGCCCCCGCGTCTTGCGAGTGAGCCTCACGAAGACTGAATCGCGGCTTGTCGCCGATAGCACAGTACGACCGTGCCAGTCAGCATAGCCGAACTTGAACGCGTTGATCTCGTAGACCCCATCGAGTCCCCTGTCGAGGCGCCAGGGTGTCACGCCGCGCAGCACATGGTCGCCTCTCAGCTCCACGATCGCGCCGGCAGGCTGTGACGTGATCACAACACCTGTTCCGGCCTGCGCCCACGCGGTTCCTCCAACAGGAATGAGCGCTGCCAGCGCCAGGGATAGAATAACTGTCGCTCTACCCTTCATGATCAGCTCCTCGCAGAATATCCAGCGTAGCCTGAGTCTGCTCACCAGCACAGACCGGATGGCGTGATTCTATGACTGCAGCCACGGTCTGTCAATCTCATCACGGTCGTTACTTGTAGTTCACCGTTCTAAGGCCGTGCTTCCTTATGAGATCATACATCGTCGGACGGCTGACTCCGATTGACTTGGCGGCCCGGCTCACATTCCCCGCGCTTCTCCTGAGCGCCGCAGCCACCATGCCGCGTTCGAGTTCGTGTCTGGCGGCACTCAAGGTCTGTTCCCCTCCCTCATCCTTGCTCACCAGCCCAAGATCCAAGGCCGTAATCGCGCCCCGCGCATTGGACAGAACGGCCCTCCGGACTCGATTCTCGAGTTCGGTCACATTGCCCGGCCAGCCATGACTGAGCAACGCCCGCACTGCTGCCCTTGTGAAATTTCGCGAGTGACACCCACGCAACCCGGAGTGACGATTCAGAAAGTCCACGGCGAGCAGGAGAACGTCTCCTTCCCTCTCTCTCAAGGGAGGAATCTCGATAACGTGTGCACCGGGAAATCCGTGCAGGGATGCAGCAGGGCTGTCATCCATGGGGGATCCCATCGAAGCCATGACGCGCACGTCTGACCGCATGGGTTCGCTGCCCCCAACTTGACTGAAGGTCCCCGTGGTCACGTAGCCACGCAATCGCTCCACAGTGGATTCAGCGCACCTGTCAAGATCTCTCGCGAAGAGCGTTCCTCCGACTGCCTGCTCCAACCGCCCGGGTTCAATGGCCCCATCCCGAATTCCGCCAAAGATCTCACGCTCAACAGCTTCTCCTGACAGAGTTCCCACAGCGACCGTGACAAACGGCAGTGAGGCGCGATCGCTCATCCTGTGTATGGTCTCCGCGAATCTGCGGCGGCCCGTTCCGTTCTCCCCGACGATGACGACCGGGGCGGCAGAAAGGGCGGCGGCCTTCGCCAGTTCCAGCGCACGTCTCATTGCATCACCGGATCCTACGAGTCCACCCAACCGTACCGGTTCGATCGCATCCTCCGGAACGCCACGAGCGGCTTTTTCAAGCTCCTGGAGATAGAGGGCGCGTCCGATGAGTACGCGCAATTCATCAAGGTCCACGGGCTTCACGTAGTAGTCGAAGGCGCCCAGTTCGATGGCTCTGACTGCCCGTTCGCGGTCGTCGCTTCCAGTAACCATGACGATCTTCACGGAGGGATCGTGCTCCACTAAACGCTTCAGAAGCTCGAACCCCTCTTCCGTCTCGCCCGGACTCCCTGTCAGTGAGAGATCCAGTATGACCAGATGCGGGCGGATATCGCGGGCAACGTCGAGCGCGCCGTCGAGTGTTGCTTCCGCGTGAACCTCATAGTCGTCCGAGAGGGCCCACGCAAGCTGCTCGCGAATCACGCGATCATCGTCCACAATGAGAATTCGTTTGATCCCGGACACGCTGCCCACCAAACCTTCCGCCCGTACTTCCTCTAGGAATGCGAAGCTGCCAGTGGTATCCGCAGCTCGAACGTAGCTCCGTGTCTTCCATCTACAAGCGTGATGCTGCCTCCCATGGCCTCCATGATCCGCCTGCTCTGGTAGAGTCCGATGCCAAGGCCGCTTGGCTTTGTGGTCCTGAAAGCGGCAAACAGCATGTCGTCCTCAGCCATCTCAAGTTCGATACCAGGCCCCGAATCACTGATGCGCAGCGCCACTGACCCGTTTCCAGCGCTTGTCCCGGTCACTTCTATTCGCCCCACGCCGTTCATGGCTTCAACGGAGTTCGTGATGAGGTTTCCAATGACCGTGAGAAGCTGCTCGGGATCCGCCTGAATTCCCAATACTCCATTGAGGTTGATCGCGGTCTCCGTCTGCGAACCGGGCTGAGTCACACCGGAACGCACCAGCGCCTGTGCAACCAGATCCCCGAGTTCGACGGATTCCAGCGAAGGCTCCGCCTCCTCGGACACACCTGCAACTCTCTCGATCACGCGCTCCATCGTCGATACCGATTCCTTCATCGCGGTCATGAGACGCGGCCGGAAGAATGGATCATCCAGCCCATCCCTCGCATTCGCCAAGGTCAGTGACAGGCCGGAAACACAATTCTTGAGATCGTGGATTACAAACGAGGAGATCCTGTGAACGGATTCAAGACCTCGCGCCTCTGCAAGCCGGTCGGAAAGCCTGGCCGCCATAAGGGCACTTCCTGCTTGACGCCCAAGCGTAGAGAGGATTTCCAGATCCTCGTACGTGCGGCGGGCAGAACCCAATGAAACGAGCGCAACCCCCACGACCTCACGCGCCGCGATGAGCGGCACGACCACGTCAGGTGAGGACTTTGACAAAGGGCCGGGGTGGCGGGATATCCATCCATCCAGCGCCGGATCTGAATCCGCCGTTCCAACTCTCACGGCCTCCCCACGCTCGGAGAGCAGCGCCAGGAGGGCGGGGTCGCCAATCACCGCAGCGTGCTCCGCTCCTGCGCCACCCGCGACGCAGACTGCCGGCGGATGAGTAGACCTGTCGACACCGGCAACGATCACGGTCGGCGCACCGAGCGCATCTCTGACAACCTCTGCCACTGCCGCAAGCACCTCACGCTCACCCGTTGCGCCGGAGAGCGCCTCAGAGGTCCTCTCCCACTCCCTCCGGTAGTCGTACCTGCTCACGTAGAAATTGCTGTCTATGAACCTTCTGATCCCTCTCCTCACATGTGACGATGCGAAGAACATGACGAGGAGAAGCAGTGCAAGAAAGATGAGCGATGTAACGGTGAGCGATGAGACCCCCCACCCACGGCTCCGAGCGACCACGGCCACAATACCCAGTGTCATGAGATACGTGCCGGCAATGAACATGGTGGCTGAACCGTAGAATACGGGCCGGCCCACGCGCACATGGGCATCCGTGAATCGACGCCGCTCGACCGAGTATGCGATCAGCACTCCCGCGGCGAGTATCGGCACCGACCCCGCCACGAGATGTTGGATACTGACCGTGGAGTAGACAGCGGCAAGCGACAGTACGAAGAGTTGATAGGCCATCACTGCAGCGAGGCCTATCAACGCGAATTTCGCTCTCTTAAGCTCTGCTCCGCGAGCGCACCGCGCCGTCGTTTCGAGATTGAACAACATCACGACTATGGAGACCACGAGATAGACGCCCATCGCCCGCCCCGTGCTCCCCAGGAACAGGACGTAGTCGCCGGCCTTCAGGCCGATGACCGAAATTACTCCCCCGGCAAGAGAACGCGCGGCGAAGTAGAGCCCGGCGAGAGAAAGCCCTATCAGATAGAAGCGCCACGGACGCAGCATCGCAGGACGACTCTCGCGAGCAAAGACGATCGTCAGGAATGTCCACGGGATAGGCAGAATGGCGCTCAGCGCGGCCGCGACAGCTACCCGACCACCCGCAGCACCCGGATCACGGCTGACAGCGATCGAGCCGACTGCGAAGAGCCAGAACGCCAGGACCACTGCGCCTGCGCCGAACGACAACCTGTCCGCCCTGTGTCTCGCACGAAGCAAGGCAGCCATTCCGAATGCGAAGGCGGACACTGTTGCTGTCATCATGAGTGCGGCGCTTGCGCTCATCTGGATCAGCCACCTATCTCAGCAAGTTTCTGTTCAGCTATGTCGCCACCTGCTTCTCCCGGGTAGAGACGCATAACGGATTCCAGCAGGCTCCGCGCGGCATCATCATCACCAAGTTTGCCCGAATACAGGTCCGCCGCCTGAAGCAGCATACCCACCGATGCCCTCGACTCGCCGAAGCGCTCCGCGCTCTCCACAAGGACTTCCGCAGCCTGCCTCCAAAGCTCCTGGCGCAGTCTTGTCTCTACCAGATTGTTTCGAGCCATCAGCTCGGCTGGGGTCCCGGCGAAGTCCCGCATGACGCGCTCATATGCGTCCGCAGCCACGGAGAGCGCCGTTGCCGCAGCAGCGTTCTCTCCCGCCGTCGAGAAGTGATCGGCGACATGTAGAGGAGCGGCCAGACCATACATGGTTGCGGGATAACGCAATGAGAGAGTGCGATAGTGCGGCATCGCTTCATCCCAGCGCCCCTCCAGCTCGAAGCTCGTGGCGATATGGTAGGTTGCCGTTGCTGCCACCGCCTCTTCGTCGTTGAATCGTGCGATAACGGACTCGAGTCGCTGCCTCGCCTGCGAGTAGCGTCCACTTCTGATGTCATCTTCCGCAAGCGCCACATCGGCTGTCGCGCCGGCGATCCCATCGCTGTAGGCCTCCGACACTTTCCCGTAGTAGGTCCGCGCGTCCGCCGTTCTCCCGAGCCTCTCTCTGTATACTCCCGCCATGGTCAACCAAAGCGCTGCACGGTTGTCTTCGTCACCATAGACACTGTCGAATCTCTCGTACGAGTCGATCGCCTCTGCCCATCTCTGTTCCACAGAGAAACTCTCCGCCGCAAGACTCGCAGCCGTTACCGCTGTCCTGCTCCCCGGCCATCTCTCCTCCCAGTGGCGCCAGTACGAACGAGCCTCGTTGAAGGCGTCGGCAGCCGCCGACTCGCGGCCCCTGAGTATGTAACCTGTCGCTTTCCGCATTGGAGCTCTCATGATGCGCGTGTCCGGAGCTGAGCCGTCCTCCTGCGCAGGCGGCCAACGGTCCACAAGCAGGTCAAGCTCGGCCACGGCCGCTTCCCAATCGCCGGAGGCCTCATGGAGCGACGCCAGTGAGAGCACTGCCTCGACTGCCAAAGGCCCCAGAACCGCATACTCATCTCGAACTGAAGCAAGAAGCTCAGCCGATTCATCGCGTCTGTCCTCTGCCGCCAGAAGCCCGGCCAGAGTGATCCTGCTGCGACCCGAGATTGATGCGGTGACAAGGACGTCCAGCGACAGCTCCGATTCCAGGGTTTCCTCCGGCGGCGGGAATTCAGCGATGATCAGCTCATACTTTTCCGCTATCAGGGTCCGTATCTCGTCAGTGGCAAGTTCGGGATTCTCGGCGGTCGCCCGCTCGAGTTTGGTCACGCTCCAGAGCATTTTCTCTGCACGGTATCTAGTCGTGAACTCCTCGTTTCCGCAGCCCATCATCGTCGGGACAAGGAACACAAGAAGTCCAGAAACCAGGGCGCCGCGAAGAACGTGCTTTCTTGAAGGAATGGTCATCTGTCACACCTCCGCCGCGTCGCCGGCCCCGGCGTCGTCTTGTGTCGCGTAGAGATAGAAGCGCGTAGCCGCGCCGATCATCAGATAGGTAACAAAGAAGATCACCGCAATCCAGAGCCCGAGCACCACCGCCAGAGCCTCAGGAGCAAAGCGGTATGCGATGACGGTGCCCTTACGCACCAGCATCGCCGGCAGGAGTTCAAGGGAGGCCGGCACTACCACTATCAAGTAGGTAGTAACCGGGTTGCGGACAGCGAGCAACACACTCGCGCCGAGCGCGGACCAGACTCTCCTGCCTCCCAACATGACATACGGAATCGCGTAGACCAGGAGCGCCTGCACTGCCATCACCGCCGCTATCGTCATCATCCTCAGGATGCGGAATCGCATCGGTCGCTCGTCGGCGAGATATCCCCATAGTCCCATCGGAACCCGGGTCACGATCTGCGCGATCGCAAGTCCAATGAGAGCAATCATGAGAAGTGGGATGTAGCGCTTGGTCGCCATTCGCAATCCGGTGGCCGTCGGATCCTCTCCCCCTCCATAGTAGGTGGAGAACAACCACACAGCCGCCCCGGTAACAAACCCACCAAGAAGAACGGTCAACAGCATATCCACCTGCCCGAAGATCGCTCTCAAAGCGAGAAAACTCGTCGGATAGTGCAGTGCTCCCTCACCAAGTCGCCAGCGTATCAGCGGCATGACGAATGACACGAACGGCGGGTAAGCAAACAATGCCAGCATCACGAGCACGACCAGCTGCACCAACGCATAGATGAGGAGCGGACGAACGCCGACACGACGCCTGAGCGCTCTCAGCGTCTCCGCCCAACTCCAGATAAGCGCATTGAACTGTTGAACGATGTCCATCAAGACTCCCTTCGCTGGAGGGAATATCGAGTTCTCCCCTCCTGAGACCGGCATCTACTAATCTTCGTCCCCGGAAGCAAGAATGGCCGCCACATGTGGAAGTGCATCCTCCGCAAACTCCCGCACCCTCGCTAGCGCCGACTCGACATCTCCGTCAAGAACGTCCGTGGAAACGCGTACGAACGCCCCGAACGTGATATTTGACAGGATGCCCGATGCAGCCATCCTGGCCTTGAAACTGTCTCTATCGCCCGTTGCAAGATCTCCGGCCGTGTACCACCAGTAAAGAGCCAGACGCTCGCGGCCGTCCTCCGAGACCAAGGCCCAGTTCGCGTCGAACCCCCCAGACCGGCGAGTGAGCGCGATCGTTCCTTCCTCCTCGACATCCCATCCCTGAGCCCGGTAGCAAACCATTGGATCGTGAGCGCCGTAGCGTTTGTTCTCGTGGTAGATGATGACGAACCAGACGGGGCTCTCCTCCCCCCTCCTGTACTCACGAACCAGGGTATCGTCGGCTGCAAGCTCATCATAGACGACCTTTGAGAATCCCAGATCCACTCCGGTCCATTCACCGAACTCCTGCGGGAACGTCGAGAGCGCTCCGGTGCCGAGAACAAGCTTCGATGGGGGATTCATGAACACGTAGAGGGCCGTAACAGCGAGCATCGCTATCGTGACGATCGTTGCCGTCTGTCTCCTCATCTCGCCACCCCCTCTCCGGCAGGACGACTCTCTTCTTCGGCGTCACCGGCGCTGTCTCCCTCACATCGAAGCAGCTTCCGCACGACAAAGAGACCACACAAGGCGATCGCGAACAGCAGGAAGCCTGAGAAATCGTGGAAGAACCCGAGCGCCGCATCGATCCCCCATACGTTGGCAACTCCGCACAGGATGGCGATCCGTATCGTATTGCCAAGAACCGCGAGCGGGACAGCCGACAGAAAGAGCACTCCCCGCTTCCACCCGCGGCCATTCGTAAACCAGGCGAAAAGCGCCCCAAGAGCGACAAGAGCTATGAGCGATCTCAAACCGCTGCAGGGGTCCGCTATCCGAAGGGATCCGGCTGGAATGTGGATGGTCATGCCTGAGCGGGCGAGCGGTATGCCCATCTTGATCGCGATCGCACTCCCGACGTGCGCCGCCACATGCTTGAGCTTGAGGCTGGCAACGTTCATCAGATAGGGCGGCATGGGAAGCATGAAGACCAGATACGACAACGGGAACCACACTGTCCGGGTCGCTCTGCCTCCGAAGAATATAAGAGAGAGCCCAAAGAGCAGAAGAACGAACGAGTAGCCCTGCGTCATGAAGACACCGGCTCTCAGCGATACAACATGGCCCAGGAGGGCAATAGCAAGGATGAATGCACCCCAGCCCGAGCCGGATGACCGTCTCTCAAGAAATCGTCCACGGTCTCTCCAAAGGAGAAACGCAACGACGGGCGGGATGAGATAGCCGTGTGAATAGTTCGGATTCGTCGCCCACGTTCTCCAGAGCGTCACGAACGTGCCGTGATAAACGAGGACCACCAGAAACACCACGGCTGCAACCGTGCTGACCCCTGACACCCAGGTCGTTTTCTTCGTCGATTCTCCCTTTCTCTCCACGTCGCGCCCTCTCCTTCGAATGCCTGTCACGTGCCGCATCTACTCCGTGTTGCACAGAACGAAAATCGTCCTGACGCAGATCTTGAGGTCCAGGAGGAACGAACAGTTCTTCACGTAGAATGCGTCGAGCCTCACCTTCTCATCGAGTGAGATCGAATCCCTTCCGTTTATCTGCGCCCAACCAGTCAGACCGGGCCTGACCAGATCTCCCAGCGTCTGACGCCTGAGGTCTATCAGCTCGTACTGGTTGTAGAGCGCAGGACGCGGGCCCACGATGCTCATCTCCCCCTTGAGGATATTGATCAGATTCGGGAGTTCGTCTGCGCCGGTCTTCCTCAGGAGACGACCGACACGCGTCATATAGTCCACGTCTTCGCTCGCTATGAGATCCGTGGCGAGATCGGGGGTCTCTTCCCTCATAGTCCGGAACTTGAATATCGTGAATTCGTGCGAGTGGATCCCGATCCTGCGCTGCTTGAACACGGTTCGCCCCCGGGAATCAAGCCTGACAACGATTGCCGCCACCAGAAGGATGGGTACGCCAAGAACGAGCAAGAAAATGGAACCCACGAAATCGAGCGAGTACTTGACAGCAAGATAGCGCCTGAACGGAAGGCGCCTTCCTCTGAGAGACCGTTCAGCTGTCACGATCTTGTCGAGAAGCTCCTCCATCTTCTCCGCCAGGATCCTGCGCGAGCACTCCCTCACGACGAACTCACTCCCCTCCCTCCCGAGTTTCTCTCGATGCTCTCTGTCATCCAGGAGACGCTTGAGCGCTTCCACCAACCGTTCGGGATCACCCGGAGCCACAGTGATGCCCCCACACGACCGCCTGACGAACTCTGCGCCGTCACCTTCAAGCGCCGCAACGACCGGACGGCCACAGGCCATGTAGTCGAAGAGCTTGACAGGCATGGTCCCGCGGCTGAACTCGGATCCGTCCGTGGTCGCGATGCAGACTCCGGCGCCGTGAATGGCTGTCGCAAGCTCTCCCGGCTCGACACTGCTGCGAAACTCGATATTCGTGAGCCCCTTCTTGAGAGCCATGGACACCAGCCCGTCCTTGGCAACTCCATCGCCGATCAGCAGGAAGCGGAGGCGAGGATCATCCCTGAGAATATCTGCGGCCTCGATGATCACGTCCATGCCATGGACCAATCCATGAGTGCCGCTGTAGAGAACCGTCATGCACTCCTCGTCAGCATCTACGTTGCGCCCTCCTGGAATGAATGCTTCTGTGTCGGCGCCGTTCGTGATGAGCACGATGCGTTGCTCCGAAATGCCGCGCTCCTTGATCAGGCGAACCATGCTAGGCGTGACGGCGACGATCATGGCTGTGTGCCGGTACAGGAACATCTCCAGTCGCTCCGCCCACCTTATGATGCGTCTGTCCCTGAGCTGCCCCAGTGCCACTGCGGCGTGTGGCCAGTAGTCACGCACATCGAGCACAAACGGAACGCCTTTCACGAGCGCTATGAGCCACGCGGTGATCCCGAGGAAGAGGGGCGGTGAAGTGACGAGAACAACGTCAGGGCGACGCACTGTCAAGCTGCCGAAGAAAGACGTGCACATGAACGAGATCTGGTTAAGAAGTCGCCTCGCAAACGTCTTCTTCGGGCTGGCATATAGGAAACAGCGACGCACTCTGATACCGTCGCGCTCCTCCCTGGCTGCCATGCACCTTCGGTACGCGGCGTGCTTGACGCCGCTTGGGTGGTTGGGCATCCCCGTGACGACGACAACATCGTGACCTCTCCTCGCGAATCCCTTTGCGAAGTTATGGGCGCGAATCGGTGCCGCTCCCGTCTCGGGAGGGTAGTACTGCGTGATGAGAAGTACCCTCATTCTCGTTGCTCCAACCTGATGCTTTCGGAAACGGACCGCCCGCGTTCCCCGAGACCGCGGAACGGATCCAGTAGACGATCCATGATGCCTTCCATCTCTCGCACTACCCTCTCGATATCATGCCTCTCCATGGCCAGTGCCAGACCCGTACGCCCCATCGTCACGGCGCGCGCCGGATCATCCAGCAACTCTCGCACGGCCGCCGCCAGAGCACCTGAATCACCCGGCGGCACGAGGATCCCGCTTTCGCCATCGATCACGATTTCAGGCAGGCCGCCTACATCGGTGGCAACCACCGGGAGACCCGCCGCCATCGCTTCCAGAACAACGTTCGGCGAACCCTCAGAGAGCGAACTCAGGACGAACACATCCATCAGTTTGAGAAGCGACGGCACGTCGTCTCGAGCACCCGCGAAAACAACCTTGTCCGCGATTCCCAGCTCCGCCGCCATCTCCTCGAGTTCCTTCTTCCTTACCCCGTCACCTACCACGAGAAAGGCGACGTTGGATCTTGCATCGGCGATCGCCGCGGCCGCCTCCAGGAAGTACTGATGTCCCTTCACCGAACTGAGCTTGGCCACGATCCCAATAGTGGTACGACCCGCAAGTCCTAACTCACTCGCGAGTTCATCCCCTGCCACCGCTTCGGCGATGCGTCCAAGATCGATACCGGTACCTACCGAGATGACTTTTTCCCGCGGAACTCTGAACCGCTCCACAAGCTCATCCTCCGCGGCGGCAGAGTTCACAAGCACCGCATCGACAAGAGTTCTGTTAGCAAAACCGTAGACCGCCTCCCGAGATCTCCCGCGAATCCAGTAGCTGAGATTGCGCTGATTATTCAGCACTACGGGAACCCCGGCGACACGTCCGACGAACGGACCTATGAGCGTGACCAATCCCAGCATGCAATCAAGCACATCCACCCGTTCGCGTTTGAGAAACCGTGCGGCCCGGAAAAGCCCGCAGATCGTGGCCGGACTCAGAAGCGTCCTCCCCGTGCCGAACTCGCGTACCTCGATGTCCAGCGACTCGATATCTGGAAGAAGCTCTCCTGTCCTGACGGTCGACATCACTACGGGATCGAAACGTTCGCGATCAATCCTGCGCAGGAGTTCCAGAAGGAACTGCTGCGTGCCGGCGCGTTCGAACGAGCCGGCCCAGAAGGCCACCTTCACCAGCGCATCATCGTCGCGTGTATGTCTTCCCCACATGCGTCAGCCCCCGCACCCGGTACACCCTCGTCCCTCGGGTCTCAAAGTGGCGATCGACTGAACGGATTCCGTATTCGCCCGCCCTATCCGCGCGTACTGCATGTGCGCCTCCATCAGCCGCAGGTCCTTGTCCCTGATGGCCATGCCGAGTCTTGGAATGCCGTAGACCGAGTATCTGAGTGAGGCCGGACCGGTAACAGAGGTAACGGCGGATCGCAACCCCACACCTGCAACCAAGCGGGCAATCCTCGTGTCGCAGTGAGCATTCGTTCTCCCGTTCGGATAGGCGAAATGCTCGACCCGACCGCCGAGCTCACGCTCCAGTTGATCGCGGGATCCTGCGATCTCCATCTCCGCTTCTCTGTCAGTCAATGTGGTCAGGTTGTAGTGAGAGATCGTGTGCACGCCGATGGTCATGCCGGCGGAGTGCATCTCCCGTAGCTCATCCCAGTTCACCATTATCCTCGTACCGTCACTGGAGAGAGGATCTCCACACACATCGAAGACCTCTGCAAGAAGATCGTCCGCCTCGTTCTTGCCACAGTGTTTGACAAGGCCGGTCAACCACTTGATGGTCTCATCCCGGCGGGGCTCCGTTGAAACATCTATGGACCGGTCGCTGAGAGACCGACAGACTATTTGCTTGTGCTCGGTCCTGCGGATCGCTGCACGCAGCCGCACTGTCCAGAGTGGGGTCTTGTCCCCTACGGCGCCCGTCGTAATGTAGAATGCCGCCGGTACACCCTGCTGCTTCAGAATCCTGAAGGCATGCCGGTAGTTGTCCACGTAGCCGTCATCGAACGTGATCGACACGGTTCTGGGGCTCAAGCGCCTCCCCGACAGCATGGAGTCAACGATCTCGCCGATCGGAACTACCTCGTAGTGACGATTGAGATAGGCAACCTGCTGTTCGAACACATCGGGGTGTATAACGAGACTGGGCTGCATGTAGTTGCCTGCCCAAGCGGGATCATCATTCACGGAATGGTACCTGAGGACGACGCCTCCTCCCCACGGGAGCGACGCTATCGCCCCAATGACCAACCTGGAGTTGCGAACCCCTCGCACCGACCGCCAGAGTACGTTCATTTGAGTTCCTGGATTACGCGCGCCCATCACCACCCCCTCGTTCACATCCACCCTGATCTTCCGGACGATGATGTAACTCCCTCTGCGCAGTTATCGTCACCCACTCAGCAAGACCCGGAACGCGCTCCTTGAGCTCCGACTCATAGAGCTTGGCCGTGTTCCTGATCATATGCTCCGAGGTAAACTGCTCCAGCACACGCGCCCTTCCGGCCCATCCCATTTTCCTCCGCAGATCAGCGCTCGCGAGGAGTTCGGAGATGCGTGCCGCGATACCCTCAGCGTCACCGGCATCCAGGAGGTATCCCGTTACCCCGTCTTCTATGAGCTCTCTGTTGCCGCCGACATCGGTCGCAACGACGGGCCGCGCCGCCGCCATCGACTCGAGAACAACATTGGAGCAACCTTCCTTCAACGAAGTCAGCACAGAGACATCCACGTGCCCGAGGAGATCCCCGACTTCGTCGATCTCCCCCATGAATGACACATCTTCAGAGAGCCCCAGTTCAGCAGCTCTCTGTCGGAGACTCTCCCTGAGCGCCCCGTCACCCACTACAATGAACCGCGTTCCCGGCACGGCCGCTTTCACGATATGCGCCGCCTTGAGAAACGTAAGATGATCTTTCTTTGGGGTCAGGCTCGCGATCATAGCAACCGTTCCTGCATCGGAGCCATCAGCGTACGCTTCCCCGGAGCCTGTCTCCAGGCCAGGCGGATCGAGCGCCTCGGAGCTGTCCGGATCGCAAGCGGACACCCGTTCCATCGAGATGCCATTATGGATCACGCACACTTCGTCGCTCCGCGCACCATGCGCAGCAATGACATAGTCCTTGACGGCATCCGCGTTCGCTATGACGCGATCGATCAATGGCGCCATGAGCCTTTCCAATGCTGTCAGAACGGGATTCGAATGGACATCCACGTTCCTCACTGACGTGATGATGAGAGGCACGCGAGTCAATCTTCCCACAATGAGGGAACGCCAGTTGGCTGAGAACAGATAAGATTGCACGATCGCCGGGCGTTCCTGCCGCATCAGCCGGACAAGTGACAGTGAGGCCCCGGACATGACGCCATGACGCTTCCCGAGCGCTACGACTTCTACACCCGCCTCCTCCAGCTCGCGTACGAAGGGCCCCGGATCCGTAAGCGAGCATACGACCGGTTCGAATCTCTCCCGTGGAAGGCCCTTGGCAAGTTCCACAAGCTGCCGTTCAGCTCCTCCATAGCCAAGCTGTCCTATGACGTAGAGAACTTTGATTTTCCCACCGGGGGCACATTCAGCCCACCCAGCCAGCGCAATGTCGTAGAGCGCTTCCGTTTGCCGCGTCATTGCCTGCGACGTATATGCTCCCTCGTAGACGGATCTCGCCGATGCGGCCATACCGGCTCGGAGGTGAGAATCATCGGCCAGTTCGAGAATGCGCTGAGCAAGAAGTCGCGGATCACGAGGCGGCACTACGAAGCCGTTGACACCGTTCACGATGACCTCCGGAACACCACCGACCTCAGTAGCGATGCACGGTATCCCGGATGCCATAACCTCGAGAATGGTGATGGGCAACCCTTCCCAGGCCGAGGGAAGCACGAACAGATCAGCAGCCTTGAGAAGACGGGGAACATCCAACCGGCTTCCCAGAAGAAGCACACGGCTCATGAGATCAAGTTCGGAGATCCTCGCCCGAAGTGACTCCTCAAGCTCCCCTCCACCCACTACCACGAAGTAGACATCGTCACGCTTCTTCCCCACCTCGCGAGCCGCCGCGAACAGGTTCTCGTGATCCTTCTGCGGGGTCAGACTGCCGACCGTGATACAGAACACGGCTTCCTGAGGAATGCCGAGCTCCGCCCGCACTGAAGTGGAATCGGAAGCTACCACCAGCCGGCCATCATCGATACCGTTCCAAATGGTCACGAAACGCTCAGGACGGATGCGCCCGCTCTGCACGTGCGATGCCCGCACCGCATGCGACACACCCACCTGAGCATTTTCCCTCAGCGTCGCCAACCGGCTCAGGAAACTTCTCCACGGTGAGCGTCGCGACACGACATTGTGCTCGGTCCGCACAATAGCCATGGCGCCACCCAGGATCGCCGCCGGCACACCGATCGTCAGCGCGGTGAAATTGTGGTTGTGCACCACATCGAATCCTCCGGCCGCAATGATCCTTGCAAGACGAAGCACGGCACCGATGTCGAATCGCGTTCTTCGCGTGAGAATGTGCACACGCACACCAGCGTCCTTCAGGACGTCCTCGAGCGGACCGCCGGCCATCACGCAGCAGACCTCGGGGGTATATCTTTCCCGATCGTGGGCGAGTGCGTACTCAACGACAACGCGCTCCGCACCCCCGGCCTCAAGCGATTGAACAATATGCAGCACCTTCGCCATAACCAACGTCTCCCAGGTGTCTTCGGCGCCCGGTTCCACGGGCTTCTCCGGACATACCGTCGGACCCTTCGTTCTTGTCTACTCAGAAACGACCCCGCCACTCGAGCCTATGTGGCTGTGATCAGCCTGTGATATCGCTCCTCTATCCTGGCCATGTTCACAGAAAGGGAACCCCGTTCCTCTGCAATGCGTCTGTTCTCAACTCCGGCCCTGTCTCGCAGACCCGCATCTTG
>JAUVLP010000195.1 GCA_030600655.1 Candidatus Eiseniibacteriota bacterium
AGGACGGAGAGAGCGATCAGGTTGTTTCCGGTGAACAGCTCCGCTCCAGCGATCACGACAAGCAACAGGCCTACGCTGAACACTGCTCCTCCGATCAGCTTGGCCATACCCACTCCGAGAAAGCCTGCCATGTCATGGGTGACCATGATCGCTAGCTGAGCACCGAAGCCGATGTACACACCGGCAAAGATGCCGAGGATCGTCAGACGCAGGGCGCTTGCCTTCGTCTTGGCGACACCTACTGCCTCCGTCAACACTTCGGCGATTGCCGCCGGGGTCTTGCAATTAACCTCCATCGATACTACCTCCTTACAGGTTTCTTGTTGTTAAGGTTTTTCGATCTGACAGGCCGCAACCTTGAGTTCAGGGATCTTCGCCTTCGGATCCAATGCGTCGTTCGTCAGCCTGTTCGCCGCTGCTTCGGCAAAGTGGAACGGTACGAAGACAGATCCCTCTGCTACCCGTTCCGTCGCTTTCACCTTGGTCTCAATCTCGCCCCGGCGAGTGCGCACCTTGACCCGGCCTTCATCCTCAAGACCGAGGCGTGCCGCGTCGTTGGGGTGAATCTCCGCGTATCCCTCGTTGACGAAGGCGTTCAGCGCGGCGGCGCGGCGGCTCATCGTCCCGGTATGATAGTGGAACAGAATCCGTCCGGTGGAGAGGATGAACGGATACTCCTCGTCAGGGAGCTCTGCCGGTGGGATGAAGTCGACCGGGTGGAATTTTCCAAGCCCGCGGCTGAACTTCCCCTTGTGCAGGTATACCGTTCCTGGGTGATCATCGCTCGGACAGGGCCACTGTAGTCCATCCGGGACCAGGCGCGCATGGTGGATCCCGCCGTAGATCGGAGTAAGTCTTGCGATCTCATCCATAATCTGCGCGGCGTTCTCGTAGTGCATGGAATAGCCGAATCCTTCCGCGAGCTTGCAGATAATCTGCCAATCGGGAATAGCCTCCCCAGGTGCATCGATAATCTTCCGCAGGAGGAGCGCGCGCCGCTCGGTGTTGGTGAACGTCCCTTCTGTCTCGGCGAACGATGCCGCCGGAAGGACGACGTCGGCGAGTCTTGCCGTTTCGCTCAGGAAGATGTCACTCACCACGAGGAAGTCGAGGTTCTTCAACGCCTCCTCGACATGGTTCAGGTTCGGATCGGAGACCATCGGGTTCTCACCCATGATGACGAGCCCCTTCACCACGCCCTCTGCCGCCGCGTTCATGATCTCAACGACGGTGAGGCCGACCTTTGGCGAGAGCTTGGCTCCCCACGCCTGTTCGAACTTCTCCTGCACAGCAGGATCGGCCACCTTCTGATAACCGGAGTAGACATTCGGGAGGGCTCCTAGGTCGCAGGCCCCTTGCACGTTGTTCTGCCCACGCAGCGGGTTCACCCCGGTAGAGGCCTTCCCCATATTCCCGGTGATCATGGCGAGGTTCGCTGTGGAGAGAACATTATCGGTTCCAGTGGTGTGCTGCGTGATTCCCATCGAGTAGACGAGTGAAGAGGTCTCCGCCATGGCGTAGATCCTCGCCGCCTCTCTCAGTTTTTCCGCCGGAATCGTGGTTATCGCCTCCACCTTCTCCGGCGTATACTGTTCGACAACCTTCTTCAACTCCTCGAAGCTCTCGGTCCGCTCCTTAATGAACGATTCGTCCGCCAACCCTTCGTTCAGAATGACGTTCATCATCCCGTTCATCCACGCGACGTCCGTCCCGTTCTTCTGTCGCAGCCATACAGCGGCGTACTTGACGAGATCGATCCTCCGTGGATCGACGACGATCAGCTTTGCTCCGTGCTGTTTCACTGCCCGTTTAATCAGTGAGCCGATCACCGGGTGGGTTTCGGTTGTATTCGAGCCGGTGACGAGTATGCACTTGGCATACTCAAGCTCGGCGATAGAATTGGTCATAGCGCCCGAGCCGAAGGCAGCCGCCAGTCCGGCTACGGTCGATGCGTGACAGAGACGGGCGCAGTGGTCGACGTTGTTCGTCCCCACCGCGGCACGCATGAACTTCTGGAAGAGGTAGTTCTCCTCGTTGGTACAGCGGGCGGACGAAAGACCAGCGATGGCGTCGGGCCCATCATCGTTCTTGATCTTGAGAAGCCTCTCCTTGATCACCGACATCGCCTCGTCCCAGCTTGCCGGCTCGAGGGTTCCGTTCTTTCGCACGAGCGGCGTCGTGAGACGATCGTCTTTTGTGAGGTAGGTGTGCCCGAATCGTCCCTTGATGCAGGTCGACCCATAATTTGGAACAGCATCTACCCCGCGCACCTTCACGAGCTCGTTATCCTTTACCCACATCTCGAGTTGGCAGCCAACCCCGCAGTAGGAGCAGGTCGTCTGGATTTTCTCCACCTCCCACGCGCGCGGCGGATGCTCCGGGAGCTTCTCGCTGATCGCCCCGGTCGGGCAGAGCTGGACGCACTCGCCGCAACCATCGCACTCCGAAGTTCCCCATTCGCCTAAGCCCGCGGCGACGATCGTCTCCAAGCCGCGCTGTGCAAAGCTCAGGACTCCTTTCACTTGGATCTCATCGCACGCCTTGATGCAGCGAGCGCAGACGATGCACTTGGACGGATCGTAGTCGAGAACAGGGGAAGAGAGATCGCGATCGGGGAGGAGCCTCTCCCGGGCGACGAATCGCCGTGCGCGGTTGTCCAGGCCGTAGCGATAGGCGAGGTCTTGCAGCTCGCACTCCCCAGCCGATCCGCAGGTCATGCAGTCGCAGTTGTGCTCGGAGAGGAGGAGGTCGATCAGCATCCGCCGCATCGATTCAAGCTCCTCGTCGAACGCTGTTACCTCCATACCATCCGTAACATTGACCGTACAGGACGGAACCACTCCCGGTCGACCGGCGATCTTCACCACACACAATCGACACGCACCGGTAACGCTTATGCGTGGATGATAACAGAGCCCGGGGATGTCGAATCCGTTATCCCGT
>JAUVLP010000075.1 GCA_030600655.1 Candidatus Eiseniibacteriota bacterium
CCCGGACTGCTTCTCAAAGTCATGACCCAGACCGACGTGAGGCGAATCGACGGCTACCTGACCCCGCACCACATCAAGATGGAAGACGTTCAGGACAAGCACAAGACGATCATGGATCTTGAGGGCGTTGTGCATGATCAGAGCATTCCGGACAAGCAGTTCACACAGCGCCACTTGAAGCGCTTCTGATCTGATCGAACCACCGGTGCTACGACAGCCGTGGGAAACCAAGACAAGGAACGAGGGACGTAGATGAGCAACACGAAGGCGATTGTTGCAGCTCTGGCTGCCACCATGCTCCTGGCCGGCTCCGCTCAGGGGACGCCGGAACTCGGAGGGGTGCTCACAACGGACAGCCGCTGGCGTCCAGGCGGGGACGACGGCTACACGTGGAACGAGGTCCAGCTTGGCCTGAAGCTCGATGTGCGACACGCGGACGCCATGTTTCATTCCGAGTCGCGTATTCGGTGCTCCGGTTTTCCCAATGTGCAGTCATTGGCTGATCTCCAGGAGAGCGATCGCATTCAACCCTGGCGTCTCGACATGTATGAAGCCTACGTGGACTTGTACGGGCTCATACTCGACGACATGGACGTTCGGATCGGCAAGCAACGGATCGCTTGGGGAACCGCGGACAAGCTGAACGTGGTGGACAATCTGAACCCGGACGACTTCGAAGACATCCTGGATCTTGGCCGGAAGATACCAACGACGGCGATCCGGCTCGACTACTACCCCGGAGATTTCACCGTCACCGGCGTGGTCGTCCCGGTCTTCACCCCGGCGAGGTCTCCTTCCTCAAGCTGGCAGGTCCCTGCATCCTTCCCACTCCCCCCCGAGCTCAGTCTCGGATCCCTGACAGACGAGGTGACCCTTCCGGATGAACGCCCACAGGACACAGCGAGCATCGGATTGAGAATCAAGAAAGAGCTTCTGGGGTACGACTGCTCCGTATCGTACGTGTACGGACCAGACGACTGGCCGCTGCCCTCTGCAGTGAACATGACTCCTGCCGACACACTTGGCACCGTGGACATCCATACAACTTTGGAGTATCCCAAACAGCAGGTTGTTGGAATGGACATCGCCGGGGCCATCAAGGATGTTGGAGTATGGGCTGAGTGCGCGCTGTTTGTGCCCGCTGAGGCGACATACACCGCGGTAACCGCGCCCGGCGAAACCTCGCTGCAACTGGCTCTCAGCGACGACCCGTACGTCAAGTACGTTGTCGGGGGGGATTACACCTTCCGGAACGGGCTCTATGTGAACGGGCAGTACTTGCATGGCTTTTTCACCGACCGTGGGCCCGACGGGCTGGAGGACTACTTCCTCGTTGCCTTCGAGAGGGACTTCCTTCACGGTGACCTGAGAGCGCGGCTGGCGTTCGCTGCCGAGATCGCCGACTTCGGAGATGTCGCCAACCGCTCCGCCTTCTTCGGAGGGCCGGAGATAACCTACTACCCAACAGACAGCGCCGAGATCGCCGCGGGCGCCCTGCTGCTCGAGGGCGACTCGTCAACCCAGTTCGGCCAATTCAGCGACAACGACGAGATATACATCAAGGTCAAGTATTCATTCTGATCTGGAGTGCCGACGCCGTTCCTACATCTTCCCCCCACGGAGGATCGATACCAGCAGCCAGAAACCCATCACACCAGCGACGAGAAACCCGGCGAGGCCGATCGCGGGAATCTGGTGCCACGTGGGCGGCACCCCCGACAGGATGACCAGGGCAGAGCCGACCACAAGGGACGCAAGCACGATCGCAAACGCGATTCGGTTGCTGATCCGATCGTGGGTAGACAGCATCGGCTCGAGCCCTCGATGCTCGAACTCGAACTTCACCCTGCCTTGCCTGGCCTGGATGAGGATCTCACGGACCTCCCCGGGGATCTCCCGGAGAAGCCTGAGGAAGTCGCTTCCCGAATCCAGGACGTCCCTCGTGATCGATCTCGGATCCAATCGCTTGAACTGGATGCGTCGAACAAAGGGAATCGCATACTCCATCGCATTGAACTCGGAATCAAGCGCTCTGCCCAGGCCCTCAGTGGAACCAAGAGCCTTCGCCATCAGATACAGGTCCGGGGGAACGCGCAGGCGATGTCGCACGATCATCCGCATGCCCTGCTGCAACAAGCTCGCGAAATCCAGTTCCTTGAGCGCCCTGGACGAATACTCCTCCGTGATCTCGCCCAGCTCTCTTTCCAAGAGCCGATAGTCGAGGCCCCCCTGCGGGGTCGCGATCCGAAGCAGGGCGGCCGCGGCCTTCGCTTCATTCCGGCGGCCAATGGCCGCAAGGAGGTCGACGAGACACTCTCGATCCTGGCGGCTCACTCGGCCCATCATCCCGAAGTCGAGATAGCAGATGACGTTGTCCGGAAGAACAACGATGTTGCCTGGGTGCGGATCGCCGTGGAAGAAACCGTACACGAGGATCTGCCGCATGATCTGGTCGAACCCCCGGCTGGCGATCTTCCGTCCATCGAGGTCGTCCTTCTCCAGTTGGTCGACCTCGCTCGCCTTCACGCCGTGCACGCGCTCCATGGTGAGCACGCGCTTCGTCGTCAAGTCCCGGTAGACTGTCGGAACGTAAACGGCAGCGTCATCTGCGAACTGCGCCGCGAATCGCTCCATGTTGGCGGCTTCAAGGGTGTAGTCGAGTTCTCTCTCAAGCGAACGCGCCAATTCCTGCACGATCAGAACGGGCTGGTGGATCTCTCCGCCCGTGAGGTGCCTCTCCGCAAGCGCGGCCAGGTGTGTCATGATCTCCATGTCCACTCGGACGGCGGCCTGCAACCCAGGCCGCTGGATCTTCACCACGACCTCGTTCCCGCCCGGCAGCCGCGCCGCGTGAACCTGGCCGATCGAAGCCGCCGCCACCGGGCGCTCCTGAAAGTCCGAGAACGCCTCTTCCAGGGAACTCCCGAGCTCCTGCTCGACGATCCGCCTCGCATCGGAGAACGAGAATGGGGGCACGTCGTCCTGTAGCTTGGCGAGTTCCTCAACGAACTCCATCGGCAAGAGATCCGGTCTGGTAGAGAGGAACTGCCCCGCTTTGATGAACGTGGCCCCGAGTTCTTCCAGCGCTGCCTTGACTGCTTCCGCCCGGGAGAGAGCCACGACCGGCTCTCGCCGCCAGGCGTCGATCTTCCACCAGCGCGCCCCCGCGTACCCGTGGACGCCCATGCTCCTCAGGAGATCCCCAAATCCATACTTGAGGAAAACCGCCAGTATCTGGCGGTAGCGTCTCAGGTGCCGGTACGTCCGGCCTATCCTGCCGACTGTGTGAAACGGCATACGCGCTCTCCCCACTGACACGAGCACGCTAGAAAGGAGCGGCCGCGTCTCCATTCTTCTCAAGGCAGGACTTGGCGGCTCTGTAGCCTTCGAGGATCGTCTCGTCCGCCCTGTGGAAGTCCATGAACCCTACGTGACCCACCTTCGGTTGGATGAGCAGGTCCGGCGGATCGAGCCTCAGATTCAGCTCGACGATCTGCTTCTCCATGATGTTCATCGAGGCCATCAGAACCTCGAAGATGTTGGGCATGGATTCCTTGGCCAGCCACTGCCGAATCTGCGTCAGCCCGGGGACATCGACCGATCTCATCCTTTCACCGATGCTGGCCAGAGGCGCGTTCTTCCCTTCGAAGCCGTTGTTCGGTTCCTCATCAGGCGGCGTTCTACCCAAGTCCGCCTGCGGAACTCCCTTTGCCTCGCCCCCGCCCGGGAGGTCGTGAGTGATATCGACGGCAATTACGTAGTCGGCGCCCATGCGTCGCGCGACGCTCACCGGGACGGGATTCATGAGCCCGCCATCAACCAGTATCCTCGCGCCCTTCCTGACGGGTGTAAACATACCAGACACGGATATGCTCGCCCTCACCGCCTCGACGACGTCGCCGTCCTGTATGACCACCTCCCTGCTAGTGACGAGGTCGGTCGACACCGCACGGAACGGCAGAGGAAGATCCTCAATGTTCCCCGGCTCCACCTGGTTTCGAATGGAATCAGCGATCCTCCTGCCGTCGATGAGACCCGATCTGGGGAAGACCACGTCGAAGAAGGAGACGACCTTCCTCCAGTCCAGTTCGCGCGCAAGCTTCTCGAGGGAGCGGATCTTACCGCTCGCGTACGCGGCTCCGACCAGCGCGCCGATGCTCGTGCCCACGACGCAGTCCGGCCGTATCCCAACCTCGGACAAGGCGTTGATCACACCGATGTGCGCCCACCCCCGGGCCGCGCCGCTGCCGAGGGCGAGGGCTATCCGCGGTGGGGCTCCCTCGCTCACGCCGGGGATCCCGGTCACTTCGATCCCGTCCCAGAGTCATCCGAGGCCAGCCGCTGCTCGACTTCCGCGATTCTCTCCTCAAGTACGGTGACATCGTGCTTCGTCGCTATCTCCATCTTCTCCAGCGCGCTCCGCACGGCCCCGCTCACCTTGTCGTCCAGAGTCCGAGCAGCCTTCTCGGACTCCACCAGCAGGTCCGCGATGAGTGCTTCTCCCTGTTTCTCTGTTAGATCGGCCTTCTTTGACACCTCCGCCGCCAGTTCCTCGATCTTTTCCTTGGTCATGATTCCCAGTCCCACGCCCGTTAGGAGCGCCTTCCTAATGAGATCGAACATGTTCCCTCTCCTTGTCTGCAACCCGTGACCCAGCGGTGTCTGGTGAGAGCGTCTCAGCTCCTTCGCGGTCCGCCCCTTCTCCCGGCCCGGCAGCAACGTACTCCTCCGCCCAGATCGGGTCGGTCAATCTCTTGATGTCCCTTCCATACTCCACCATGCGCCGGCAGTACTCCGGGTCCTGAATCGCAATAGCCGCCTCCTCGTTGATAGGTCTGGCTCCGGTCTCCAGGACCGCTTCCCTCAGGATGTCGAAGTGATCCCGGATCACGCATGGACACAGCCAGTTGTCCACCTCCTCGGCCGCCTGAGTGAATCCGTATCGATCCTGCCAGCCCCGGATCCGCTTGAACAGCGGTGAGTCCAGCGCCGTGGTCAGATTACCTCCGCTCGAGTAGATCTGATGGATGTTGTCTGTCGAATAGGGCACGAACGCGCAGGGCGTGATGTCCCCGTTCCAGTCGATGTAGATGTACCCGCCACTGCCTCGACCCGCGCAGATGCAGCCACGGGAGGTTGGCCCGCTGTTCCAGAAGTCGCCCACGAACACTTTTCGCTCCCGAATCAACCGTTGCAGCCGCCGCAGCATCTCAACCCGGTCCTCGGGAGACACCATCAGATCGATCGTCTGTCCGCGTCCGATCGGCATGTACTGGAACGACCAGCAGTACATTGCGCCCTCTTCATCGAAGTAGAAATCGGCGAACGCGTCACTCGTGATGACGTTCCAGTTGTCCCTCGTAGGTGTCACCGACACCCCGAAGGGAACGCCGTGCCTTCGGAGGTTGTCGAAGGCCGCCATCACCTTCCTGTGCGTCCCCTTACCCCTCCTCGCGTCCGTTTCCTTCTCGAAGCCCTCCACGGAGACGGCTGGACTGATGTTGCCGAGTTCCGCCATCCGCCTGGCCGTCTCGTCGTCTATCAGCGTCCCGTTCGTGTAGACCAGGAAGTAGTCGCTGTCGTGCTTCGCCACCATGTCGAGAAGATCCCGTTCACCGTCCCTCCACAGAAACGGCTCGCCCCCCGAGATCACCGTGAAGTAGGACCCCCAGAGCTTGCGCTTCTCCGTCAGAATCCTGTCGAACGTGTCGAAATCCAGGCTCGCGTGGTTCCCGGGGTCACTCTCGGCGTAGCAGCCGATGCACCGCAGATTACACCTGCCCGTGGGGCTCACGAGGACGAACTTCGGAGGCATGAACCCGAGACCGGCAACTATGTCCGCGTCCTCACCATGCCTGAGGAGCACGTTCCCGACGAACACATCCACAAAGCGCTTGACTACGTGTTTTGACACGTCTCCTCGCTCGATCGCGCGGTCAACGCCGTGCAACAGGGCCATGAGGTAGTCGTGGATATCCCTCCGCACCTGGAGCGGGCGGTCCTGGTGATAGTTGTTTACTATGAACTTGTGCGCCCTCGAGCCGGCCACATTGAGAGCCGCCCGCCTCAGAAATCCCTGGCTGGCCACGAATGCGGCGAGCTCCCGGATGCCCGTCAGTTTGAGTCTGTCTTGAGCACTCATCTTGCCCGGACCCTCCCTTCGGAAAACACGGACGCAGCGCCTACTGCGCCTGACTCCCCCTGAGAAACAGCTCGGTTATCATCGCGACGTTCTTCTCATACGGATGCCGCTCCGGATCCTTCAGCCAGCAGAAGAGAAACGCATTCGTAAGTCCCTCGAGCGCCACCGCCATGTAGTATGGATCCAACTTCTTGAGCACCTTATCCTTCACACCTTTCTCCAGCACCGATGCAAGCCCTTCCACGACTTCGTCGTACAACCCCTGGATGTCCTCGTCCAGGCCGGCCCTGATGTTGAAACTCGCCCCACGTGTCTCCGCGACATACAGCCGCAACGCAGAAGCGCTGTTCGCGAACACCCCCGCCTTCGCCCGGACGTAGTCCCTGACAACACTGAGTGTGTCCCCCTCCTTTGATAGAGCTCCCTCGAGCAGCGCGTGGTACTCCGCGGCCGTCTCCATTATGAGCGCCTTATACAGATCCTCCTTGCTCTTGAAGAACTTGTACACCGTTCCGATCGCAAAATCTGCCCTCTTCGCGATCTCGTGCATCGAGACCCCGTGGTACCCTCTCTCCGAGAACAGGTCCAGGGCCACGGTCAGCATCTCCCCCCGCTGCCGCTCCTTCTCTCTCGCGCGACGTAACAGCCTCTTCTCCATTCCTGCTCTCCCAGTGTCTCCTACGCTGGACAGCCCGAATTTCATCGCAGAGAATATCACGTCAGAATATAGAATCCGGCGTCCTCATGTCAAGGGAGAACTGTCCGCGAGCCGCTGTCCAGCACGTTCGGCCCCGCCCGTGCCTCTTCCTGGGAGGTCTCGCAAGGCGTTAAGCACCTAGGTGTTACAGCCCTCCAGTGGCGGAGTCCAATGCCGATCTTGACTCCGGCTCGTGTCCCCCATGCTCTCGCGGCGGGTTCCCGGAACACGCTTTCGTCCCTTGACATGACCCAGGAGCCCGTCTAGATTGACCGAAAGGACACGAATCGTCTATTTCGTTTAGTCCCCTGCTGAGATTACTGCCGGAGTTGGTGCTCCTGCTTCGCGCTCCACAAGCGGGACTTCTAACGCTAAGGAGGTTGCCGGATGGACGAACCCGTGACCGACACAAGGGAGAGGATCATCGCAACGGCCCAAGCGCTGTTCGGGCGCTTCGGCCTGAGGAAAACGACTCTGGACGAGATCATCCGCCGAGCCAACATCGCCAAGGGGACCTTCTACAAGTACTTCTCCAACAAGGAGGTGCTCTTCATGGAGGTCGTGGCGCGGGAAAGCGCGACGATGACGACCCTCATCCGACAGGCCGTCCGCGAAGCCCCCACCCCCCAGGACAGGATCACGGCCTACCTCAAGACCAGAGTTCGCACCGTAGCCGAGCTCGCCAACCTCTACGAGGTGACCAGGGAAGCTGTCAGCGACTATTGGCCCCGATGCGAGGGTATCAGAAAGAGCCACCTCCTCGAGGAGCAGCGGATCGTTCAGAGCGTCCTCGAGGATGGCGTGTCCGCGGGGACGTTTGACATCCCCGCGCCCGAGCTGACAGCCTCCGCCGTTGTGATAGCAGCGAGGGGGCTCGAGTCGTCGTGGATGCTTGAGGCGAATCTCCTGGAGATCGAGGAGGGCGCGGACATCCTTCTTGAGGTGCTGTTCAAAGGAATCCTCCGGCGCTAGGTTCTTCGCGCCCTACGTAACGAGACGCCCACAACTGCTCAAGGGAACAGGAACTACCACATGACGAAGCTGGCCTACTGGATTGTCCGAAATCGGCTGCCGCTCCTGATCGGGGTAACGCTGCTAACCATCTTCTTCGCCTACCAGCTGACCAAGCTGCGAATCGACAGTGACGTACTGAACTACCTGCCTCAGGACGATCCTGTGGTACAGCTCTTCCGCGAGGTTGGCGACAAGTACGGGGGGAGCTCACTTGCCGTCGTGGCTCTCGAGACCGAGGACGTCTTCAAGCCGCGCACGCTTGCGAGGATTGACTCGCTGACGACCCGGTTCCACGACCTCCCTGAAATCAGCCAGGTGACGAGTCTCACCGACGTGCTCGATATCAAGAAGATCCCTGACGGAATCGAGGTTGGGAAACTCATATCCTCGAGCGGCATTCCTCAGACTCCGGAAGACCTCAGAGCTCTCCGCGAATACACGCTGTCGAAGGAGATGTACCGGGGCAACATCGTCTCCGCGGACGGGCGCACTACTCTCCTTGTCGCAAGAGTAAGAGACGGCGTGGACAAGACAGAGGTCGCCACGAAGATGAGGGAGATCGTGGAGTCCATGTCCGGTGAGGAAACGATCTACTACGGCGGCATTCCCTTTCAGATGCTCTTCCTCACCGACATCATCACCAGGGATCTGGTGCGGCTGGTCCCGCTCGTCGCCCTCCTGCTCGCTGCCGTCCTCTTCTTCAGCTTCCATCGCCTCCAGGGCGTGCTGCTACCCTTGGGAGCAGTACTAGTCAGCACGATCTGGACGCTCGGGCTGATGCGCTGGGTCGGGTTGGATCTAACGATCGTGACGGCCGCTATCCCCGTGCTCCTGATAGCGATTGGAAGCGCCTACGGGATTCACCTTCTGAGCACATACAAGGAGACCGAAGGGCCCGATGGAGACAAGCTCGACCACATAAGACGGTCGATCGCCGCCATCGGTCTTCCCATCATTCTGACAGGCGTAACGACAATGGTGGGCTTTCTGGCCTTCCTGTTCTCCTACCTGACCATGACCAGGGAATTCGGCATATTCGCATCGCTGGGTGTCCTTTTGGCAATGGCTCTCTCGATAACGCTCATACCGGCCATCCTTTCATACCTGCCCTCTCAGAGACCTCGGATGAAGGCAGAGGAACAGCGCTCCAACTGGGTCACGCGAGTCATGGATGTCATAGCTGATCTGGTTCTCGCCCACGAGAAGCTAATCGTCGTTGGTGGGCTCCTGGTCGTCGCGGGTTCGCTCGTTGCCATCCCGCAGCTGCAACGAGAAGTCAACATGAAGGACTACTTCAAGCCTGACAGCAAGATCCGCCAGGCGGAAGAGATGATGGAGGCGAGCTTCGGCGGAGCGATACCGATCCAGATACTCGTGAACGGTGACATAAAGGACCCTCTGGTCCTGAAGGAGATGTTCCGGTTCGAGAAGTATCTCCGTACGATTCCCAATCTCACTCACCCCCAGTCTGTTGCAGATCTGATCGCGGAGCTCAACGAACAGATGTTCGGGCGCCGCGCCATTCCCGACACTCGCGAGGGAGTCGCCAATCTCTGGTTCTTCGTCGAAGGCAACGAGGTCATGAACCAGCTGGTTGCGGACAACGACACCCAGGCAATGATCCAAGCCAAGATCGGTACGGTCAACACAGCGAGGCTGATTGCCGTGGTTGACAGCATCGATCATCACCTTGCGACAGCCGCTCCTCCGCAATTGCTCTGGCTCAATCTCGACACGTTGCCGACGCTGGTCAGACGCGAGGCCGAGAGCCGACGTGCGGCGGATGTCGCGCGCGTCGTTGTTCTCGACGCCGAACATCACGGAGTGGAGGGCTTGAATTTCGACGAGGTGCTGCTCGCAGTGACGGCAGCGGGCTCAGCGTCGGATCACCGACTCACGACAGAACAAACCGAGATCGTCAGCGGAGCCATTGTGGACTACTTCGGAAGCGATGCGGCAGATCTGCCCATCGATTCGGACTCCATCGTCAGTGACGTAGTGACAGGATTGGAACCCCTGTTCGCTGACTCGCTGCCCGGTGAGGCGAGCATTGGCGCCGTGCTGCGGGAGCGGGTTCCGCCGTCCGCGTACGCGGACGACCCGGAGGCCATGGAGTACGCGGCGTCCGCCCTGCGAGGCATCGTTCGTGAGTACCGTCGCACGGTTTGCGTTGATGGCCTCACTGACAACCTGATCGGGATGGCCACGCACGTCCCGGAGGCAGCCGCGCGATCATTCCGGACGGACATCCAGGGAGATATGTGGGCCCTCGTTGAGGACCACGCTGGAGTTGCCTCCGAGTCGATCCCACCAGCGATGTTGTCACAGCTCTCCGCCACTGACCCCGTGGCGACAACGACGCTGCAGACCGGTATGCCCATTATCTTCAAGCGCCTCGATCGGAGTGTGGTGCAAAGCCAGGCCGCGAGCCTGGTCGCCGCGTTCCTGGTGCTGTTCATTCTGCTCGCCGTCCGCTTCCGCTCCTTCACCGGCGGCCTCATCTCGCTGACGCCGGTCGTGGCCACCGTTCTCTGTAACTTCATTCTGATGGCGGTGCTGGGGATTCCTCTGGACGTGGTCACAGTCCTGATCGGAAGTGTAGCTGGGGGGATCGGGATCGACTACACGATCCACTTCCTGGCGCGGTTCCAGAAGGAGTTCAAAGAAGGGACGTCAGAGCGAGACGCCCTCCGCGTGACGCTCGAGACCACTGGCAAGGCCATCATCATCAACGCAACTGCAGTGGCCGTGGGTTTCCTGGTGCTTATTCTTGGGGATATCGTCCCCATGCAGAGGTTCGGCTTCCTGATTGCCGCCACCATGGTCACCAGCGCTCTGGGGGCGATCACTCTGCTCCCTGCGCTTGTTCTTCTGACAAAGGCTCGGTTCATAGGCGAGTTTGACAGGGTGGCCAAACGCCTGAACCACAACCTGGGTGGTCTGAGAATTTCCACCCGGCGAAGGCCGTGACGTTGGAGGCGGGTGACGGACGTGTCACTCGTGGAGTCCGTGAGAAGCAGAGGGAAGGATGCATCGAAAAGAGTCGACATCTCAGGTTGTTCGCGATCGATCGTGCTCGCCGTGCTCGTGCTCGCAGCGGCGACCCAGACCGCCGGGGCCATGGCCCCCTTGGAGGTCCTGCAGGCAGTGGAGGATACGCTGAACGCTCCGGCCGACCGGGAGGTGCATCTCTCGATGATTCTCATCGACGCCGAGGGTGGAAAAAAGACACGCGAGCTGAGCATTCTGCAGAAAGGCAAGGACAAGCGTCTCATCCGCTTCCTCTCGCCCGCCGACGTGCGCGGCGTGGGCTTCCTGGCGCTGGAAGACGACCTCATGTACATCTACATGCCGGCGTTCGCCAAGGTGAGACGCATTGCCTCCCACGTCAAGAACGAGAACTTCATGGGTACCGACTTCACCTACGACGATATGGCCCAGACCGACTACGTCAAAAACTACACGCCAAGTCTCCGGGAGGAAACGGACAACCACTACGTGCTGGAACTCGTGCCCAATGAGGAGTCGGAGATCGACTACAGCAGGTTGGTCATGTGGGTGGACAAGACGACCATGCTGCCCGACAAGGTCGAGTTCTACGACCGTCCCGGACTGCTTCTGAAGATCATGACCCAGACCGACGTGAGGCGAATCGACGGCTACCTGACCCCGCATCATATCAAGATGGAAGACGTTCAGGACAAGCACAAGACAATCATGGATCTCGAGGACGTTGTCCACGATCAGAGCATCCCGGACAAGCAGTTCACGCAGCGCTATCTGAAGCGCTTCTGATCTGATCGAACCACCGGTGCCACGACAACCTTGGAGAATCAAGATACGAAACGAGGGACGTAGATGAGCCGCACGAACGTGCTTGTTGCAGCTCTGGTTGCTACCATGCTCCTGGCCGGCTCCGCTCAGGGGACGCCGGAGCTCGGCGGGGTG
>JAUVLP010000070.1 GCA_030600655.1 Candidatus Eiseniibacteriota bacterium
CATCGAGACCATCCGGGATCACGACCGGTCGCCAACGATCCGCGAGATCGGGGAGGCGATGGGTATTTCGTCGACGAATGGTGTTCGCTACCATCTGTCGGCTCTTGAAGAGCGGGGTTACATCCGTCGCCGCCGCGGTATTTCCCGTGGGATCGAGTGGCTCGAACATCACCTGTCGGCGGGTGAGCATTACACCGGTGCGGAGATTCCTCTTCTGGGAAGTGTTGCTGCAGGCCGTCCGATCCTGGCGGTGGAGAACATCGAGGGCGTGCTCGCCGTCGATGAGATGTTCGCGCGTCGGGATGGCTGCTTCGCCCTCCGGGTGAGCGGAGACAGCATGCTTGATGCCGGGATCTACAATGGCGACATAGTGGTCGTTGCTCCTCAACCGGACGCCAGGAATGGAGATGTAGTTGTTGTCCTGATCGATGATGAGGCGACGGTGAAGGAGTACGCGCGCCGGAAGGGATGTATTGTTCTGAAGGCCCACAACCCCGCGTACGATGACATCAAGCTTACCGGGGACGAGAGCGACGTCCGGGTTCTCGGGAAGGTAGTGGGGCTGATGAGAAAGTTCTGAAGCCGGAAACGTTGGAGGACTAGAGGGTGTATGCAGATAATTTCTATGGGATGGATGCAGACGCGATGATTCAGGACATCAACGAATCCATCACTGTTCTGATCAAATTCAGCGGCGGGCATCTGGACCCGCTGCGATTCAAGTGGAAGAACAGGGTGTTCGATGTGGACCGGGTGACAGGAAAATGGGAGGAGCGCGAGGGGCAGTTCAAGCTTCACCATTTTGCTGTTATTACAAGGGAGGAAGATTACTACGAACTCATCTACAACACCCGGACCATGGACTGGCTGCTTTCGAAGACCGACCTCGAGGGTTGAAAGGAAGCCACATGCCGGAACTGCCTGAGATCATGTCACGCGCCCGCGAGATGAAGCGGGCGCTCGTCGGTAGAACCATCACCGGTATCGAGATCGTCCAGCCGAAGTGCCTCAATGTAACACCGCGCACATTCAAGAGAAGACTCACAGGAGCAAAGATCCTCGACGTTACCCATCACGGGAAATGGATCTTCACCCGCACGAGCCAAGGGTATCTCCTTCTGAATCTTGGAATGGGGGGAGACCTCCTTCTTACGAAGAGAAGCAAGCTCCCGGAGAAGTATCAGTTCATATTCGATTTTGATGACGGGAAGTGCATGAGCGTGCGCTTCTGGTGGTTCGGCTATGTTCACTACGTCGCGGACGGCAAGCTCGACAAGCACGAGATGACAATGAAACTCGGGCCGAACGTTCTCGATGTCACTCCGGAAGAATTCCGCAGGATGCTTGAGGGAAGGCGCGGGGGCATCAAGTCATTCCTTCTAAATCAGGAACGCATCGCCGGAATCGGGAACGCCTACGTTCACGACATCCTGTTTCTGGCGCGCCTCTATCCACTTCGAGGGATCGGTACGCTGAAGACCGGGGATGTCGAGAGACTCTGGGAGGCCATTCAACTGGGCCTCAAACCGGCGGCAAAGAAGGGTGGGGCATACTACGAGAAACGCCTGAGCGGAAAGCCGGGAGGGTTCGTGTTTGATGACATTCTGATCGGCTATAGCGAAGGGCAGCCGTGCCCGGAGTGCGGTACCAGGATTGTGAAGCTCAAGACCGGCAGTACGCACAGCTATATCTGTCCCAAGTGCCAGCCGAAGAAGCGCGCGGCTGCACGCAAGCGCGCGGCTCGGCAGAGGAGTTGAGGATTGCCATGCTCGCGAGAGGCGCACACCACAAACTATCACCCGGAAAGACCGGCGCTCACAAGCTCATCTTCCACATTGATATGGATGCCTTCTTCGCGTCGGTCGAGGTAATGTGCCGGCCGAAGCTTAAGGGTAAGCCCGTCATCGTCTCGGGGAAGCCTGCGGCCAGGAGCGTGGTTGCGGCGGCTTCGTATGCCGCCCGGGAGTACGGGATCAGATCGGGCATGTCGACGGTCGAGGCGTTTCGCCGCTGTCCGCACGTCATTGCGGTCTCGGGTAGTCCCGGGCAGTACATCTATGTCTCGCTCGAGCTCCTGCGCATCTATAAGGAGCACAGCACGATCGTCGAACCTTACAGCATCGACGAGGCGTTCGTCGACATGACCGGCACGGAATGCACGTGGGAGAACTGTAAAGATGTGGCCGGGGAGATCAAGGCGAAGATAAGGAAGCGGTTCGGCCCCAACCTCACCGCGTCGATAGGGATAGGGCCAAACAAACTCATCGCGAAGATGTGCGGCAGCATGGACAAGCCGGATGGAGTTACCGTCATCAGGCCCGGAGAGTTCGGCGGAGTATTCAACGGTCTGGCTGTTTCCAGGATGTGGGGGATTGGCGCAAAGACCGAGATCGCCCTGAACCTGATGGGTGTCGCCACGATCGGAGATCTCGCCAACTTCCCGGTAGCAATGCTCAGGCGTCGCTTCGGCATCACGGGCGAAGTTCTCCACCTGATGGCGTGCGGCCAGGACGATACACCGGTCACGCCCTACTTCGAAGGGATGCCGGTCAAATCGATGGGGCACGAGCACACGCTCCCGGAGGACACGTGGGATATCATGGAGGCCGAGAAGGTGCTTTTGAGACTCTGCGACCAGGTTGCTCGCCGCATGAGAAAGAAACAGTACCTCGGGAACGTGATCTCCATGAGGCTCAGGTTTGCGGATTTCGACTCGATATCTCGTCAGAGGAAGATCAAGTACTACACGGACGAGGAGCGCACGCTTTACAAGGTGGCGCGCGGGCTTCTGCACCAGTACTGGAGGCCCGGTCAGGCGATCCGTCTGGTCGGGGTCAACTGCACCGGTCTTATCAAGGTGCGCGAGTGGCACCAGGTAGATCTCTTCATGCAGCGGGAGGAAGACGCATACCGGAAGCTTTTATCCGCGATCGATGCGATCCGTGACAAATTTGGGGAGCATGCGATCACACGGGCGCGGCTCATCACTCACGACGCGAGCGGCGATATAGACGATGTGCCGCTGCCTCCGGGACTCTCATCGAGTCCGTTCGACATGCTGCGATACCAGGACGCGGATGATCATATCCACACTGGAGGGAAGTAAACGATGCGCGCGGCGCCGAGCGGACAGGGTGACCTCTTTGCGGGTCCGGCCCTGGAGAGAATAGAGCACGCGATCGGTCCTGTCGGGAAGAGTGAACGCATCCATGTCGGTACATCCGGCTACAGCTTCGCTGATTGGGTCGGACCGTTCTATCCGCACGGCACAGCACGGAACAGAATGCTTGACGAGTATGTGAAGCACTTCGGTGCAGTCGAGATAAACTCAAGCTACTATCGCATCCCCGGCGCCAACATGTTCGCGAGGATGGAGGAGCGGACGCCACCAGGGTTCGAGTTCATCGTTAAGCTCTACAAGGGGATGACCCACGAGATCGAGGATGACCCGGAGATGTACCGGAAATTCACGAGTGCAGTCGAGCCATTGAAGCGTGCAGGGAAGTTCGGGGGCTATCTCGCGCAGTTTCCGTGGCGATACCGGAAGGGTGACAATGAGATGCGGCACATCGAGGCCATTCAGGAAGGACTCGAGGGCGACTCACTCTTTGTTGAGTTCCGGCACGACTCGTGGATAGAAGATGAGACGTTCGAGTTTCTCAAGGAAAGGGGTGTCGGGTACTGCTCGGTAGATGAGCCGGCCCTTAAAGGGCTCGTCCCGCCGCTGGCGGTGGCGACGACCGACACGGCGTACGTCCGTTTCCACGGGCGGAACACAAAGAACTGGTGGGGACGCGGCGGCGACCGATACGACTACGACTACAGCAGAGGGGAACTCTCCGAGTGGGGGGAGAAGCTGCTCAATCTCGAGCAGAAGGCGAGCAAGGTCTACGTCTTCTTCAACAACTGTCACGTGGGGCATGCCGCGACCAACGCTGAGCTTATGGTGGAGCTTCTGGGGGAGGAGCTGGCGTGACCATAACCGATTTCCTCAAGAAGCTCACGCTCGACCGCGACTACGATGGGCAGATAGCGCACGTCGAGATGGTTCCGGCGCGCGAGGCCAGGTACGGTGATCTCGCCGAGCCGGTGCCGCGCGTTCTCGCCGACGCGTTGGTGCAGACAGGTATCGAACATCTCTACTCTCATCAGGTCGATGCGATAGATGCCATCCGCGACGGGAAGAACGTCGTGATAGTGACCGGCACCGCATCCGGCAAGACGCTCTGCTACAACATCCCCGTCATAGAGCGCCTGATGAACGACCCGTCGGCGAAAGCGCTCTATCTCTTCCCAACGAAGGCGCTGGCCCAGGACCAGCTCAAGGGTCTCTTGCGGCTGTCGGAACTGGACAAGCGGCTGGCCGGGCTCATTCGAGCAGGCACGTACGACGGCGACACGTCGCGGCACACACGCCGCAAGCTACGTGACGAGGGGAACGTCATCCTCTCGAACCCCGACATGCTCCACGCGGGGATACTGCCGTATCATCCGAAGTGGAACCGCTTCTTCAAGGATCTCAAGTACGTTGTCATAGACGAGGTCCACTCCTACCGCGGCATCTTCGGCTCCAATGTGTCGAATGTGATCCGGAGGCTAAGACGAATCTGTGCGCACTACGGGTCGAGCCCACAGTTCATCTGCTCGAGCGCGACGATCGCCAATCCAGGGGAACTGGCCGAGCGCATGATCGGAGCCCCCGTTGTGGTCATCGACAATGATGGGAGTCCTCGAGGGAAGAAGTACTTCGTGCTGTGGAACCCTCCGTTCCTTGACATGGCGAAGATGGAGCGGAGGAGCACGAACGTCGAGGGGCACACCCTCATGGCGAAGCTCATCGCAGATGACTTCCAGACGATCACGTTCGGTCGCGCTCGAGTGGTCGCGGAGCTGGTCTACCGCTACACGAAGGACACGCTCAGGCGGCTGAGGCCGGAGTACGCGGGCAAGATCAAGCCTTACAGGGGTGGTTACCTGGCTGGGGAGCGGCGGGAGATCGAGCGACAGTTGTTCTCAGGAGAACTCATGGGCGTTGCAAGCACCAATGCGCTCGAGCTTGGGATAGACGTAGGGAGCCTTGATGCGACGGTGATAATCGGATTTCCGGGCACGATAGCAAGCACGTGGCAGCAGGCAGGACGCGCGGGGCGAGGCTCCGACGACTCTGTGGTCTTCCTGGTCGCCTACAACGATCCGATAGACCAGTACCTTATGAGACACGGTGACTACTTCTTCAGGCAGTCGCCTGAGAACGCCGTGATAGATCCGGAGAACAAGTACATCCTCTCGAAGCACCTCCGTTCCGCCGCGTTCGAGTTGCCGCTTGTCGATGGGGATGAGAAGCTCTTCGGTGAGATGATGGAGCCGATAGCGAACATCCTCGAGGATCTCGGCGAGCTCAACAAGATCGACGGGCACAGCTACTGGGCCACGACAGAGATGCCCTCACGGCAAGTGAGTCTCAGGACTATCTCCGACAACACATACACGATTCTCGATGCCGGCAAGGAGAACGCCGTCATCGGTGTCGTGGATTCTATCAGCGCACCCGAACTCGTGTACCCGGAAGCGATCTACCTGCACGAAGGAGAGACGTACTTCGTACGGGAGCTCGATCTTGAGCAGAAGGTTGCCTACGTGGAGAAGCGAGAGGTGGACTACTACACGCAGCCGGTGCTCGAGTCTTCGATAAGGATCGGTGAAGCGAAGAAGGAGAAGGACTGGAATGGGAACCGGATCGTCTTCGGCGCCGCGACGGTCACATGGGTGACTGCTGCTTTCAAGAAGATCAAATTCTATCAGCTCGATTCGCTGGGATGGTGCAATCTCGATCTCCCTCCGCAGCACCTTGAGACGGGCGCGCTCTGGTTTACCCCGCAAGAAGACATCATGGACGAGGTCCGGAAGGCCGGCAAGAACCCTGTTGAGGGGCTTGTGGGCATCCGAAACCTCGCGATATCCGTGCTGCCGCTCTTTTCGATGTGTGACCGGCGGGACATAGGGGGTATAGTAGACAGTAGCAACACGGGTCTTCCCACGATGTTCATCTACGATCGCTACGAGGGGGGGCTGGGGTTTGCGGAGCGCGGCTATTACATGATAGACGAACTCCTGCGCGGGTGCAGGGAACTCGTTGATGAGTGCAGCTGTGAAGATGGCTGCCCTTCGTGCGTCGGTCTCCCCGTCTTGAGGCCCGCCATACACCAGGATCCGGATACAGAGGGAGCCTGGCCGATCCCGGACAAGGAGTCGGCGCGCCTTCTACTTGCGGGCATTTTGGATCCTGGTCTGATCGACAGATAACCAACCAGAGACTCACTGGAGTTGTTCATGATGAACTGGACCAAGCACGAGGTAGGAGACGGGATCACGCTCGAGAGCGCTGTCCTTGGATACGCAGAAGCCAATTGCTACATTCTTGTATCCACTCCTTCGAAGAAGGCAGCCATAATCGATCCTGGGACATCAGACCACGATGAGATAGCCGGCGTCATAGCCGAGGTGAAGCGGTTGGGGGTGACGGTTGAACAGATCATCAATACTCACGGGCACGCGGATCACATGGAGGGCAACGACCTTCTGAGGCGCGAGTTCGGAGCAACAGTGGCGGTCCACGAGCTCGACGGCCTGAAGCTCACGGATCCGGACCGAAACGCCTCCCGGCTGCTGGGTTTTGACATCCAGGTGTCGCCTGCGGATCGTTTCCTGACGGAAGGCGACGAAGTGGTCGTTGGGGAGATCGTACTCAAAGTCGTGCACACTCCTGGGCACAGCGCGGGCGCGATAACGCTCGTTGGAGATGGCTACGCATTCACAGGGGATACGATCTTCGCCGGCTCTGTCGGTCGCACGGATCTCCCGTGCAGCTGTGATGAAAAGGACATAGCGTGGGAGGTTCTGATGGCTTCGATCCAGGATAAGATAATGGTCCTCCCGGACGACACCATCCTTCTTCCAGGGCACGGGCCTTCCACCACAGTGGGTCACGAGCGCAGTCACAATCCCTACGTGAAGTAGTCACGCGTGCAGAGCCGGTTCTGTTGCGCACCCATACAAGCGGGAGCCTTCCCGTGAAGCTATCCTACGAGAGAATCGAACTGGTTCCGAAGTACGTCTTCCGCACGGCTCGCACCACGAGCGTGTCGAGCGAGAGCGTCATCATTCACTTATCAGACGGAACCGTCGAAGGTCTAGGTGAAGCCGATCCGTCGCGTTTCTACGGGGAGACGGCCGATTCGGTCGTGGCTTTCCTTGAGCGGATGCGGCCGAAGGTGGAACATGCTGCTCACGAATCCGAGCTCATGGCCGAGCTCACCTCCCGAGGTGGCGCCGGCGACCCGGCAGCTCGGGCAGCGCTTGAGATCGCAGCTCACGACATGATGGGGAAGAGGTACGGGAGGCCCCTGTACCGCCTCCTCGAGCTCGATCCTTCCGATGTTCCCTTGACAATGATGAGCATCGGGTTGGATGAGCCGGATGTCATGCTTCGGAAGGCGATGGAGGCGGGCGGGTTTCCGATGCTCAAGATCAAGCTGGATGCCGGCACTGATCTGTCCATCGTGAAGGTGATCAAAGAAGCGACCGGATCAGCTGTTACGGTCGATGCGAACTGCTCCTGGGGACCTGCCGAAGCGATCGAGAAGATAGGAGTACTCGATGAGATCGGTGTGGAGCTCGTGGAGCAACCCGTGCCGGCAGACGATATCGACGGGTTGAGACTCGTCAAGCGACACACATCAGTCCCCATCTTTGCTGATGAGAGCTGTCCGACAAGCGCCGAGATCCCGGCCGTGGCCGATGCGGTTGACGGAGTCGTGATCAAACTCATGAAGTGCGGTGGGATCGTCGAGGCAGTGAAGATGGCAAAGGTTGCGCGGGAGCATGGTCTCAAGACGATGATCGGTTGCATGCTGGAAAGCTCACTGGCGATAACGGCGGCCGCACACATCTCGCCACTCATGGACTACGCGGATCTCGACTCGGGGCTGTTGCTCAAGAGCGATCCGTTCGTGGGAGTAAAGATAGACTGTGGGAAGATGACTCTGCCGGACGAGCCGGGGCTTGGCGTGCGGCCGGCATCGGTGTGAGTTCCCGGAGTGCTGAAGCGACCCACCCTCAAGACAACCGACCAGGGACAATCGTGGACGACAAGCTCAGACAACGGCTCTCGGAACTTGGTTTCGAACCGGGTGAGGGAGAGGTCCGGCATGCACGGGCACGGTCCTCGCGGGGGCGGGCGCGTACGCAGGAGCGGGCGGGCGCGTCACAATTGTGGAGCGGCGGTCGCGAGAGGGTTGGTGGCACAGAGGCATTCGGCGGCCTCGAGAAACCCCGCAGCATCGAGGAGCTTGGTGGCGTCGTCCGGAGCGACGGGATCCTCGTGCTCGACAGGAGCGTCTCGGATCTTACATCGAGACGAGATGTCGCGCGGATACTGAGAGAGCTCAAGCCGGCTGCTGAGATTATGGCGAAGCGTGACGACTCAGCCAGGGAGCTCAGAGCCCTGTTTGGAAATCCCCCCGGCGCTCTCTTCATCGACACCGAGACGACGGGTCTTGCCGGGAGCATGGTCTTCTTGCTTGGGGCCATGCGAATCACGGGCGATGACATCCGCCTCGTGCAGGTCCTCGCGCGAGACTACGCAGAGGAAGCAGAACTGGCGACGCTATGGAGCGAGATGCTCAGCCGCTCCGATATGCTCGTCTCGTTCAACGGCAAATCGTTCGACGTTCCAGTACTCAGGGACAGGATGAGTCGCCACAGGATCGAGTCCCCGCCCGAACCCCCACACCTTGACCTTCTACATCACTCCCGGCGCCGCTGGAAGGGAGAGTTCCCGGACTGCCGCCTGCAGACCCTGGAGTGGCACATCTGTGGTAGACGCCGCATCGGCGACATCCCCGGGGAGGATATCCCCGCTGTCTATCACCACTACGTGCGTACAGGCGAGATCAACGATATGCTCAACGTGTTTCACCACAACGCCCTCGACCTCATTACGCTCGCCGAGATAGCCATCGCGCTTGTGCCATCCAGCGTGGATTTGGCATAGAGGCCGGATTGAGCCGGCTGATATGCAGCGCGCGCTCCGTTCGTGCGGTTCGCCGAGCTGAGTGAGCGCCTAAGGCTTCTCAGGACTCTCGACGACCATCACGGGATGCGAGTGGCACACGGCGTACTTGTTGGTGTCGCCGTGGACGTAGATCGCATACTCATAGGTGTCAGGGGTGGCGCTGGACGGGATCCACACTTTGATATCGTCCGTCTGTGCGGTCACGATCTCGGTCGTCGGGAAGACGCCCGTGGCCGGGAAAGAGATGCTGACGATATCGCGGTTGGCGTGGAAAAGCACGAAGTCGCCAGGCTTCACCGTAATCGCCGGGACCCACGGCACAGTGCCGCTGGTATCAATGGTAACGTCGACCGTCGTCTGCGTCCCCGCTGTCTCTGTCACTTCAGCCTCCTTTAGCATTTCCATTCCCTCCGTTCTTGTTTCGACCGCTCCTATTCGGCGGTGCGCGCGGCGAGTTCCCGATACCGCCTGTCTGCACACAGTCCGCGAAGCGCGGGTGTGCTCTCAATCTGTGCTCTCGAGTAGCCACGTTTGAGAGCTCTTCCTATCCACTCAAGCGCCCGCTCCCGGTCTCCCAGTACCTCGTGTGTATGGCCCACCTGAAACATGATCTCGATATCATTAGGGGCGTAGCGCAACGCTTCTGCCATGAGTTCGCGGGTACGTTCCGGTTCATCCAGCTCCGCGTAGTAGGCGGCGAGGTGGGTGAGAAGCTGGGGGGCGCGGGGCGTCCGCGCTCGCTTCTGCTCGCCCAGGCGTACGGCCTCTTCGTAAGCTTCCGCGGCTCGCGCCTCGCCACCGGGGATCCAGAGGTACGATGCGCCGAGGTTGCCCCAGATGCGGTAGTCCGAATCGTCTAGTTCGAGTGCCGCTTCATACATCGCTGCCGCGTCGGCGTACCTTGCCTCACCGAAGTGGAGCGTAGCGAGATTCGAGCAGATCGCGTAGCTGGGGGAAAGCGCGAGAGCCGTCTCGAACACCGCGCGCGCGTCGTCCCACCGGTCGAGGCAGTAGTACATCACACCCAGTCTCTGAAACCCAAGGACGTTCCCCGGCACGAGATCCGTGACGATTGCGAACTCGCGCGCTGCATCCTCGTAGCGTCCCTGTGAGGAAAGGAAGAGACCGAGGTCGTCATGCACGCCCCAGTAGTCCGGACGGAGTTCGGCCGATTCCCGATAGGCGGTCTCAGCGAGCGCCAACTGACCTCTCAGGATGTGAACGTTGGCCAGAGTGCGTCGCGCTGGAAGGCTGAACGGGTTGTGTTCAAGGGCGCGCCGCAATGTGGCCGCAGCCTCATCATAGAGCCCCGTCTGAAGGAGGAGCTTGGAGAGTGTGACATGGGCGATCTCGCAACGTTCATCAAGCTCAATCGCCCGCCGGCAACTGGCCTCGGCCCCGGATTCGCAGACGGGCTTCTGCATCATGTCGCAGAGCTTCCAGAGGGCACGGCCATGTCCCGCGTGCGCCAGAGCAAACGCGGGATCGACCTCGGTTGCGTTACTGAAGAGTCTACCAGCTCGCGCCGCGGCAGCCGTGTCCATCGTGTCTCCGAGAGAGGCAGCAGCCAAGGCATCTGTGCCGCGCAGGAATGAGTCGAATGCAACAGGCACGGTTGTTCCCCCGGCGGCGGGTCCTCGTCGGGCACGGGCCGCGAGGTCGAGGCCAAGCACTTCAGTGACGAAGCGGACGGGGATATCCTGAAGCGCTGCCACATTTGCGGGCTGCTCCGTAATGCTCCACGACCGGACGGACCGACCGGTCCTGGTCTCGCGCAGATCGAACTGTATGCGCACGCTGTCCGGGGTCGCGTCCACGCCACCTGAAAGAGTGAGATTAGCGGCGACGATAGTCCCCGCAGCTTGCGGAGAAGCTATATCGAAACCGTCGATATCGGAGAGGGGAATGATTCGGAGAGCCGGTTGGAACTGCTCAATGTCATGGAGCTGTTGAGCGAAGTACCGTCGTAATCCCCGTGCGTATTCTTCATCAGCTCCCTCGAACTGGAGCACAGCCAGAACGACGTGATCCGGCAGCGGCGGCTGTCCTCCCAGACCAGCGAGGAGTTGCCTTCCGGCAGGGTGCAGGCCAAGGAACGCGGCGGTCAGCACCAGGACCGCGACTGCTGCTGTAGTGAGCGGGCGAGTTCGGCGTCTATCTACACGCGTGGGTGGAAGAGGCGTTGTCGCAAGCTGGGCCGGGCTCGTGGGATCGGAAAGATGCGCACTCACGCGCGCGAGAGCGGAGTGAAGCTCATCCGCGCTCTGGTATCGTCGAGCCGGCGATTTTTCAAGGCAGCGCATGACGACTTCGTCAAGCTCCCATGGGATATCGGGCATGATCTCCGATGGCCGCTTTGCGGGCTCGTTGCAGATAGTGTAGAGGAGCGACTCGTATCGCTCCCCGTCGAACGGCCGCCTGCCGGTCAGAAGTTCGAACAGGACGACGCCGACAGCCCATATGTCGGAGCGGGCGTCTGCCTTCCTACCACGCGCCTGTTCCGGTGACATGTACGCGGCGGTTCCAAGGCGCACCCCGGCCCCGGTCTGACTGGAGGGCGTGCCAAGCTTGGCCAGTCCGAAGTCGAGGATCTTGGTACGGCCGCTTTCTGTGACGAGGATATTGCCAGGCTTGATGTCTCTGTGAATGATGCCGTTCCTGTGCGCGGCAGTGAGTCCGTCCGCCACGTCCCGCATCACGGAGGCCGCCTCGGCGGGTTGAAAGGCTCCATCGATAAGGCGGTCTGCGAGGGAGCGACCATCGTAGCACGCCATGGATATGAAGAGGCGCCCGTCGTCCGTCTCGTCAATCTCATAGATGGTGCAGATGTTAGGGTGGTCGAGTTGGGATGCCGCCTGTGCTTCGGTGATGAAGCGTTTCTTGGCATGGGGGTCGCGTGTGAGTTCAGGGGCGAGGAACTTGAGGGCCACCGTCCTGCCCAGCTTCGCGTCGTCGGCTCGGTAGACGATGCCCATGCCACCCTTACCGAGCTTCCCGGTGATCGTGTAATGAGAGACTGTGCGGCCGATCACGTGCTGCCCCCCAGGTCATCTGATCCGAGTTGCGACCGGTTATTCCGAGCGTTGGACGACAAGACATGGTGAGAGACGCTCACTCAA